>CAZEHT010000084.1:0-17573 GCA_964511995.1 uncultured Mycobacterium sp.
TTTTTCCCCCGACAACGTGTCCGTTGCCGAAAATCTCACCTGTCTGCATATTTTGATCGAAGATTTCGAACACCACTCGGAAGCCATTGCTTTGGACGATCATCCAGTTGCCTCTCATATCTCGCATCTCGATTCCTCCCCGTTTCGATTTGGATGCGAAAACCGAAAATACCGGCCGAAATGCCGCAGTTCGCGAGTAGTCGACTACGCGATCGAGAGCCGGGATCGGCTGCGGTGCGGGGGTTCCTGGTCAGCCGGGATAGGTCCGCGGAGTGAAAACCCGGTCGCCTTCCCAGCGGGTCTGCGACGACCCGACGATCAGCAGGCAGCGCATGTCGACATCGCCCGGATCCAGATCGGCCAGCCGCACCACCGTCACCGACTCCCGCGGACCGGACACATCACGTCCGATCACCACCGGCGTTCCGGGGTCACGGTGTTCGAGCAGCAGCTCCCGCATCGCCGCGACCTGCCAGGTGCGTGTCTTCGACGCCGGGTTGTAGATCGCCAGCACGAGATCCGCGGACGCCGCCGCGGTCAGCCGGGCCGCGATGACATCCCACGGTTTGAGCCGGTCGGACAGCGAGATCACCGCGTAGTCGTGACCCAGGGGAGCCCCCACCCGGCTCGCGACGGCCTGAGCGGCGGTCATCGCGGGGATCACCCGGACCTCGATGCCCGGCCACCGAGCGGCCTCTTCGAGCACCGCCGTCGCCATCGCGAACACCCCCGGATCGCCTGACGACACAACCGCCACCGCGCGGCCCTGCTCGGCCAGCCGGCAGGCCAGCCGCGCGCGCTCCGGCTCGTCGGTGTTGTCGCTGGGGTGCTGCCGTTGGCCGTCGCGGCCCTGCACCCGCTGCAGATACGGTCCGTACCCGATGAGGTCGGTCGCCGCGGCCAGTTCGGCGCAGCTCTGCGGCGTCATCCACGCGGGATCGCCCGGACCCAGCCCGACCACCGCGACCGTCCCGGTCCGTCGTTGCGCCCTGCGGCCCCCGGGGACCATCGCGAGCGAGAAGTAGGGCACCGAGTCCTCCGCGACGTCCGCGGCGGGCGCCACCTTCTGCCCTTCCGTGCTCGCCCGCTCCACGTAGAATGCGTCGCCCAGTCGACCGGAAAGCGAAAGCGCTTCGCGCACAGCGGGAAACGAACGTCCGAGCTTCAGGACGACCGCTGCGTCGCTGTCGGCCAGGCGCCGCGTCAACTCGCCGGGCGCGAGGGTGCCCGGCAGGATCGACAGCACCTCGTCGCGTTGGACGAGCGGGGTGCCGATCGCCGCCGAGGCTGCGCTTACCGACGTCACACCGGGCACGATCACCGCGTCGAACCGCCGGGTGAGGCGGGCGTGCATATGCATGTAGCTGCTGTAGAACAGCGGGTCGCCCTCGGCCAGCAACGCGACGTCGCGCCCCGCCTCCAGGTGCGCCGCGATACGCGCGGCCGACGCAGCGTAGAAATCCTCCATCGCGCCCGCGTAACCGCCGGGATGGTCCGTGGTCTCCGTCGTCACCGGGTACACCAGGTGCTCTTCGATTTGGCTCGCACGCAGATACGGTTCGGCGATGCCGCGGGCGATGCTGCGGCCGTGCCGGGCACTGTGGTAGGCCACCACGTCGGCCGCACCGATCACCCGGGCGGCTTTGACGGTCACCAGCTCAGGGTCTCCCGGTCCCAGGCCGACGCCCCATAACC
Organism: uncultured Mycobacterium sp.; assembly: GCA_964511995.1. Taxonomy (GTDB): domain Bacteria; phylum Actinomycetota; class Actinomycetes; order Mycobacteriales; family Mycobacteriaceae; genus Mycobacterium. The sequence continues at coordinate 1,696 of CAZEHT010000084.1, forward strand.
TGCCCGTCATCGAAGATCGCTCGCGATCGCGTTGACCGCGGCCGCGGCCATCGCGCTACCGCCGCGCCGGCCCGTCACCACCAGGTAGGACATGCCGCGCGGATCGTCGATCAGCTCCTTCTTGGACTGTGCGGAGCCGACGAAGCCGACCGGCCCGCCCAGCACCGCGGCCGGCGCAGGCACGCCGTCGTCGAGCAATTCCAGCAGCCGAAACAGTGCGGTGGGCGCGTTGCCGATCGCCACAACCGCGCCGTCGAGCCGGTCGGACCACAACTGGACTCCGGCAGCGGAGCGGGTGTTGCCGATACGTGCCGCCAGGTCGGCCGCCCGGGGGTCGGCGACCAGCGATACCACGTCGTTGCGGGCGGGCAGGCGCGCGGCGGTGATGCCCGCGGCGACCATCGACGAGTCGCACAGCACTGGAGCGCCCGCAACGAGGGCGGCGCGGGCACGCGTGACGACATCGCGGGTGAATGCGATGTGTTCGGTGACATCGGGTTGGCCGCACGTGTGGATCAACCGCACCGCCACCCGCGCGACGTCGTCGGGGAACCGCGTCAAGTCGGCTTCGGCCCGGATCGTCGCGAAGGATTGGCGGTAGATTTCGTCGGCGTCGCGGATGTAGTCGAGCACCGGGCCACCCTAACGAGCGCGGGTCCGGTAGCCGTCCGCGGTGGCGATCAGGACATCGCCGTCCGGCGGGCTGCCGCAGGCCCGCTCACAGCCCACATAGTGCCGGTGGCGTGTCCCGGTGTCGCCGGACTCGACCGCGCGGGCGGTGTCGGTGCGCACGTCGGCCAGGCTGCGGGAGCAACCGGGGCTGCCGGTGCACGCGCTCGCCATCAGCCAGGGCGAGTTCTCGTCGAAAATCAGCCCCATCGGTGCGAGCACCCGCAGCGCCGAGTCGGCGACCGCCTCGTCGAGGTCGCAGACAATCACCGAGCGCCACGGTGTGACTACGACCGGGGCGTCGACGGCGGCCAGGAACCCGGCGGTGCGCGCGGGCAGGCTGCCCAGCGGTACCCCCGCGCCCAAGGCGATCCGTCCGTCGGTCTGCTCGATCCAGCCCACCGGGGCACGGCTGACCACGGCGGCGGCCGGGCCCAGCACCGCGCCGTCGACGAGAACCGCTGGATCGGTCAATTCGGCTGCCCGCCAGGCACTTCCGCGAATCCTGGCGAACCGGTCCGCCGCGGCGGCGAGCGCGTCGGGAACGGCGGCCGCCGGTATCCGCACGCCGGTGTCGCGGCCGGTCACCTGCAACTCGGCGAGGTCACCGGCCAGCCGCGCGCCGATGTCGGCGCCCAGGCCCGCGATGTCGCCGCGACCGTCGTCAATAGCGATCCAGAAACGTCCCGGCAGGACGGTGTCGCCGGCGGCGGCCAGCAGGGCCGAATCGAGGTCGGCGGTCAAACCGCGCACGTCGGCGAAGTGACCGACGCGGCCCGACAGCGGGGATGCGGCGATGGTGTGCGGCCGCTCCCGGTCCGGCGACGGCAGCAGGCCCGCCGCGGCCAGAGCTTCGGCAACCGCACGGGCGTCGGTGACGCCGCGGAGCTGGATGTTTCCGCGGCCCGTCAGTTCGAGCACACCCGCGGCGTGATCGCGCGCGGCGACCGCCAGACTCTGCAGCTGATCGGATCGCAGTGCGCCGCCCGGTAGCCGGATACGCATCAACGGCCCGTCGGCGGCCTGGTGCAGCCTGAGGACGCCGGGGCAGGCGTCGTCGTCCGGGGTGCGGGGCACCCGTCCACGGTACGGCGTGCTGCGCGTCGTTCGCGAGCATCGCAGGACCACCCCACCGGGGCGGTGGAACGCGGGCGATCGCGTAGTCGACTACGCGTGTGCATGCCCGCACCGCTTCGTAACGTCGCGGATATCCGGTGATTCGGCCGGGGCACCCGGGGGTGTGATTGAGATGAACCCAGTACGCGCCGTCTTCCTGTTGGCCGGCCACGTCGACGATCGCCACAAGCTCGTGCGGCACGACCGGCTACGCCGAATGCGTGAGGAAGACGCACGCCAGTCACGCCGGACGCACCTGCTGTAGCACCGCGCGGGACGGCACACTGCGGGACGGCACGTGCGGTAGGAATTAAGCCGTGCCCGAACCGACCGTACTGCTGCTGTCGACGTCCGACACCGACCTGATCACTGCCCGCGCGTGCGGTGCGGCCTACCGCTGGGCAAACCCGTCGCGGCTGCTGGCCGACGAGCTGCCCGGCCTGCTCGACGGCGCCGACGTCGTGGTGGTGCGCATTCTCGGCGGCTACCGGGCCTGGGAGGACGGCATCGACGCGGTGCGGGCCAGCGGGCTGCCGACGGTGGTGATCAGCGGCGAGCAGGCGCCCGACGCCGACCTGATGGACCGTTCGACGGTGCCGGCGGGCATCGCGGTGCAGGCGCATGTCTACCTGGCCCAGGGCGGGGTGGACAATCTCGCCAACCTGCACGCGTTCCTCTCCGACACGGTGCTGATGACCGGGGTCGGCTTCGATCCGCCGGTGGACATCCCGGCCTGGGGTGAACTGGACCGTGGGCCGTCGGACGCCCGGGGTCCCGCCGTCGCGGTGCTCTACTACCGCGCCCAGCATCTGGCGGGCAACACCGCCTACATCAAGGCGCTGTCCACTGCAATCGAGGACGCGGGCGGCCTGGCGCTGCCGCTGTACTGCGCCTCACTGCGGACCGCCGAGCCGGAACTGCTGGCGCGGCTGGGCACCTGCGACGCGCTGGTGGTCACCGTCCTGGCGGCCGGGGGCGCCCGCCCCGCCGAAGCGGCGGCCGGCGGCGATGACGACAGTTGGAACGTGGAGCATCTCGCCGCCCTCGACATCCCGATCCTGCAGGGACTCTGCCTGACCAGCCCGCGCTCGCAGTGGTCGGACGGCGACGATGGCCTGAGCCCGCTCGACGTCGCCACCCAGGTGGCCGTGCCCGAGTTCGATGGCCGCATCGTCACGGTGCCGTTCTCCTTCAAGGAGATCGACGATGAGGGGTTGATCGCCTACATCGCCGATCCGGAGCGGTGCGCGCGGGTCGCCGGGCTGGCGGTGCGCCACGCTCGGTTGCGTCACGTCGCGACGGCGGACAAGAAGGTGGCGTTGGTGTTCTCGGCATACCCGACCAAACACGCGCGCATCGGCAACGCCGTCGGACTGGACACCCCGGCGAGCGCGGTGGCGCTGCTGCGGGCGATGCGGGCCGCGGGTTACGTCATCGGCGACATCCCCGGGGTGGACGCCGGTGACGGTGACGCGCTGGTGCACGCGCTGATCGATCGCGGGGGACAGGACCCCGACTGGCTGACCGAGGAGCAGTTGACCGGCAGCGCGGTACGGGTGCCGGCGCGCGACTACCGAGCCTGGTTCGCGACGCTGCCTGCCGATCTGGCGGACGCGGTCACCAAGCACTGGGGACCTCCGCCGGGAGAACTCTTCGTCGACCGCAGCCGCGACCCCGACGGCGAAATCGTCATCGCGGCAATGCAATCCGGCAACGTCGTGTTGCTGGTGCAGCCGCCGCGCGGATTCGGCGAAAATCCCGTGGCCATCTACCACGATCCGGATCTGCCGCCCAGCCACCATTACCTGGCCGCCTACCGCTGGCTCGACGACACGTTCCCGGGCAGCTTTGGGGCGGACGCCGTGGTGCACATCGGCAAACACGGCAACCTGGAGTGGCTGCCCGGCAAGACGCTGGGCATGTCCGCGTCGTGCGGCGCCGACGCCGCCCTCGGGGATCTGCCGCTGGTCTACCCGTTCCTGGTCAACGATCCCGGCGAGGGCACCCAGGCCAAGCGTCGCGCGCACGCGGTCCTGGTCGACCACCTGATCCCGCCGATGGCGCGCGCCGAGACCTACGGTGACGTCGCCCGTCTGGAGCAGCTGCTCGACGAGCACGCGACGATCGCGGCCCTCGACCCCGGCAAGTTGCCGGCGATCCGCCAGCAGATCTGGACGCTGATGCGGGCGGCCAAGATGGACCACGATCTGGGCCTCGCGGGCTTCGCAATGCCCGACGAGGATTCCTTCGACGACATGCTGCTGCATGTCGACGGCTGGCTGTGCGAGATCAAGGACGTCCAGATCCGCGACGGCCTGCACATCCTGGGTCAGGCGCCGGCCGGTGAGGCCGAACTCGACCTGGTGCTGGCGATCCTGCGTGCCCGTCAATTGTTCGGTGGCCGGCAGTCGGTGCCCGGGTTGAGGCAGGCGCTGGGTCTGGCCGAGGACGGCAGTGACACCCGGGAAGCCGTCGACGACGCCGAAGCCCGGGCCCGGGAACTGGTTGCCGCGCTGCAGGACTGCGGCTGGGACGCCGAGCGGGTCGCCGGGCTCACCGACAACCCCGGTGCGGCGGCGGCGCTGAGGTTCGCGGCCGCCGAGGTGGTGCCCCGGCTGGCGCAAACGTCCTCGGAGGTCGACCAGGTGTTGCGCGCCCTCGACGGGCGGTTCATCGCGGCTGGACCGTCGGGCTCACCGTTGCGCGGCCTCGTCAACGTGCTGCCCACCGGCCGCAACTTCTATTCGGTGGATCCCAAGGCGGTGCCGTCGCGGCTGGCCTGGGAAACGGGTGTGGCGATGGCCGATTCGCTGCTGGCGCGCTACCGCGCAGATCACGGCCACTGGCCCGAGTCGGTCGGGTTGTCGGTGTGGGGTACTTCGGCGATGCGGACCGCGGGTGACGATATCGCCGAAGTCCTTGCGCTGCTCGGGGTCCGGCCGGTGTGGGATGACGCCTCGCGGCGTGTCGTCGATCTGGAGGCGATCGCGTTGTCTGAGCTGGGGCGGCCGCGAATCGACGTGACGGTGCGAATCTCGGGCTTCTTCCGCGACGCCTTCCCGCATGTCGTCACGATGCTCGACGACGCCGTCCGGCTCGTCGCGGGCCTCGACGAGGCCGCCGAGGACAACTACGTGCGTGCCCACACCCAGGCCGACCTGGCCGAGGATGGTGACCAGAGGCGTTGCACGACAAGAATTTTCGGCTCCAAACCGGGTACCTACGGAGCGGGGCTGCTGCAACTCATCGACTCCCGGAACTGGCGCGACGACAAGGACCTCGCCCAGGTGTACACCGCGTGGGGCGGATTCGCCTACGGCCGAGACCTCGACGGCGCGCCGGCATCCGCGGCGATGACACGGGCCTACCGTCGCATCGCGGTGGCCGCCAAGAACATCGACACCCGCGAACACGACATCGCCGATTCCGACGACTACTTCCAGTACCACGGCGGCATGGTCGCCACGGTGCGTGCGCTGACCGGCCGTGATCCGGCGGCCTATGTGGGAGACAACACCCGGCCCGATGCGGTGCGCACCCGTACGCTCTCCGAGGAGACGACGCGGGTGTTCCGGGCCCGGGTGGTCAATCCGCGCTGGATGGCCGCAATGCGCCGGCACGGCTACAAGGGTGCGTTCGAGATGGCGGCCACGGTCGACTACCTGTTCGGCTACGACGCCACCGCGCATGTGATGGCCGACTGGATGTACGAGCAACTGACGCGGAGCTACGTCCTCGACGCCGAGAACCGGAAGTTCATGGCCGAGTCGAATCCGTGGGCGCTGCACGGGATGGCCGAAAGGCTGCTGGAGGCCGTTGACCGCGGTATGTGGGCCGAACCGGAAGCGGACACCCTGGCCGGGCTGCGTCGTGTGCTGCTGGAGACCGAGGGAGAACTGGAGGGCGGGGGAGCCGACGGTTGACTAGCGTGTATTGACGTGGCCCTGACTTTCGCCGACATCGCCGGATCCGAGTACATCCTGTTGACCACCTTCACCAAAGACGGCCGGCCCAAGCCGACACCGATCTGGGCGGTCCCCGACGGCGGCGGGCTGATCGTGATCACCCAGGAGAAGTCGTGGAAGGTCAAGCGCATTCGCAATACCCCGCGCGTGACCATCGCCAAGTGCGATATGCGCGGCAACCCCAAGAGCGGGGCGGTCGACGCGATCGCGACCATCAACAAGTCGCGCACCGCGGACGCGTACCGCGCGATAAGCAAGCGGTACGGGATCTTCGGCAAGACGTTCAACTTCTTCTCCAAACTGCGGGGCGGCATGACCAACAACGTCGCGCTCGAACTCATGCCGGCGCCGTGAGCGCCGCGCCGGAACTGCCGGAACTACAGTGGTGACGGAGGCGTTGAGAGTTCATGGCTAAGCGGCTGTTCCTCGTCTATCTGATCATCGAGCTGGCGGTCGTCGTGGCGCTGGTATATGCCATCGGCTTCGGCTGGACGCTCCTGGTGCTGGCCGCTACGTTCGCGCTGGGAATCGCGTTGGCCGGCGCGCAGGCGCGCGGTCAGCTCGCCCAGCTGCAGCGCGGCATGCGTGACCCGGCCACCCTTCTCACCGACAGTGCGCTCGTGGCGCTCGGCAGCCTGCTGATGGTGATTCCCGGCCTGGTGACCTCGATTGCCGGGCTGCTCATACTGCTGCCGCCGACACGTTCGGCGATGCGTCCACTGGCCGGTGCCCTCGCTACCCGGACGCTGGCCCGCCGGATCGTCGTCGTCGACGCGCCGGTCGGCCGGTACTTCGGCCGCGGCGATGTCGTCGACGGCGAGGTAGTCGACACCTCCTACGACCCCGACGCCCCTGGCACTCCCGATACCCCTGGCGACTCCGGTAACGCTGGCACCGCCGAGGCCAACCTGCCCGCGGTCATCCGCAGGCCCCAATAGTCACCTGACCGCACCGGGCACCGTACGTTTCTTGCGGTGACGACGCTGCTATGGGGCGGGCGCATCCACAGCCCCACCCATCCCGATGCCACGGCCATGGCCGTCCGCGACGGCATCGTGGCCTGGCTCGGCAGCGACGATGAGGCCCGGTCGGAGTTTCCCGACGCCGATGCCGTCGACTTGGAGGGGGCTTTGGTGACACCGGGCTTCGTCGACTCACACGTTCACGTCACCGCGACCGGGCTCACCCGCATCGGCCTGGACCTGCGGACCGCTGATTCCAAACCGCAATTCCTGGCCCTGGTCGGCGCGTACGCCGCGGCCCGGCCCAGCGGTGTGATCTGGGGGCACGGCTGGGACGACGCGCACTGGCCGGTCCATGACACTCCCACCACCGCCGACATCGACGCCGTCGTCGGGCGCCGTCCCGCCTACCTTGCGCGCATCGACGTGCACTCCGCACTCGCCTCCACCGCGCTGCGCGAGCGGACACCAGGACTCGAATCGGCGGCCGGGTATCACGGTTCGGGCCCGCTGAGAGCCGACGCCCATCACGGGGTGCGGGCCGCGGCGCGGGAGCTGCTGACCGCCGACCAGCGCGCCGCCGCGCACACCGCCGCCCTGGACGCCTTCGCTGCCTCCGGTGTCGTCGCCGTGCACGAGTGTGCCGGCCCCGACATCGGCGGACACGACGATTGGTGCGAGCTGCGCGGCCTCCGGCACGGCGTCGAAGTCATCGGATACTGGGGCGAGGCGGTCGGCACCGCCGTGCAGGCCCGCGCACTCATCGGGGCGACCGGTGCCCGCGGCCTTGCGGGCGACCTGTTCGTCGACGGCGCACTGGGTTCCCACACAGCATGTTTGAGCCGCGCCTACGACGATTCGCCGGATTGCCGCGGAAACCAGTATCTGGACACCGGCGCCATCAGCGCCCATCTGCGGGCGTGCACGCAGGCCGGGGTGCCCGCCGGGTTCCACATCATCGGCGACGCCGCGGTCGCGGCGGTCGTCGACGCGCTTGAGCGCGTCGTCGACGAGTGCGGCGTTGCGGCGGTGGCCCGCTGCGGGCACCGCCTCGAGCACCTCGAGATGGTCAGTGCCGCGCAGGCTGCCAAGCTGGGCGAGTGGCGTGTCACCGCCAGCGTGCAGCCCAATTTCGACGCGCTATGGGGCGGTGCGGCCGGCATGTACGCCAAGCGACTCGGCGTCGAGCGCGCTAAGGGGCTGAACCCGTTGGCGCTGTTAGCATCTCAAGCCGTGCCCCTCGCGTTTGGCTCCGACAGCCCGGTGACCGGCATCGATCCATGGGCCACGGTACGCGCGGCCGTCAACCACCGGACGGCCTCGAGCGGCATTTCGGGCCACGCAGCGTTCCTTGCCGCCACCCGCGGCGGGTGGCAAGCCGAGGGTCGCGACGGCACCACGGGCACCCTGGTGCCCGGAGCGCCCGCGTCCTACGCGGTGTGGGATGGGGGCTCGCTCGGCGACGCGATGGGAAGCCCCGCGCATCGGCGGCCCGCCGGCCGACGGTCGCGGGCGCCGCTTCTGCCGGCGCTGGGCCCCGGTGACTCCTCGCCCCGCTGCCTGCAGACGGTTCATCGCGGCGTCGCGGTATACGGCGAGATGCTATGAGCGTGCAACCTCGGGCGCACGAAGCAGGGGAACAGGGCGCAGCGGCGCGGCCGGGCAGGCTCGCTCGTGCAGGAGGGCGGTTGGTGGCCCGGCTGCCCAGGATGTTCGTGTCGGTAGCGGCCGGCCTGGTGATGTCCGCTGGCTTCGCGCCGGCCGGCTGGTGGTGGGCGCCGGTGCTTTCGCTCGTCTTGCTCGCCGGGGTGTTGACCCGGCCATTGACCACGCCGATCGGCGGGCTCGGCTACGGATTCCTGTACGGCATGGCGTTCTACCTGCCGCTGTTGCCGTGGGTCAGCGGACTGGTCGGTCCCGGGCCATGGCTGGCGCTGGCAGCGGTGTGTGCGCTGTTTCCGGCGCTGTTCGGCCTGCTGGCGGTGACCGTGCGGGGGTTGCCGGGGTGGCCCTTGTGGTTCGCGTTGGTGTGGGTGACCCAGGAGTGGCTCAAATGCTCCGTGCCGTTCGGCGGATTTCCCTGGGGCGTAACGGGTTTCAGCCAGATAGACGGGCCGCTTCTGCCGCTGGCGCGGTTGGGCGGCGTGCCCGTCCTCTCGCTGGCGGTGGCATTCGTGGGGTTCAGTGTCGCGGCATTGGCCCTCGAGGTCGGCGGTGTGTGGCGCCGCGATCGCGACGAGCCCCCGGCGGTTGTGGTGCCCGGCGCGCTCATCGCCGCGGTGTTGCTGACCACGACGCTGATCCAGCCGCAGGTCCGCCATTCCGGCGCGGCCGCCGGCAATGAGCCGACCATCACCGTCGCCGTCGTCCAGGGCAACGTTCCGCGGCTCGGACTGGACTTCAACGCGCAGCGCCGCGCGGTGTTGGACAATCACGTGTCCGAGACACTCCGGCTGGCCGACGACGTTCACGCCGGTCGCGCCCTGCAGCCGCAGTTCGTCGTCTGGCCGGAGAACTCCTCCGACATCGACCCTTTCGCAAACGCCGATGCCCGAGAACGGATCGAAACGGCGGTGGCCGCCATCAACGCGCCGATCCTGGTGGGCGGCGTCCTCGCGGCCCCGGATCGCACCAGCCAGAACCCGACGGCCACCAACACGGTCATCGTCTGGGACCCCGAACATGGACCGGCGGACCGGCACGACAAGCGCATCGTCCAGCCGTTCGGGGAATACCTGCCGTGGCGTGATTTCTTCCGGCACCTGTCGTCGTGGGCGGACCGTGCGGGCTACTTCGTCCCGGGGAGCGGAAACGGTGTGGTGCACGCAGCCGGCGTGCCGGTCGGCGTGGCCACCTGCTGGGAGGTCATCTTCGACCGCGCGCCACGGGAGTCGGTGCGAAACGGCGCCCAGTTGTTGGCGGTGCCCACCAACAACGCGACCTTCGACAAGACGATGAGTGAGCAGCAGCTGGGGTTCGCGCGTGTTCGCGCCGTGGAGCACGACCGCTATGTCATCGTCGCGGGCACCACCGGCATCAGCGCCGTCATCGCTCCGGACGGTCGAGAGACGGCCAGGACGAACTTCTTCGAACGGGCGTTACTGGACACCCAGATTCGTCTGAAGACCGCACAGACCCCGGCGACCCGCTGGGGTGCTCTCACGCAATGGCTGCTGATCGGGCTCGGCTTCGGCGCTGTACTGGTGGGACTCGTGCAAAATAGAAGGTTCGTGCGCACGCGTCGGCGCCGGCCGGAGCCGGTGGACGACCGCGCCGCATCCGATGTCGACCATCGAGGAGTTCCATGACCACCGGCGAGCCGGCGTCCCCTCTGCAGGGCAATCGCCCGAGCGAGCGCGCCCTGGTGATCATTCCCACCTACAACGAGCGGGAGAACCTTCCGCTGATCGTGGGGCGCGTGCACGCCGCGCGGCCGGAAGTGCACGTGCTTGTCGTCGACGACGGCAGCCCGGACGGCACGGGTGCCCTGGCCGACGAACTGTCGCTCGCCGACCCCGACCGGGTGCACGTAATGCACCGCGCCGTCAAAGACGGCCTCGGTGCCGCCTATGTTGCCGGGTTCGCGTGGGGTCTGGGCAGGCAGTATTCGGTGCTCATCGAGATGGATGCCGATGGCAGCCACGCTCCCGAGCAGCTGCACCGACTGCTCGACGCGGTCGACGCCGGAGCGGACGTGGCCATCGGTTCGCGTTACGTCGAGGGCGGGAAGGTTCGTAACTGGCCGCGGCGGCGCCTGGCCTTGTCCAAAACGGCCAACACCTACTCACGGATGCTGCTCGGCGTCGACATCCACGACATCACCGCCGGTTACCGCGCCTATCGGCGCGAGGTGCTGGAGAAGATCGACCTCAACGCCGTGGACTCCAAGGGCTACTGCTTCCAGATCGATCTGACCTGGCGCGCGATCAACAACGGGTTCAAGGTCGTCGAGGTGCCGATCACGTTCACCGAACGCGAACTCGGCGAATCGAAGATGAGCGGATCCAACATCCGCGAAGCCATGGTCAAGGTCGCGCAGTGGGGGATCGGCGGGCGCTTGGACCGCGCCCGCGGCATCGCGCCGCACTAGCTCCGTGCCAGCGCTCTGCTAGCCCCCAAATCGCTTTCAGCGGCGGCGGGACCTGATGATCTCCAGGCGTTCCTTGAGCAGCTCTTCGAGCTCCTCGACCGAGCGGCGCTCCAGCAACATATCCCAGTGGGTGCGTGGCGGCTTGACCTTCTTCGGCTCCGGAAGGTCGCCCTCGATGAGGGTGCCCTCCAGGCCGTTGCGGCACAGCCAGGTGCCCGGGATCTCGGCGTCGTCGGCGAACGGGACGTCGAACTCCTCGCCGTTATCGGTTCGGTACCGGGCGACCTGGCGCGGCGCCAGGTCATGGTTGCGGTCGGTCTCGTAGCTGACGGCACCGAGCCGACTTCCCCGCAGGACGCGATCGGCCATCGTCTCACTCCTTTACGCGCACATATCCAGAGATTGTCAACGCGCCGGCGGGCCGGACGGTTCCCGGGCGTGCGCGACTCGATTGTCCAGGATAGCTGTCATCCCCGCATATGCGCCCCTCCCGGTCTAGAGTCCGACGGGTGTCCCGTCGATTGCGCCCGGCGGCGTGCCGATGGTGCGGCCGGGATCTCACCGCGGCCGACGCCGTCATGGGCCGGCGCCGGCAGTACTGCCGCCAGTCGTGCCGGCAGCGCGCCTATGAGCAGCGGGCGATGGTCACGGGAAGCGCGGTACCGCCCGATGCGGTCGTGCTGACTTCCGAGGAGGCCGCCGAATTGGCCGACCGCGTCTATCAAGTCCGGTGTGCCGCCGAAGACGTCGTTACCGCGGTCGACGAGGGGGTCTCGCCAGGCGAGCTCCGGGAGCTGTGCGACGCCCTGCTGCGCGCCGCCAAGGACGCCGACGGCTGGCGCTGAGCCGACGGGGACGGCGATCGGCCATTGCGCCGACTTCGCGTCAGCACCGATGACGAAGACCATGCTGGTCATATGAGACATCAGTGCCTCATCCGGGGCGCCGGCGCGATGATCGCGCTGGTCACCGTATCCGCCTGTGCCGGCGGATCCACAACGAAGGTCGCCGAGACCACCGTGGAGGCGATGGCCGCAACCACCGCGAAAACCGCCCAGCCTTCCCCGCCTCGGCGAACTACATCGCGGGCATGCCGATGGCAGATGGAAAGACCATGACGCTCGGCATGGCGGTGGACGGCGAGAAGGTGGTCGCATACGCATGCGACGGCAGCGACGACGAAGCCTGGTTCCTCGGGACGCAGGCAGACGGCAAGCTCGACATCACCGGCAAGTTCCGGGACACGCTGCAAGCCGGTTACGACGGCGAGGCAGTGGTGGGCGACCTGACGATGGACGGGGTGACGTACACCTTCGACGCGGGCCCGGTGGAGTATCCGGCTGGCATCTACACCGCCGAACTCGACGGCGTGCGCGCGTGCTGGGTGGTCCGGTCCGACGGAACCACGACGGGCGTGCAGTTCGGGGGGATCCCGGGCATCAGCGGTCGCGATTTCGAGCAGGCCGAGCTTCAGCAGCTCAAGGAGCAGCAGTTCCGCGACCGGGTCCGCAACAAGCGGGTACTGCAGCAGGCCGCACAGCTGCAAGCGCGCACCTGGCAGTCGACGATCATCGGACGGCCTGTGGCCGCGTCCCGGGTGAAGGGGAATACGGCCTTCGGCTGACTCTGCGGCTCAGCAGCTGAACTTCAGTCCCACCTGGGAATCTTCGACGGGTCGTAGGCATCCGAATGGTTGCACACCGCGCTCGGCGAACCGCGCGCCGGATTGGTGGGCGTAGTTGACGCAGATCACCCCCGCCTGGTCGGCACGGCACTGGTAGTCGCCGAACTTCAGCGCGCTGCCGTACGCCAGCTCCGGGCCCTCACCGACGTTGAAGCGGCCGGGATCGGCATGCGCCGAGCCCACCGCCAGCGTCGAGCCGTCGAAGTCCACCCACCCGCCGATCCATTTTCCGTAGGTATCGGGTGCCGGTGGCGGCGGCTCGGTCAGCTTCACCAGGCACGCCAACGCACCACCCGCCTTCTCCTCCGTCATGCACCGGGTGGTGCCCGATGCTGTGACGAACGCGACGTCGCCACCTAACTGTGTGGTGGCTCCATCGCGGGTCGCGGTGTGAAACCCGGACGGGTCTGCCGGGTCCCCCGCCTGTACCCAGGCGATGACGGCCGATATCGGCGCATCCGCCGAGGGCGCGCTGCCCGGCACCGGGGTCGTCGGCTGCCTCGCAGTTACCGATGGGGGGTTCGGGGCCTTCTCCGGTTCCCCGTCGACCGCAGTCGAGCAGCCCGCGGCCAGCAGCGCCGTCGCGGTCAGGACAACAATCCGCATGCCGCCACGTTAGCGGCAGGAGACGGCCGGGCGAGTGTCCGGCGGCGGATATGCCGTTCGTTCGCTACCGTCATGTTCATGCATGACCGCATCGTCCGCGCGACCGTAGCATCCGGAATCGTCGAGGGATTCACCCGCGACGGTGTGCACCGCTGGCGCTCCATCCCGTACGCGCGCGCGCCGATAGGCCCCCTGCGCTACCGCGCGCCCTTGCCGGCCGCGCCTTGGCGCGGGGTCCGGTACTGCCACTCGTTCGCCTACTGCGCACCGCAGCGGCGGATGTACACGGCGGTGGGGATCGGCAAGTACCAACCGATGAGCGAGGACTGTCTGACCCTCAACGTGGTGGCCCCGGAGAATCCCGGCGAGGGACCGTTGCCGGTCATGTTCTTCATTCACGGCGGTGGTTACCTCCTGGGCAGCTCGGCGACGCCGATCTACGACGGCGCGGCGCTGGCCCGCACCGGATGCGTATACGTCTCGGCGAACTACCGCCTCGGCGCGCTGGGCTGTGTGGACCTGTCGTCGTTGTCCACGCCAGATCAGCCCATCGACTCCAATCTGTTCCTGCGTGACCTGGTGCTCGCGCTGGAATGGGTCCGCGACAACATCGCGGCGTTCGGCGGCGATCCCGGCAATGTGACGATCTTCGGAGAGAGCGCGGGCGCCGAGGCCGTTGTCACCATGCTGGCCGTGCCCGCCGCGAACGGGCTTTTCCGCCAGGCGATCTCGGAGAGCCCGCCGGCGGGGATGGCGCGTTCACAGGAGGTCGCGGCCAGGATCGCTGACCGGTTTGCCGCGGCGCTGGGCGCCCGGCGTCCGGACGCCGCGCACGCCCTGATGTACGCGTCGCCGGCGATACTGGGAAGTGCCCTCACGTCTCTTGTCGAGCAGACCGCCGCAGAGATGTTCGGAGGTTTTCCGGTCGGGCCAGCCTACGGGGACGACGTGCTGCCGCTTGCTCCAATGGAGGCGATGCGCACCGGGCAGGTGCACCGGGTGCCGCTGATCGTCGGCACCAACGCCGACGAAGCCCGCCTTTTCACGCGTTTCCTCACGTTCCTGCCGACCACCGAGCACAAGATCGAGGCACTGCTCGCCGGGGCCGGATCCGCCATGCGGGACCGGATCATCGACGCCTATCCCGATTACCCTGCCCGGTCGGCCTGTGTGCGCATCGGCGGCGACTTCGTGTTCGCCTCGGCCACCTGGCAGGTTGCCGATGCTCACTGTGAGGTGGCGCCGACCTATGTCTACCGCTACGACTACGCGCCCCGGCCGATGCACTGGGTGGGGATGGGTGCCACTCACGGTACCGAGTTGGCCGCGGTGTTCGACCTCTACAATTCTCGGTTGGGGGCCGCGCTCACGGCGTCGGGAGACCGGAAGGCGGCACTGCGGGTCAGCAGGGACATACAGGCGCGGTGGCGGAAGTTCACGTTGACCGGTATGCCGGCTGACGATTGGCCCAACTACACCTTGACCGAGCGGCCGGTCATGGTGTTCGACCGCCGTTCCCGGCTGGAATATGACCCGCACACCCACCGCCGCAGCGCCTGGACTGGCTTCTCGCTTCCGCACTTGACGCACTGAATGCCCCAATCGGCCCCATCCCGCCGCCCACCGGCAGAGGATGGAGCGATGAGCAAGGCTACCGCCAGAGCCGCCGTTCATCCCCTGGATCCGCTCTCGGCGGAGGAATTCAGCAACGTCGCGGCGTTGTTGCGCCGCGATCGCGATGTCAACCCGGGCGGCGGGGGATGGCGGATCACGGCCATCGAAATGATCGAACCGGCAAAAGCCGAACTCCTGGACTTCGAGGCCGGCGGCGCCCGCCCCGCGCGCAAGGCGCTCGCGTTGTGCCTGGATCGGGTGAACAACGCTACCTATCGCAGCGTGGTCTCGTTGACGGCTGACCGCATCGAGTCCTTCGAGCATGTGCCCGGTGTGCAGGCCAACTTCACCGTTGACGAGTTCGAGGAATGCGACCGCGTGCTGCGTTCGCATCCCGATGTGGTGGCCGCCCTCGCCAAACGCGGAATCACCGATACCGAACTGGTGTTCATGGACACCTGGACCTATGGAGACGCTGTCGCGCCGCCGGAATACCGCGATCGCCGGATCGGATGGTCGGACACCTGGGTGAAGAACGCGCCGGGGGCCAATCCGTACGCCAATCCCGTCAGTGGACTGCACTGCGTCATCGACTTGAACTCGATGGAGCTGCTACGCATCGAAGACGACGGGTGCGCCGAGCGACCGGCGGTGATGGGCGAATACGTGCCCAAGCACGTTCCCGAGCGGGTTCGCGCCGCGTCGCGGCGGGAGGCGCTCAAACCGCTGGAGATAACTCAGCCCGAAGGCCCTTCGTTCACGGTGGACGGCAATCTCCTGCGGTGGCAGAACTGGAGCCTGCGCGTCGGTTTCAACCATCGCGAGGGGATGACACTTCACACCGTGCGCTACCGGGACGGCGACCGCCAGCGGTCCATCGCCCACCGGCTCTCCTTCGCCGAGATGATGGTTCCCTACCGCGACTCGTCGGTGGACCACTACCGTCGCACCGCCTTCGACATCGGTGAGTGGGGGCTGGGCTTCATGACCACCTCGCTCGAACTCGGCTGCGATTGCCTGGGCGAAATCCGCTACCTGGACGCCACCTTGCACAACAGCAAGGGCGAGCCGTACGCGATCCGCAACGCGGTGTGCATCCACGAGGAGGACAACGCCGTGTTGTGGAAGCACGTCGACCACGACGCCGGTGCGGAGGTACGCCGAATGCGTCG
>CAZEHT010000085.1:0-17220 GCA_964511995.1 uncultured Mycobacterium sp.
GTGGAGCTGCCGGGAATCGAACCCGGGTCCTACGGCATTCCCTCAAGGCTTCTCCGTGCGCAGTTCGCTGTGCCTCTACTCGGATCCCTCAGTCACGCGAACAAGCTGAGATGACGATCCCAGTCGCTGTGCATGTCCCGATGAGTCCCGCGACCGAACTCATCGGTGGATCCCTCTAGCTGATGCCAGGGTCCGGTCCGAGGGCGTTACCGGCCTGACAGACTAGCCGTCGCTTAGGCAGCGAGAGCGTAGTCGCGCTGATTGGTATCGGCGCTTAATTGGTTGCATCGACGCTTACGGTGGTCTCTTGCCTGCACCGGCACGCTTCCCTTGATTCGATGCGCGAAGTCGAAACCTTTCAGCCCCTCGCACAGTCCCGCCGACCTTCGGCAGGACTGTTCATTCTACCCGCCCACTTGACAGAGACGGAACAACAAAGCTGTGCGGTGCCGGCGTGCCCTGTCGTCCCCATCACCGGAGCGCTCCCGCACCCGGATCCGCAGAGCGACTAGAGCACGTAGTTCAGGTGCTCCACGATGTGCGCGCCAACACCGGCGTCGCCCTCGTAGTCGATCGCCGCCGATCGCGCGGGGCACATCGGCCGTCCCCCGCACAGCCGGGTGAACTGCAACCCATCCAGCCGGATCACGGTCGTCGGACCGCCTCCGGTGAACTCGTCGACCAGCTTTGCGCGACCATCGACGACGGCGATCCGGAAGGTGCGGGCCAGCGGTCCGGTCAGCTCGATGGCGATGCGCGAGCCTTCCGGCGCTTTGCCGAGTTTGCCCACCACGAAGGCGATACTGGCCTGCACCTCGTCGAGGGCCAGCTGGGCAGCCGGACCCCCCAATTCGGCGTCGGAGGACGGGCGGTCCACCGCGGTCCGGATGTCCTGTTCATGCATCCAGCAGTCGAACGTGCGCACACGCACGAACCGTCCGTAGGTGTCCTGTCCGGCCGGGGTCTGGCCGATGGTATTCCAGTCCCCCTCGTTCGTGCCGTCGAGTACCACCCTGCGCCGGCCGGTGATGTCACGGAAGCGTTCCAGCATCGCCGCGGGGCTGTCACCGCGAAGTTCGCGAACCCATGTCTCGTTGAGCACGCCGATGTCATTGTGAACATAGTCGAGTTCCGATGAGTCCACCGCCACCTCGGGCATCGGAAGCCCGAGAAGAATCGACTCGGTTCCGACGATGTGCGCCACGATGTCGTACACATCCCATCCCGGTAACGGGCTCGGGGTGTGCCAATCGTCGTCGGACAACGAGGCCAACAGGTCGTCGAGGTCATCCCACGACGCGAACAGCGCCGTCAGCACATCGTGTTTGGGCAGGAACGTGACGGGGCGCGAGGGGCTGCTCACTGAGGCGATGCTAGTCGCGCAAACGGGGTGCCGGATTCATTTACCGAACCGCGGTGCCATCCAACTGATGACGACGGTCACTAGGAGCACCACCAACAGCGAATCCTCGCTGACGGGAGTTCCCAGCGCAAAGGAGCCGAGCACGAGAATCACGTATACGCACAGCGCAACATAGATCTTCAGCGGAGGAATTCCCGTTGCCGGCTGAGCAACATCGAGCGCCAGGTATGGCGTGGCAGGGTGTACGCCAACCACCCACACATGAGCAGCATGGCCACGGCACCGGCCCCCGCGGCGACGCGTGGCGCCGTATGGGATTCCCGGGCACCGTGCTCAAGTCTGTACGCGAACTGCAGCGCGATCCACGCCAGGATCACCGTCCAGCCCAGCCACTTTTACCGTCGCCGTGATGGCCGCGCGCGGCGTCGCCGATGCTGGGATCCACCGCCGCTGCCCGCCGGAATCCGGCAGGCGCGCTGTGCAACATCTTGGCGTTCGCCTGGTTAACCGCGATGTTGTGCAGCGCCATTGCGTGCCCGGGGTCTAGCCGCAGCGCCTCCCGGTATTCGGCGTCCGACTCCGCCCGCCTGCCCAACTCACTGAGGACGAGACCCATCACGTTGTGGGCGTCGGCATTATGCGGCGCCAGGCGCAACGATTCGCTCGCCACCGGCATCGCACCGACTGGATCATCGGCGTTGAGCAGGAGACTCGCGTAGACGTAGTGACTTAGGTGGTTCGCCGGGTCAACCTCGACCGCCCGTCGCGCCCATCTCAGTCCTTCCGGCTTGCGGCCCAGCGCATCGAGAGTCTTCGGCATAGATCCGCATCGCCGGGGCGTTTCCCGGATCCTCGTCCAGCGCGCGGCGTACGCTGCGTTCTGCGGCGGGGTGGTCGCCGAGCAGGTGCTGCGCGATCGCCAGCTGGCTCAGCGGGGCAGGGTTCTGCGGATTCTGGGGCAGCGCCGCGCCCCGCACTTCCGCGGCGCGCCGGTAGTTTCTGGCGTCGGTGTAGGTGCGTGCCATCATCAGCGCGTGCTGAGCGGGGTCCGCCGGCGGGTCGATGCTCATCGAAACTTCCGGCGCATGTATTCCGCCAAATCGTCGTAGGTGCCGTCGCTGTTGGCGAACTCGACGACGTTGCGCGCGACGTCCAACCATTTACCGGCGCTGGGCTTGATCGGCCAGCGCCGCATGGATGTCACCCATCCGCACCGGTCGAACCTCACCCGAGCGCACCGAGTCCGCCAGAGCCAGCTGTGTGGCCGAATCGCAGACGTGAGTGATGTCGGCGCCGGTGAACCCGTCGGTTCGCGCTGCGATCGAGCGTGGGTCGATCCCCGCGACAGGCCGGTCGCGCAACGCAGTCGAATGATCTCGGCACGCGCATCGGCAACCCCACGAAGATCATCCGGTCGAAGCGTCCGGGACAGCGCAACGCCGGATCGACATCCCACGGCATATTGGTAGCACCCAGCACATCGACGCCCGCGTTTCCGACGTCGCCGAATCCATCTCGGCCAGCAGCGCATTGACCACCGTCCGGTGTCCCGAGTCGCCACGCATACCCGCCCGGCGCATGCCCAACGCGTCGACCTCATCGAAGAACAACACACATGGCGCGTTGCGGCGGGCCGTCTCGAAAATCTGGTGCACCGCGCGCTCGCTGTTGCCCAGCCACTGCTGCAGGACATCGGAGATACCGACCGGATAGAAGTTCGCGATCTCGCGGGAAACCGCCTTGGCCAGGAAGGACTTTCCGCATCCCGGCGGCCCGTACAACAACAGCCCGCCGCGCGCCGACACCTTGTAGGCACGCATCAGCTCCGGGTTGCGGATAGGGCCGACTAGCGACACTTCCAGCCGGGTCTTCACATCAGCCATGCCCGCGACGTCCGTCAGTTTGATGCCGCTGGCCGCGAGCACATCGAAATCGCTTTCGCTTTCGGCATCCCCTCATCGGCGCCGGAGTCGACGAACGCCGGCTCGACGATGTCGGCCACCTGTTCCTCGGCGGCCGACCAGTCGAAACGCGAATCATCTCCTGCCGGTGCGTTCATCTCCGCGCTGCACCCCCCAGCAGCGCCAACGCCGCTTGGTTGACGGGATCCCCGGCTCAACGCCGCGCTGCACTGCGACAGCGCCTCGGGATAGCGGCCCGCCGCCATCAACAGCTCGGCCAGCTGCAGGCGCAACTCCAGGGCGTCGGGCGTCCGTTCGACCGACGCCGACAACTCGCGAATCAGGTCGTCTTCGGCCAGCCTGCCCCCTTAGCCCCTCGCCGGTCCGGCGATCGTAATACCGTGCTCCCTCAGCCCGCGGCGATCATGGCCACCGCGGCCAAGGCCAACACCATCCCGGCACCCTGCCACCGGGTCACCCGCTCCCGCAACACAAATATCGCCAGCATCACGGTGGCCGCCGGGTATAGCGAGATGAGCACTCCCGCCAGCGACAATAGCGACGCTTGCAGCGCCAGCAGCATCGCGACATTGGCCACCGTGTCCAGGACGCCGGCGAACACCGCGAGGCGCATCGTCTGTCCGCCGGGTGGGCTCAGGTTGTAGGTCAGGGCCGCTATGACGACGATCAGCACGGTGGCGGCCAGCCGGGCGTACACCAACGGCCAGAGCTTCGCCTCGACGGGCGCCTGGTCGATGAGCACGAAGTTCAGCCCAAATACCAACCCCGAACCGACGGTCAGCCAGGCCACTTTCCGGGTGAACGCGTGCGCTGTCACATCCTCGTGGCGAGCATCGCGACTGACCAGGACCACTGCTACGAGGGCGATGACAATGCCAATACCGGCCACCGGACCGGGCCGCTCCCCCTGGGCCACCCCGACGGCGACCGGAACACCGGCGACAAGGACAGCTGTCAGCGGCGACACCACTGAAATCGGGCCGGCACCCAGTGCCGCGTAAAACCACCACACCCCGAACGCCTGGCCGATGCCCGACAGCGCCCCCCACCACACCGCGGGGCTGGTGACGTGACCGCCGACGGGCATCGCCAGCAGTGCCAGCAGGACCAACCCGACGGGATAGGACACCAGCACCACCCGTAACGCCGTGACCCGGCGTGACGCGATACCGCCGACGAAGTCGCTGACTCCGTAGCCCAGCGCCGATACCAATGCAAACGCCGGCCCGACCAGCGCGCCGATCAGCGCATGCCCTTGGCGCGCCTGCCGAGTTCGCGCGTGATCTCACGGGCAGCGTCACGGCGGGCCAGCGCCTGCCGCTTGTCGTGGGCCTGCTTGCCGCGCGCCAGGGCAAGCTCGACCTTGACCCTGCCGTCGGCGAAGTAGAGCGAGAGCGGCACCAGAGTCAGGTTGCCATCACGGATCTTGCCCATCAGCATGTCGATCTGCTTGCGATGCAGCAACAGTTTGCGATTGCGCCGCGGAGCGTGGTTGGTCCACGTGCCGTGGTGATACTCCGGGATGTGAAGATTGCGGAGCCAGATCTCGCCTTCGTCGACCGTGGCGAACGCGTCGGCGAGCGACGCCTGCCCTTCGCGCAGGCTCTTGACTTCGGTGCCTTGCAACACCACGCCTGCTTCGTAGGTGTCGACGATCGTGTAGTTGTGCCGTGCCTTGCGATTGGTGGCGACCACCTTGCGCCCGCCCGCCTGGTCGCCGGCATGGGCTTTCTTGGCCATGGCTTAGCGTCGCACGTACAGGCGCAACGTCACATAGCCCGTTATGCCGGCCATCACCACGCCGACGAGGAACAGAATCGGCGCGATGTAGAGGATGTCGGCGTAGTCGACTTTGGCGATGAGATTGGCCTGATAGAACTGGCTGAGCGCCTTGTCGAGGAACAGCGCGCGCACCACGACCAAACCGATGATCGACAGCACCACGCCGATCGTGGCGGCAAGTACCGCCTCCAGCAGGAACGGCAGTTGCGTGTACCACCGGCTCGCGCCGACCAGTCGCATGATGCCGATCTCGGTTCGCCGAGTGTAGGCGGCAACCTGAACCATGTTGGCGATCAGCAGGATCGCCCCGATGGCCTGCACGAGCGCGACCGCGAACGCGGCTTTCGACAACCCGTCGAGCACCGCGAACAACCGGTCGATGAGGTCCTTCTGATTGAGGACGTTGAGGACACCGGGCTGCCCGGTCATCGCCTGGTCGAAATCCTTGTGCTGCTCGGGATCGTTGAGCTTGACGATGAACGATGCCGGGAACGCGTCCTTACTAGCCACGTCCTTGTATTGCGGGAATTTACGGGTGGCGTCGTCGTAGGCGTCGTCGCGATTCAGGAAACGGACCGACTTCACGTCTTCGCGCGCCTCGATCTGCGCACGCAGTGCCTTACAGGGATCTGACTCGCATGTCATGTCGTTGGCCGAGATGTCGTTGGTCAGGAACACCTGCGTTTCCACCCGGTCGAGGTAGATATCCTTCGAGTGGTCGGCAAGGCGCAGCACCAACAGACCACCGCCGAACAAACCGATGGAGATGGCGGTCGTCAGAATCATCGCCACCGTCATCGTGACGTTGCGGCGAAGCCCGGTCAGGACTTCGTTGAGCAGGAAGCCGAAGCGCACTTATCGATCCATTCCGTAGACTCCGCGCTGCTCGTCGCGAACGAGGCGGCCCAGTGAGAGTTCGACCACGCGCTGGCGCATCGAATCGACGATGTGGTGGTCGTGGGTGGCCATCACAACGGTGGTACCTGTGCGGTTTATCCGCTCCAGCAGGTCCATGATGTCCTTGCTCGTTTCCGGGTCGAGATTGCCGGTTGGCTCGTCGGCCAGCAAGACCAGTGGACGGTTGACGAAGGCGCGGGCTATCGCAACCCGCTGCTGCTCACCGCCGGACAGTTCGGCGGGCAGCCGGCCGGCTTTACCTGACAGGCCCACCATCTCCAGGACGTCTGGCACCACGCGGTTAATGGTCTCGGGCTTCTTGCCGATCACCTCCAGCGCGAAGGCGGCGTTCTCAAATACGGTCTTCTGCTGCAGTAGGCGGAAATCCTGGAAGACGCACCCGATCACCTGTCGCAGGCTGGGGATGTGACGCCCGGGAAGCTTGTTGACACGAAACTTCGACACCTGAATGTCGCCCGCTGTCGGCTGCTCCTCGGCCAGCAGCAGCCGCATAAAGGTGGACTTGCCCGAACCCGACGGCCCGATGAGGAAGACGAACTCACCCTTGTCGATCTTGACGGTCACGTCGTCGAGCGCGGGACGTGCCGATTGCTTGTACTGCTTCGTCACGTGGTCGAGGGTGATCATCACGGCACGCCAGTGTAGCCGGGCCGCGAGTCAGGACGCCCGGGCCGGACCCGCCACAGGCGCCACCCCCACCGATCAGGGAACATTTGGCGTGGTCGTCGGGACCCGGCCAGGCACCGTGGGAACTGGATTCGGCACCCCGGGACCCGGCGGCGGCGTAGTAGTCGGTGTAGGCGTCGGCGTCGTTATAGGCGTGCCGGATCTGTTCTCGACCGTTGTCTGAGGAGTCGCCCACGGGGGCAGCGGGATGGGAAACGGAATGGGTGCCGTTGTCGTCGTCGTTGCCGGAGTGGCGTCGGTCGGCGCCACCGATTCCGTGGTGGTGGGTGTGGTCTCCGTGGTCTCCGTGGTCTCCGTGGGCTGGGTGGTCCGCTTCTGCTCGCTGGTGTAGCGCGGCGCGACGTAAGTCCGCGGCACCCAGGTGTAGGCGGGGTCGGGAACGAACCCGGGCGGCACCACCTGGGTGGCAGGTACAGGGGGAGGCTCCGGCGGTCGGTAGTTCTGGTAGACCCACCACGTTGCGCAGAAGGCCACCAGCAGGACGAACGTGGACGTGCGCATCCGCCCCCAGAACAGGTAGTGCGGCCAGCGGTGCTGATCACCCTCGCGCCGCATGACCCACTTCATCGTTGCTCCCCGGGCGCCGAGGCGTCACCGGTCGCACCGGAAACCGCGGTCCGATCCGGGGCGGCCGCGACGACGGGGGTGGGGTCGGCCGGCGTCACGATGCCGACCCGGGTCAGGGCCGCAACGACAAGCAGCCGCAACCTGCGTCCGACCTCGAACTGCTTGCCGGGCAGCGTTTGGGCCACCATTCGTAGATTGACGGTGTCGAGTTGGATGCTTTCGACGCCCATCAGTTGCGGCTTGTTGAGCAGTAGGTGTTTGAGGGACGGGTCGTCGTTGGCGGCCTCGGCGACTTCGTGCAGCACATCGTTGACCCTGCCGAGATCGGCCGCGGTCGGCACCGGAATGTCCACGACCGCGCGCGCCCAGTCCTTGGAGAGGTTGAGCGATTTCACGATCTGCCCGTTGGGGATGGTGTACATCTCGCCCTCCGGCGTGCGCAGTTTGGTAACGCGCAGTGTGACGTCTACGACCGTGCCCATCGCATTGTTGTCCGAACCCAAGTTGAGCTGCACCAGATCGCCGAACCCGTATTGCTTCTCGGTGATGATGAAGAATCCCGAGAGCAGATCCTGCACGATGCGTTGGGCGCCGAAACCGACAGCGGCACCGATCACCGCCGCCGGCGCCACCAGGGAACCGATCGGCACGGCCAGGATCTCGGTGATCTTGAGCACGACCATGACGCAGATCATCGCGATGCTGACCCAGGAGATGACCGAGGCCACCGCCTGGCGGTGCTTGGCGGTCTCCGAACGGACCAGGGCGTCGCTCTCCTGGAAGTCGGCGTCGATGCGGTGGCTGAACCGGTGGGCCGACCAGCTGACGAACCGCGCCAGCAGAACGGCACCGAGCAGCAGCAGGACGATCCGCAAACCGCGGGTCAGAATCCATTCGCCGTACTGACCCTGCCAGAAGTTGTGCCAGTGCTGCGCCCAGCCGAAGGCCAGGTATGCGGCCGTGAAATCGTTAGTCGTCATCTCTTCTGTTACGCCAGCGGATGCCTGCTTCCAGGAATCCGTCGATGTCTCCGTCGAGGACCGCCGCGGGGTTGCCGACCTCGTAGTCGGTGCGCAGGTCCTTGACCATCTGGTAGGGCTGCAGGACGTAGGACCGCATCTGGGTTCCCCATGAACTGCCGCCGTCGCCCTTTAGCGCATCGAGTTCGGCGCGCTCCTCCACGCGCTTGCGCTCCAACAGCTTCGCCTGAAGAACCCGCATCGCCGAGACTTTGTTCTGCAATTGCGACTTCTCGTTCTGGCAGGTGACCACGATACCCGTCGGGATATGCGTAAGTCGAACCGCCGAATCGGTGGTGTTGACCGACTGGCCGCCCGGACCGCTGGATCGGTAGACGTCGACACGGAGGTCTCCCTCGGGGATGTCGATGTGGTCGGTGGTCTGCACCACCGGCAAGACCTCGACGTCGGCGAACGACGTCTGGCGCCGGCTCTGGTTGTCGAAGGGACTTATCCGCACCAGTCGGTGCGTTCCCTGTTCGACCGACAGGGTGCCGTAGGCGAAAGGCGCGTGCACCGCGAAGGTCGCGCTCTTGATTCCGGCCTCTTCGGCGTAGGAGGTGTCGAAAACTTCGACCGGGTACTTGTGCTGCTCGGCCCAGCGTAGGTACATCCGCATCAGCATCTCGGCCCAGTCGGCCGCATCGACCCCGCCTGCACCGGAGCGAATCGTGACGACGGCTTCGCGCTCGTCGTATTCGCCGGAAAGCAGCGTGCGGACCTCCATCGCCTCGATGTCCTCGCGCAACGACGTCAGTTCGGAGTCGGCCTCGGTAAGCGCCTCAGCGCCACTCGCCCCCGCCTCCTCCGCGGCCAGCTCGTAGAGAACCGGCAGGTCGTCGAGACGCTGCCGCAGTTCCTCCACGCGACGCAGCTCCCCCTGTGCGTGCGACAAGTCGCTGGTGACCTTCTGTGCCCGCACCTGGTCGTCCCAGAGTTTCGGGTCTGACGCCTCGTGCTCCAGTTTGTCGATCCGGGCCCGCAGACCGTCGACGTCGATCACCTTCTCCACGGTTGTCAAGGTGGCGTCGAGCGCGGTGATGTCAGCTTGTCGGTCGAGGTCCACGGCAGTTCAGGGTACCGGCGTTTACGATCGGTTCCGTAATCACAGCGAGCACCGCGCTTTGTCAGCTTGCCGGTACAGCCCACGCACCGGCGACTGGGAGCCGCGCGGGTTCGTGCACAGCCCCACCGCGTCGCGACAGCCCCTGCGCGCGGTAAGCAACCGACAGAAAGCACCTCCTTCATGCCCCAGACGCGCCCCTATCACGTGGCGATCGTCGGCGCCGGCCCTTCGGGATACTTCGCCGCCGCCGCCCTGCTGAAAGCCGCGGATCGATCTGCCGAGTCCGGCGGACATGACGTCCGCGTCGACATGCTGGAAATGCTGCCGACCCCCTGGGGTCTGGTTCGTTCGGGTGTGGCGCCCGACCATCCCAAGATCAAGTCGATCAGCGCGCAGTTCGACAAGATCGCGTTGGACGGGCGGTTTCGATTCTTCGGTAACATCACCGTCGGCGAGCACGTGCAGGCGGCCGAACTCGCCCAGCGCTACGACGCGGTTATCTATGCGATAGGCGCACAGTCGGACCGGCCGCTCAATATTCCGGGCGAGGATCTGCCTGGGAGTGTGGCCGCGGTCGACTTCGTGGGCTGGTACAACGCGCACCCGCATTTCGAGCACGCGGCGCCAGATCTCGCGGGTGCTCGCGCTGTCGTTGTCGGCAACGGCAACGTCGCCCTGGACGTAGCACGCATCCTCGTCTCCGACCCGAAGCTGCTCGGCAGTACCGACATCGCCGACCACGCGTTGCACCTCCTCAATGAACAGGGTGTCGAGGAGGTCGTCATCATCGGCCGCCGCGGACCGTTGCAGGCCACCTTCACCACGCTGGAGCTGCGCGAACTCGGCGACCTCGAGGCGATGTCGGATGTGGACGTGGTGATCGACCCCGCCGATTTCGCCGACTTCACCGACGAGGACGTGGAAGCGGCCGGCAAGACCGTCAAACAGAACGTCAAGGTGATGCGCGGCTACATTGAAAACGCACAGAAGAACGCCAAACGGCGCATCGTGTTCCGGTTCCGAACGTCTCCTATCGAGATCCTGGGCACCGATCGGGTCGAAGCGATTGTGCTGGGGCGCAACGAGTTGGTCACCGACGCGGCGGGACGGGTAACGGCCAAAGACACCGGCATCCGCGAGGAGTTGTCCGCGCAGTTGGTGATCCGGGCCGTGGGCTACCGCGGGGTCGCGACGCCCGGTCTGCCATTCAGCGAGAACACCGGAACCATCCCACACACCGATGGCCGGATCGATGGCAGCCGAAGCGAATACGTCGTCGGCTGGATAAAGCGCGGCCCGTCCGGTGTGATCGGCAGCAACAAGAAGGACTCCGCCGGCACCGTCGACACCCTGCTGGCCGATCTTGCCGCGGCCGAATTGGCCGATTTCGATGCGGATCACGACGTGCATCTGGCGGAATGGCTGGCACAGCGCCAGCCACAGGTCGTCACCGACGCACACTGGCGCGCCATAGACGCACACGAGCGGGCAGCCGGTGAGCCGTATGGCAGGCCGCGGGTGAAGCTGACCAGTGTGAAGGAGCTGTTGCGCGTCGGGCTGGCTGAGCAAGCACACGCGCACGTGGTGGCCGCTGACGCCGGGATGTCTTCGGCATCGAACCTCAAGACCGTCGACGAGTTGTAGGGCGCCACCAACGTGGAGGTACGCACAGCCGGGGGCCACTCCCGCCATGACGCCGCCGCGACTCTCGCGTACCGGCGGGTTGCCGTCGCCCGATTCGGGTAGCCAACTACTCGCGACACCGTTTCATTGCGGGCGCAGAGTCGTCGGTACAAGCAGCAATCCCGTTTTTCACTGGGGGTTCATCATGAGTCTTACCGTCGTACAGACCTTCCGGTTCTGTCACAAATGCCAGACGTTGTTCTATGAGGGCAGAAACGAGCCTGCCGGTACGACAAAGGGCCTGTGTCCGGCCGGCGGTGCCCACGAAGCAATGGGATACGTCTTCCAGGTCCCGGTTCATGGCGTGGAATCGCCGACCGTCCAGACCCGGTGGCGGTTCTGTGAACGGTGCTGGGCGATGTTCTTCGACGGTTACCCGAGCAAGGGACGCTGCCCCGGCAATCGCAACGGCCACCGTAGAGAGAGCCGCTTCGGTCACAACTTCGGTCTGCCGCATGACGTTGCGGGCACACCGACCGCCCAGACCCAGTGGCGGTTCTGCAGTAAGTGCAATGCCATGTTTTATGACGGTTACGCGCAGAAGGGACGCTGCAGCGCCGGCGGCGCACACTTCGCACAGGGCTACGACTTCGTGCTGCCGCATCTGCGCCCCTGACGTGGGATCTCAATAGCCCGAGTGGCCGGATTGTCGGATTGTCAGGACCGACGGCTGGCGCGTTACCACCTCGACAGATGAACATGACACACATACAGCGGAATTCGTGACACCGACCGGCACCCGCCACCAGTCGACCGCACCGCCGATGCCCCGGCGCACGAAGCGGGTATGCCGCCTAAGCCGTCGGAGCAGGGGGCGTGGGTGGAACGGGCGGGTCCGGCAGAGCGAAAGCCCACATGTCCGGGTTCTTTGCCGAATAGACCACCGGATAAAGCTGGCTGGTGATCGGCCAGGCGTTCACATCGACAGCCATCCGCTGATAGACCACGTGCTCGGCGACACCGGGACCGTTGATCACGCCGCTGATGGTGACGAATTGCTGACCCTCCGCGTCTGGCCGGGGGCTGACGCCGGTGACCAGCAGCGTGCCCTTCACCGCGTCCGCGCCCACACCACGGCCCCGCAGGCGGGGTCCGATCAATACGACCAGTGCGCCGATCAAAAGCAGGAGCAGTCCGATTTCCCACACAGGCCCATGGTAGGACTCGGATGTGAAGCAGGACCTTGCCCTGGCTCTGGAGCTGGCCGAACATGCAGACCGCGTGACGATGGAGCGCTTCGGCGCATTGGACCTTCGGGTGGACACCAAACCGGATCTGACCCCGGTCACCGACGCCGATCGTTCTGCCGAGAAGACGCTTCGCCATCTCCTCGCCCGGAACCGGCCGGGAGATACCATCGTCGGCGAGGAGTTCGGCGGTGCGGCAGGTTCGGGCCGGCAATGGGTCCTCGATCCGATCGACGGGACCAAGAACTTTGTCCGTGGTGTGCCGGTGTGGTGCACGCTCATCGCGCTTCTTCACGACGGCGAGCCGGTGGTCGGCGTGGTCAGCGCTCCGGCGCTGGGACGTCGCTGGTGGGCGGCGCGCGGGGAAGGCGCCTACACGTCTTCTATGGGTTCTATGGGTTCTATGGGTTCTATGGGTTCTATGGGCGGTTTGAACGGCGGGGCGCGTCGGCTCTCGGTGTCGGCGGTGGCCGATCTCGGCGCGGCAAGTTTGTCGTATTCCGATCTGACCACAGGCTGGTCGGATCGCCGCGAGGCCTTCCTGGCACTGACCGATGAGGTGTGGCGGGTACGAGCCTACGGCGATTTCTGGTCCTACTGCCTGGTCGCCGAGGGCGCCGTGGATATCGCCGTCGAGCCCGAAGTCAAACTCTGGGACGTCGCCCCGCTGGACATCATCGTCCGGGAAGCGGGCGGCACCTTCAGCGCCATCGACGGCCGGCCGGGGCCCGCCGGCGGAAGTGCGCTCGCCACCAACGGGTTGCTGCACGGCCAGGTGGTGGAACGGCTCAACACGATGTGACGTGCGTTACACAATCACGGTATCTTACTCTGGAGTAAGATACCGTGATTGTATGGTCAACACCCGTGACAGTGCCGTCGGCCTGCGGCGACACAAACGCTCCGCAATCGACATCACCCTCGCCCTGATCACACCGCTGGTCGGCCAGGAATTCCTTGACAAGCACCATCTGCGAGACCCGCTGAACCGCGGTCTTCGCTACGGCGCCAAGACGATATTCGCGGCGGCAGGCGCAACCAACCGGCAGTTCAAGCGTGTCCAGGGCCTGAGCAAGGCACCTACCCGCCTTGGGGACGAGGGCGCCGGCGATTTCGACCTGACCCCCGACGACGAACAGAAGATGATCGTCGAGACGGTCAACGAATTCGCCGAGGAGATCCTGCGTCCCGCCGCCGACGGCGCGGACGAGGCCGCCGCCTACCCGGCCGACCTGGTCGCCAAAGCCGCCGAACTCGGAATAACGGCACTCAAAGTTCCCGAAAACTTCGACGGCATCGCCGCCCGCCGCTGCGCCGTCACCAACGCGCTGGTCGCCGAGGCGCTGGCCTATGGAGACATGGGCCTCACGCTGCCCATCCTGGCACCCGGAGGTGTGGCATCCGCGCTGACGCACTGGGGCAGTGCCGATCAGCAAGCCACCTACCTCGGCGAATTCGCCGGCGAGAACGCCCCCCAGGCGTGCCTGACGATCGCCGAACCGCACGCCCTGTTCGATCCGACGGCGCTTCGCACTACCGCGGTGCGCACACCCAGCGGCTACCGGCTCGACGGCGTCAAATCACTGGTGCCCGCCGCCTCCGAGGCCGAACTCTTCATCGTCGCCGCGCAGCTCAACGGCAAGCCCGCGATGTTCATCGTCGAGGCGTCGTCGGCGGGGCTCACCGTGAAGCCCGACCCGTGTATGGGCATCCGAGCGGCAGCGCTCGGCCAGGTCGAGCTTGACAAGGTCTCGGTTCCGCTAAGCGCACGCCTCGGCGAGGCGGAGGCGACCGACGACGACTACTCCCAGGCCGTCGCGTTGTCTCGGCTGGGTTGGGCGTCGCTGGCGGTGGGCACTTCACACGCGGTACTGGACTACGTCCTCCCCTACGTCAAACAGCGGGAGGCCTTCGGCGAGCCGATCGCGCGTCGTCAGTCGGTGGCGTTCATGTGCGCCAACATCGCGATCGAACTCGACGGACTGCGTCTTGTCACCTGGCGCGGCGCTGCCCGCGCGGATCACGGCCTCCCGTTCGCTCGTGAAGCGGCGTTGGCCAAGAAGCTTGGCGCCGACAAGGGTATGCAGATTGGTCTGGACGGTGTCCAACTGCTCGGCGGACACGGTTACACGAAGGAACACCCGGTCGAACGCTGGTACCGCGATCTGCGGGCCATCGGCGTCGCCGAAGGTGTGGTCGTCCTCTAGCGCCGCCCCCACACAGAACGGGAGTCCTGTCATGGCAATCAATCTGGAAATGCCCAAGAAGTTGCAGGCCGTCATCGAGAAGGGCCACCAGGGTGCCGCCGAAATTCTGCGGCCGATCTCGCGCAAGTACGACTTCAGGGAACACGCCTACCCCGTCGAACTCGACACGCTCGCCAGCCTCTTCGAAGGGATCTCGGAGGCAAGGACGATCTCGTTCGCCGGCACCGAGGCCTTCCGTGACGGTTCCGACGGTCCCAAGGGAAACGTGAACGGCGCCAACATGTCCGCGCTGCTGAATGCCCTGGAAGTCTCATGGGGCGACGTCGCGCTGCTGCTGTCGGTGCCGTATCAGGGACTCGGCAATGCCGCCATCTCCAGCGTCGCGACCGAGGAGCAATTGGGCCGGCTGGGCAAGGTGTGGGCCGCCATGGCGATCACCGAGCCCGGTTTCGGCTCCGATTCCGCCGCGGTATCGACCACCGCGACACTCGACGGCGACGAATACGTCATCAACGGCGAGAAGATCTTCGTCACGGCGGGATCGCGCGCCACCCACATCGTGGTGTGGGCGACGCTGGACAAGTCGCTGGGCCGCGCGGCGATCAAATCGTTCATCGTGCCGCGCGAACATCCGGGGGTGACGGTCGAGCGCCTGGAACGCAAGCTGGGCATCAAAGCGTCCGACACCGCGGTGATCCGCTTCGACAATGCCCGCATCCCCAAGGGCAACCTGCTGGGCAGCCCGGAAGTACACGTGGAGAAGGGCTTTGCCGGGGTCATGGAGACCTTCGACAACACCCGCCCGATCGTGGCGGCCATGGCGGTCGGCGTAGCCCGCGCCGCCCTGGAGGAGCTGCGCAAGATGCTGACCGAGGCCGGAGTCGAGATCTCCTACGACAAGCCGGCGCACGCCCAGAGCGCCGCGGCCGCGGAATTCTTGCGCATGGAGGCCGAGTGGGAGTCCGGCTATCTGCTGACCGTGCGCTCGGCGTGGCAGGCTGACAACAAGATTCCCAACTCCAAGGAAGCGTCGATGGGCAAGGCCAAGGCCGCCCGGGTGGCCAGCGACATCACCCTCAAGGCCGTCGAAATGGCCGGAACTACCGGTTATTCCGAGCGGACCCTGCTCGAGAAATGGGCACGCGATTCCAAGATTCTGGACATCTTCGAGGGCACCCAGCAGATCCAGCAACTGGTTGTCGCGAGGCGACTGCTGGGGCTGTCGTCGGCCGAACTCAAGTAGCCGCCGGCAACCGTTCAACCGGCTGCCGCACCGCAGATTGACGGCCGCGACCCCGGTGAACCTGGCCGCGAGAAGACAGCGAGCACGTAGGGTGGTTCGAGGTCGACGGCGCCCGGGGCGAAGAGGAGATTCACGTGGCCAAGAAGGCGAGGCAGCGAGCGCAAGGAAGTCCGATCCGACACAGGCCCCGCCCGGTTCGGCCACCCCGGCCGCACCCGAGCCCGCCCGCGAGCACCTGCCGATTCCCGGTCCCAAGTACGTCGGATTGACCACCTACGACGCCAAAGACCCAACACGAAGTACCCGCCCATCAGGGAACTGCGCCCCCGAGGGGCGCACCGAACGTGCTGATCGTGCTGATCGACGACGTCGGGTTCGGCGCGTCCTCAGCGTTCGGCGGTCCGTGCCACACACCCGTCGGCGAAACGCTGCGGCTCAACGGGTACTCGACAGCGCAGTTCGGCAAGTGTCACGAAGTGCCGCTGTGGCAGGTCTCACCGGTCGGACCGTTCCATCAGTGGCCCACCGGTTCGGGATTCGAGCACTTCTACGGCTTCATCGGCGGGGAAGCCAACCAGTACTACCCGGGTCTGTACGAGGGCACCACGGCGGTTGACCCGCCGAAGACACCCGAAGAGGGCTACACGCTGACCGAGGACCTCGCCAACCGGGCGATCACCTGGGTGCGCCAACAGAAGGCATTGATGCCCGACAAGCCGTTCTTCATGTACTTCGCGCCAGGCGCCACGCATGCCCCGCACCACGTTCCCAGGCAGTGGTCGGACAAGTACCGGGGCAAATTCGACAGGGGCTGGGACGCACTGCGCGAGGCCACACTGGCCCGGCAGAAGAAGCTCGGCGTCGTCCCCGCGGATGCCGAACTCACCAAACGTCACGGCGAGATCCCGGCCTGGGACGACATGCCCAAGG
Source organism: uncultured Mycobacterium sp. (assembly GCA_964511995.1). GTDB lineage: Bacteria > Actinomycetota > Actinomycetes > Mycobacteriales > Mycobacteriaceae > Mycobacterium. The sequence continues at coordinate 16,575 of CAZEHT010000085.1, forward strand.
AACTCAAGCCGGTGCTGACACGCCAGATGGAGATCTACGCCGGGTTCCTGGAACAGACCGACCATGAGGTCGGCAGGGTGATCGACGCGATCGATGACCTGGGGGTCCTCGACGACACCCTGGTGTACTACATCATCGGCGACAACGGAGCCTCGGCCGAGGGCACCGTCAACGGCTGCTTCAACGAACTCACCACTCTCAACGGGTTACCAGGTATCGAGACCACGGAGTTTCTGCTCTCCAAGATCGACGGCTTCGGCACCCCTGCCTATGCGGTCGGCTGGGCGCACGCCCTGTGCGCCCCCCTACCAATGGACCAAGCAGGTGGCCTCACATTGGGACGGAACCCGCAACGGCACTATTGTGCACTGGCCCAACGGAATTGCGGACAAAGGCGCGATACGGAACCAGTTCCATCACGTCATCGATGTGGTGCCGACGATCCTCGAGGCCGCCGGCATCCCGGCGCCGCATTCGGTCAACGGCATCGCGCAGGCACCGTTGGACGGCGTGAGCATGTTGGCTGCCCTGCGCGACGCCGAGGCACCCGAGACGCATACCGTGCAGTACTTCGAGATGATGGGCAACCGCGGAATCTACTTCCAAGGCTGGACCGCGGTGACCAAGCACTGCACGCCATGGAAGG
>CAZEHT010000086.1:0-17193 GCA_964511995.1 uncultured Mycobacterium sp.
TCCTCGTCGTAGCCGACCCGATCAACAGGTCCAGGGCCCTCCCGCTTGACTAGACAGCCACCAAATCGTCGGCGTGGACGACGGTGCGCCGCATCTCGGCGGGCAACTGCGAGGTCGGGCGGCCGATGATCGTCGCCAGTTCGGCAGCGTCGTAGGCGACGACGCCGCGGGCGACCATCGCCGCGTCGGGCCCCCGGAGTTCGACAACATCACCTCCGAAGAACCGACCCGACACCGAAGTGATTCCGGCCGGCAGGAGGGACCGCCGCTGACCGACCACCGCCCGCACCGCACCGTCGTCCAATGTCAGGGCTCCGGCCGCTTCTGCCGCATGGCGCACCCAGAATTTCCGCGCCGACATTCGGCTGGGTCGGGGCGCGAACACCGTTCCGGGCGAAGCGTCCGACAGTGCGGTCGTAGCCTCGGCGGCGGCTGCCAGGAGAACCGGAACCCCGGCGTCGGCGGCCAGCAGCGCCGACGACAGTTTCGACGCCATCCCTCCGGTGCCCAGGGCGCTGCCGCGGCCGGCCGTCACCGACTCCAGATCGGCCGGACCGGTCACCTCCGATATGAAGCGCGCGTTTCCTTTTCGGGGATCACTGTCGTAGAGTCCGTCGACGTCGCTCAGCAGTATCAGTGCTTCCGCACCGACCAAATGGGCCACCAGCGCCGAAAGCCGGTCGTTGTCACCGAAGCGGATCTCGTTGGTGGCCACGGTGTCGTTCTCATTGACGATCGCGACGGCGTGGAGGGCCCGAAGGCGGTCCAGTGTGCGCTGCGCGTTGTTGTGCTGGACGCGCATCGAGATGTCGTGAGCTGTCAGCAGAACCTGCCCCACGGTGCGGCCGTACCGCGCGAAGGACGCGCTCCACGAATTCACCAACGCGACCTGTCCGACACTGGCGGCAGCCTGCTTAGTCGCCAGATCGGCGGGGCGCCGCGGCAAACCGAGTGGTTCGATACCCGCGGCGATTGCGCCCGAGGACACGATTACGACATCGGTGCCTGCCCTCATCCGGGCCTCGATTGCGTCAACCAGGACCTCCAGCTGCCTCGCGTCGAACACACCGTTTGGTGTCGTCAGCGCGGTCGTGCCGATCTTGACGACGATGGAACGCGCAGTGCGCACAGCGTGGCGGTGGGCACTCACCGGCCATCGCCGCCGTTCTCGCGGCGTTCGCGCCGGGCCGTCTTCCGTTCTGCGGCACCCACGCGATCAGTGCGTTCCAGCCGCACGTCGGTCCCACGACCCGAGAGGGGAACGTCGATGCCGGCGGGTGTCTGCGGCTCCCAGTCGAATGTCATGTCGGCGATGGTCACCGCACAACCGGGTTCGGCGCCCAAGCGGAACAGTTCGTCCTCGACACCGAGGCGGGCCAGTCGGTCGCCGAGGTAACCGACCGCCTCGTCATTGTCGAAGTTGGTCTGAGCGACCCAACGTTCGGGGCGGACACCGCGCACGACAAAGCCGCCCTCGTGATCTGGCTCCACCGAGAAGCCGGTCTCGTCCACCGGGATCGGTCTGATCACGGGACGTCGCGGCGCCGGTGCGGGTTGCGCCGCACGGTAAGCCGTCACCAAGTTCCACAGCGCGAAGGTCAAGGGCCGCAGTCCTTCCCGACTTACCGTCGACACCTCGAAAACCGGCCAACCGCGCTCTTCGATGTCGGGACGGACGAATTCAGCCAGTTCCTTTGCGTCGGGGATATCGATCTTGTTGAGCACGATGGCGCGGGGGCGGTCGGCCAGATCCCCCAGTAACGAATCACCTTGCAGCGTCGGCTGGTAGGCCGCAAGTTCGGCTTCGAGTGCGTCGACATCCGAGATCGGATCGCGCCCGGGATCCATGCTTGCGCAGTCCACGACGTGCACGAGCACCGCGCACCGTTCGATGTGACGCAGGAAGTCCAATCCCAGGCCACGGCCACGGGAGGCACCGGGGATCAGCCCGGGCACATCTGCGACCGTGAACGTGTGCTCCCCCGCGGACACCACGCCGAGATTGGGAACCAAGGTTGTGAAGGGATACTCCGCAATCTTCGGCTTTGCGGCTGAGATCGCCGACACCAGCGACGATTTCCCGGCCGACGGGAACCCCACCAGACCGATGTCGGCGACCGTCTTCAGTTCCAGTGTGAGCTCACGCTCTTCGCCCTTCTCGCCGAGCAGGGCGAAGCCGGGCGCTTTGCGGGCCCGGGACGCCAAGGCGGCGTTGCCCAGACCACCCCGGCCACCGGCGGCGGCTTCAAACCGCGTGCCCGCACCCACCAGATCAGCCAACAGCCTGCCGTGTTCGTCCAGAACAACGGTGCCGTCGGGCACCTTCAACTCGAGGTCAGCGCCGGCTGCACCGTCGCGATTGCCGCCGGCGCCCTGCTTACCGGAGGGCGCACCAATGTGGGGATGGAAATGGAAGTCCAGCAGGGTATGTACCTGAGGATCGACGACCAGGACGATACTTCCCCCACGGCCACCGTTACCGCCGTCAGGCCCGCCGAGCGGCTTGAACTTCTCACGATGAACCGACGCGCAGCCGTTGCCGCCGGCGCCGGCTCGCGCGTGGATCACCACGCGGTCCACGAACCGGGGCATCGGGGTTCCTTTCGGGCGTTACACCCGCGAAGCTGCGCCCTGGGCCGGGACGATGTTGACGGTTTTGCGGCCGCGCTTGACGCCGAACTCGACCGCGCCGGCCGCCGTGGCGAACAACGTGTCGTCGCCGCCACGGCCGACGTTGACGCCCGGATGGAAGTGGGTTCCGCGCTGGCGGACCAGTATTTCGCCGGCCTTGACGACCTGCCCGCCGAATCGCTTGACGCCGAGCCGCTGGGCGGCTGAGTCGCGACCGTTGCGTGAGCTGGACGCGCCCTTCTTGTGTGCCATGTCTTACGCTCCGTCGCTACTTGATGCCGGTGACCTTGAGCACCGTCAGTTGCTGACGGTGGCCCTGGCGCTTGTGATAGCCGGACTTGTTCTTAAACTTGTGGATGCGGATCTTGGGGCCCTTCGTGTGCTCCAGGACTTCCGCGGTCACCGACAACTTCGCGAGGTCCGCGGCGGAGGAGGTCACGCTGGCGCCGTTGACGACGAGCGCAACGGGCAGGCTGACCTCGGCGCCGGGTTGCGCGTCGATCTTCTCGACCTTGACGACGTCACCGGCCGCGACCTTGTACTGTTTGCCACCGGTCTTGACGATTGCGTACCGGGTACCTTCGCCTGCCATTGCTGCCTGGTCCTTCGTGTAAGTGCGCGGCGCGCGCCACCCGTGGGCTGCGAGCGCTGGGTCTGGGTGCGGGACACAAACGGCCCGCTGTCGCCGGTTTCGGCCTGGCGACAACTGCTCAAGGTTACGTGACCAGCTGGTAGAGGGTCAAACCGCCTTCGGCCGGCCAGCGGGGGTCAGTCATCGTGGCGGGGTGGTCCCGCCGGCCGTGCCGCCGCGCGGCGGCGAGGACGGAACAGGGTGGCCAGCGGAGCGCGGCGGTCCTCGTCGCTGCCGCCGTCTTCGAAGCGGTCCGGGCCGGCCGTCTCGGCATCGGAATCGTCGTGGGGAACGCCGTCAGGGGTGGCGGTGTCCTCCTCGGCGTCCTCGAAGTCCTCGACGTCCTCGACGTCCTCGTCGGCGACGTCACCCTCCTCCACGTCCTCGTCGTCCAGGTCGAAGTCTTCGATGTCGTCGTCGGCATCGGCATCGTCCTCGTCGAGGTCCACGTCGAGTTCGTCGTCCTCGTCGGAGTCGGGCACCGCGTCGAGTGCCAGCTCCTCGATCGCCGAGTCCTCGTCGACCCGATCATCGGAGTCCGGCAGCCCCTGAGCCGTCTCGCCAGCGAGCGCCTCGGAGTCGTCGCCCTCGGTGTGCTTGCCGTTGGCCGCGGCCATCGCCTTGAACATCGGGTGCTCACCGGCGGGGTGGGCGTGAACCTTGGAGACCGCTGGGGTGGCGTCCTCGGCCCTGCCCTTCACCCTGGTACGCCGGCCGCGCCGGCCGCCTCCCGATTCGGCCTTGCGCGCAGACGCGACCGCCGAATCGACGGGATCGGTGTGCAACACGATACCGCGGCCCCCACATTGGGCACAGGTCGTGGAGAACGCCTCGACGAGGCCGGTACCCAACCGCTTGCGGGTCAGCTGGACCAGGCCCAGGGAGGTGACCTCGGATACCTGATGGCGGGTACGGTCGCGAGCCAGCGCCTCGGTGAGCCGCCGCAGAACGAGGTCGCGGTTGGACTCGAGAACCATGTCGATGAAGTCGATCACGACGATCCCACCGATGTCGCGCAACCGCAGCTGGCGCACGATCTCCTCGGCGGCTTCGAGATTGTTCTTGGTGACGGTCTGCTCGAGATTGCCGCCAGAGCCGGTGAATTTCCCGGTGTTGACGTCGACGACCGTCATCGCCTCGGTACGGTCGATCACCAGCGTGCCGCCCGACGGCAGCCAGACCTTGCGCTCCATCGCCTTGGCAAGTTGTTCGTCGATGCGATACACGGCGAACACGTCGGGACCGGCCGGTATCGACGAATCGGCAGCCTGGTACTTGGTCAGTTTCGAAAGCAAGTCCGGTGCAACGGAATTGACGTATTCATTGATGGTTTCCCAGGCATGCTGACCGGAGACGATGAGGCTGGAGAAGTCTTCGTTGAACAAGTCGCGGATGACTTTGACCAAGACGTCGGGCTCCTCGTAGAGCGCGATGGCCGCACCCGCGGCTTTGGCCCGAGTTTCGGCGGCGGTGACCTCGATGCCGTTCCATCGCTCCTGCAAGCGGGCTACGTCGTTGCGGATGTCCTCCTCCTTGACACCTTCCGACGCAGTTCTGATGATGACCCCGGCATCGGCGGGAACGACCTCGCGCAGGATCTCCTTGAGCCGCTGTCGTTCGGTGTCGGGCAGTTTTCGGCTGATCCCTGTCGAAGCGGCACCGGGCACATAGACGAGATACCGGCCAGCAAGGGAGACCTGGGTGGTCAGCCGTGCCCCCTTGTGCCCGACCGGGTCCTTGCTGACCTGAACCACGACGTAGTCACCGGGCTTGAGCGCCTGCTCGATCCGGCGGTTCGTGCCACCGAGGCCGGCCGCCTCCCAGTTGACCTCGCCGGCGTAGAGGACACCGTTGCGGCCACGGCCGATGTCGACGAACGCGGCCTCCATCGAGGGCAGCACATTCTGGACGATGCCCAGGTAGACGTTGCCGACCAGCGAAGCAGAAGCGGCCGAGGTGACGAAATGCTCCACCACGACGCCGTCTTCCAGGACGGCGATCTGGGTATAGCGCGCTCCCTCGTGCGGCGGTTCGGCGCGCACCTTGTCGCGTACCACCATTACGCGGTCGACCGCCTCACGACGCGCGAGGAACTCGGCTTCGCTGAGGATCGGGGGCCGGCGCCGGCCGGCGTCGCGGCCGTCACGGCGCCGCTGCCGCTTGGCCTCCAGTCGCGTCGAGCCGCTGATGCCCTGGATTTCATCGGCATCCGATGCGGATTTGCCGGACTTACCCGACGTCTCCCGGGGGGCCCATTCGTGTACGACCGTATTGGGCGGATCGTCGGGGGAAGCGACGTCCGTGTCTTCCCCGGCACCGGACTTGCGCCGACGCCGGCGGCGGCGCCGGCGGCTCGCGACGTCGCCGGGCGCGTCGTCGACCGCATCTTCTGTACCGTCGTCGTCACCCGGGGCGGTGTCGTCATCGCCGCCCGTTTCGTCGTCGGAGTCCGAGGAATCGGTATCCGCGTCGCCGGCGCCGTCTGCGCCCCGGCCCCGGCCCCGACCTCGACGCCCCCGGCGCCGGCGCCGATTGCCCGATCTTCCGGACTGGTCGGCCCCGTCTTCGCCCTCCCCGGACTCATCTGCATCGTCGTCGCCGTCGGTGTCGTCGTCGGCGCCCACCGGCCACGCCATGACGGGTTGCGGCGCGACGAACAGCGGCAGGTAGTCGGCCGGTCGCTCGGCTGCCTCGCCGCTTCCGATGTGCTCGGGCGTTTCCAGCAGCAACCGAGACTCGGGTTCCGCTTCGACCGCCACCTCAGATTCTGAAGATTCGGGAGATTCGGACTCGGCCTCGGCGACTCCCCCGGGCTCCGGGCCCTGGCCGACCTCCGCGTCGTCCGCCGGGGCGATCGCCAAGACGTCGCGAACCCGTACCGCGTCGGTTCGGTCGACGCTGGAATGGGCGCTGCGCGGTCGGCCGTCGAATTGGCTCAGCGCATCGAGCACCCGTCGGCTCGTGGTGCCGAGCACTCGCGCGAGCGAGTGCACCCTCAGCCGATCAGGCAGGTCTTCGCTGGAACCTTTACCGGCTGTGATGTCGTCTGGCCGGTCTTGAATTGAGTCATCGTCGGACACGTAGTCTCCTCCAAGCCCCCGGGCGCGTCGTGCAGACGCGGCCGCGCGAGGGCTTTCGCTATGTACCCGGTCAACTTCCCCGGGCTTATCAGGGTCTCGCCCCGGGCGGCTCACGTGGAACCCACCCGGTGCCTGGGTCGAATGACGGCTGTGACGGCGGGCGCCGCACCGCAACTAAGCGATGGTCGCGCTCGTTTGAGTCTTCATTCGGGCCCCATCGTCGTTTGGGCGGCGTAGGGCCGACGTCAGTATCCCATACCGCCGCCGCTCACCTGAGCAAGAGGCGCAGTCGAGTAATACGACCGGGCAAGCCCCGTGTGCGGCCGCAATCATCGGCAGTTGTCCGCATGCCGGAAACAGCGTCGAAAGATCGGCCTCAGAGGCCGGGGAACCACAGATCGATCTCGCGTTCCGCCGATTGCGGCGAATCTGATCCGTGCACCACATTGAACTGCGTCTCCAGACCGAAGTCTCCCCGAATCGACCCGGCCGACGCCTTGTCGACCGGATCCGTGCCTCCGGCTAGTTGCCGGAACGCCGCGACCGCGCGCGGACCCTCCAGCACCGCCGCCACCACCGGTCCGGAGGTGATGAACTCCAGCAGCGACTCGAAGAACGGTTTGCCGTCGTGCTCGGCGTAGTGCGACCGCGCGAGTTCGTCGCTGACGTGCTTGAGTTCGAGGGCCGTGATGTTCAGGCCCTTTCGCTCGATCCTGGCGATGACCTCGCCCACCAGCCGTCGTTCCACGCCGTCGGGCTTGATCAGCACCAATGTCCGCTCCGTCACGCCGCTGAGCGTACCTGCCCCGGGTGCGGCGGTGCGACGACGAGCGAGATTACCGCCAGGCTACGGCGTACTCGGGGCTTGTCCCTGGGCTTGCCCCTGGCTTAACTCCAGGCTCACTCCGGGGACTGCTGACCGGGCAGGACACCCCGGCGCTGCCGGCGCAGCACCTCGGCGCGAAGGTAGGCGATCAGCAGCCAAACGACCGTGAACAGAACTCCGACAAAAGTCACACCCGGATAGATCCACCAGCCGGCGATGAGCAGCACCTGAACGCCGAGGTTTGCCCAGATCGCCCACTCCCATTGCTGCACGCCGGCCATCAGCACCAGCAGCACGGCGAAGCCGACCAGCGATGCCGTCGACCACACGGTGAGCCCACCACCGACCCACGCCACCACCGGCAACGCCAGCAATACCACGACGGCCTCGAGTATCAGCGTGCCGGCCATGACGCCACGAAAGCTCTTCCAGGGATCGGGGTAGGCCACTTGGCGTGGCGTCGGGGTCATACGGGGTCCTTCCCGAAGAGAGTGCGCGCCGCACCGGCGGTTACGACGGAACCGGTGATGACGATCCCCGTTCCTGACATCCCGCCGGCGCCCGACTCCTCGACCAGGGCGGTGGCCGTCTCGATGGCGTCGGCGAGCGTGGCGGCGACGACCACGCGCTCCGAGCCGAACGTCTCGCGGGCGAGCAGCGCCAGCTCGTCGGCGTCCATCGCCCGCGGTGAACCGTTGTGCGTCACCACTATTTGATCCAAGACCGGCTCAAGCGCCGAAAGGATGCCGTTGACGTCCTTGTCGGCCATCACGCTGACAACGCCCGCGAGGAATCGGAAGTCGAACTCCTGCCCGAGGGTCCGTGCCAGCGCTTCGGCCCCGCCCGGATTGTGCGCGGCATCGATGAACACGGTCGGCGCGGTGCGCATTCGTTCGAGACGACCCGGACTGCGGGCAGCGGCAAAGCCCGCGCGCACCGCGTCGACATCGAGCTGGCGTGAGACACCCGCACCGAAGAACGCCTCGACGGCCGCCAGCGCGAGGGCGGCGTTGTGCGCCTGGTGTTCACCGTGCAGAGGCAGAAAGATCTCCGGGTACACGCCGCCGAGCCCTCGCAACTCGAGCAGTTGGCCACCGATCGCGACCTGCCGGTCCGCTACCGCGAACTCCGACCCCGCCCGCGCGACGATCGCATCGCAACGGCCCGCCTGCGCGAGGATCGCCGCCATCACTTCAGGTTCCTGCTCGGCGATCACCGCGACCGTGCTCGGGTCGGACCCGGACAGCACGTCCTGCGCCTGCTTCGTGATGATCCCGGCCTTCTCCGCCGCGATTGCGGAGATGTCGGCTCCGAGGAATTCGGTGTGATCGAAACCGATGGGGGTGATCACCGCGACAGGGGCGCCGACGACATTGGTGGCGTCCCATCGCCCCCCGAGGCCCACTTCGATCACGCCGATGTCGATGGGCGCGTCGGCAAACGCGGCGAACGCCATGGCCGTTACCACCTCGAACTTGCTCATCGCGGGACGGCCGGTCGCTCGCGAGCGCTCGTCGACGAGTTGCACGAACGGTTCGAGTTCAAGGTAGGTCTGAACATATCGCGCTGGGCTGATGGGCTTGCCGTCGATCGCAATGCGTTCCACGGCGGACTGCAGGTGGGGGCTGGTGGTGCGTCCGGTCCGGGTGTGCAAGGCGGTAAGTAGAGCGTCCACCATCCGCGCCACCGACGTCTTGCCGTTGGTTCCCGCGATGTGAATGCACGGATACGACAGTTGCGGCGAACCGAGCAATTCCAGCAGTGCCGACATCCGGTCGGTCGAGGGCTCGATCTTGGTTTCGGGCCAGCGGTTGTCGAGAAGGTGCTCGACCTGCAGCAGCGAGGCGATCTCGTCAGGCGTCGGGTCGTCGTTCATCCCAGTGCGGCCAGCCGCGCCTCGATGCGAGTGACCTCCTCGCCGGCCAGCGCCTGCCGGTTGCGGATATCGGCCACCACGGCTTCGGGCGCTTTGGCCAAAAACGCCTGGTTGTCCAGTTTGGCGGTGGTGCCCGCCAGTTCCTTGCGCGCCCCGGCCAAATCCTTCTCCAGTCGCCGCTGCTCGGCGGCCACGTCGACAGTCGCCGACGTATCGAGTTCCACCGCAACGGTCGCCCGGGACAGCCGCACCTCAATCGAAGCGGTCGGACTGAAGCCCTGACCCGCCGACGTCAGCCATGCCAGCGACGTCGCCGCCGGCAGTTGGGTGCTTAAGTCAGCGTCGTCGACACCGCGCAGACGGGCGGGCACTTTCTGCCGGTCGGCGACGCCTTGGTCGCTGCGGAATCGGCGAATCTCGGTCACCAGCTTTTGCATGTCGTATATCCGTTGCGCAGCAACAGGATCGAGTTCTATGCCGGATGGGCGCGGCCATGGCGCAATGACGACCGACGGGCCGCCCGTCAACGCCTTCCACAACGCCTCCGTGACGAACGGCATCACGGGATGCAGCATCTTGAGCAGCGTGTCGAGGACCGCGGCGAGCACGGCGGTGGTGGCTTGAAGGCCTTGCGAAAGCTGAACCTTGGCCAGCTCGACGTACCAGTCGCAGAACTCGTCCCACGCGAAGTGGTAGAGGGATTCGCACGCCCGGCCGAACTCATAGCCGTCGAACGCCGAATCCACCTCTGCGCGAACCTCTTCCAGCCGGCCGAGGATCCAGCGGTCGGCATCGGTGAGGTCGGCGGCCAACGGGGCCGGAGCCGCTCCATTCATCAACGCGAACCGGGTCGCGTTGAACACCTTGGTCGCGAAATTACGCGATGCGCGAGCGTGGTCCTCACCGATCGACAGGTCGCCGCCCGGGCTGGCCCCGCGCGCCAGTGTGAACCGCAGGGCATCGGCGCCGAAGAACTCCACCCATTCCAGCGGGTCGATGCCGTTGCCCTTGGACTTGCTCATCTTGCGGCCGAACTCGTCACGGATCAGACCGTGCAGGAAGACGTTTTCGAACGGCACCTGCGCGCCGCGCCGCCCCTCGAGGGTGATCGCGTCGTCGCGGCCGACAAAGGTGCCGAACATCATCATCCGCGCCACCCAGAAGAACAGGATGTCGTAGCCGGTGACCAACACCGAGGTCGGATAGAACTTCGCCAGTTCCGGAGTGTGATCGGGCCAGCCCATGGTGGAGAACGGCCACAGCGCCGAGGAGAACCAGGTGTCCAGTACATCGGGATCCTGTTCCCAGCCGTCCGGGGGTGTCTCGTCGGGCCCGACGCATACCTTCGCACCGTTCGGTCCGTGCCAGATCGGGATCCGGTGCCCCCACCACAGCTGCCGCGAGATGCACCAGTCGTGCATGTCGTCGACCCAGCCGAACCAGCGCGGCTCCAGGCTCGCCGGGTGGATGACGGTTTCCCCGCTGCGGACCGCGTCGCCGGCCGCCCTGGCCAACGATTCCACCTTGACCCACCACTGCAGGCTCAGGCGCGGTTCGATCGGCTCCCCGCTGCGTTCGGAGTGCCCGACGCTGTGCAGATAGGGCCGCTTCTCCGCCACGATGCGACCCTGTGCCGCCAGCGCCTGACGGACCGCGACGCGGGCGTCGAAGCGGTCCATGCCGTCGAACTGCGTCCCGGTACCGGCGATGCGGCCGCGCTCATCCATCATCGTCGGCATGGGCAGGTCGTGCCGCATCCCGATCTCGAAGTCGTTTGGGTCGTGCGCGGGAGTGACTTTGACGGCACCCGTGCCGAATTCAGGATCGACATGCGCGTCGGCCACGACCAGGATGTCTCGCGCCAGGAACGGATGCGGCAGCGCGGTGCCGATCAGCGAGCGGTAGCGCTCGTCATCGGGGTGCACGGCGATCGCCGTGTCGCCGAGCATCGTCTCGACTCGGGTGGTGGCGACGACGATGTGGGGTTCGTCGTCATTCATCGAGCCGTAGCGGAAGGACACCAACTCGCCTTCGACGTCCTCGTACTTGACCTCGAGGTCGCTGATCGCGGTCTGCAGCACCGGTGACCAGTTGACCAGCCGTTCAGCCTGGTAGATGAGCCCGGCGTCGTAGAGGCGCTTGAAGATCGTCCGCACCGCACGGGACAGGCCGTCGTCCATCGTGAAGCGGTCGCGCCTCCAGTCCACCCCGTCGCCGAGCCGGCGCATCTGAATACCGATGGTGCCGCCCGACTCCCGCTTCCAGTCCCACACCTTGTCGATGAACAGTTCGCGGCCGAAGTCCTCCTTGGTCTTTCCCTCGGCGGCCAGTTGCTTCTCCACCACCGTCTGGGTGGCGATACCCGCGTGATCCATACCGGGTAGCCAGAGCACTTCATAACCTTGCATCCGTTTGCGGCGGGCCAGCGCATCCATCAGCGTGTGATCTAATGCGTGGCCCATGTGAAGGCTGCCGGTCACGTTGGGAGGCGGAAGAACGATCGAGTACGCCGGCTTGCTGCTGGCGGCATCGGCCTCGAAGTACCCGGCGTCGACCCAGCCCTGGTACAGATCGCTTTCTACAGCGCCCGGATCCCAGGACTTGGGCAAAGCGTCGGCACGATTGTCGGGCGCGGAAGTCACGCGTCGAATTCTAAATAGCGCGCCGATCCAGCTCGCACGCCCCCGAACTCCGCAAAGGAGCCGGGGGTGCCGTCACGCCCGAATCTGCCTACTTCTTGCCGCCCAGCAGGCCACCGAGGATCTGGCCGAGGGGATTGCTTCCGCCGCCGCCGAGCACGCTGCCCAGGATGCTGCCCAGGGGGTTACTGCCCCCGCCGCCTGCAGCGCCGCCGAGGATGCCGCCCAGGACATCGCCGAGCCCGCCACCTTGCTGAGGTTGTTGTGCCTGCTGCGCGTTGCGGTTCATGAATTGTTTGCCGACGTAGGCCAGAACGATCGGGGCCAACATCGGCAGGAGCCGCTGGATCAACGCGCTGCTGCCGGCGCCCTGTCCCGCCAGCGCGGATGCAACCGCGTTGCTGTCGTTACCGCCGAAGATTTTTGAAACGATCCGGTCGCCTTCGTTCTCGTCGACGTCGTCGATGGTGACGCCGCCGTCGAGCAGGCCACGGGCCGCGTGCTGCGCGGCGGCCGACTCGATCCTGCCGGCCACTTCGTCGTTGTCCTGGGCGTTGACCTGCAATCCACCCACCAACGCCGGAACCAGCTGCTGGATCGCTTCGGCAACCTCGCCCTGGGACGCACCCAGCTTGCTCGCGATGTCTTGGATCGGGATCTGCGAAATCAGATCATCGAGACCGGCCATTTTGCACCTTCTTTGCTGCGTGGTTGAAAAGCCTCAGTCTTTAGCCTCTCTATCCGACTGTAGCCGAATGGCACCAGGGCGACGAGTGTATGAGGCAACCGGTCAGTCGAGTAGTTCGGTGCCCAGCGTGACGCCCGCGGCCGGCAGCCGAGTCAGCAACGCATCGCCGAGGGCCGCTGCCGGCGTCAGCACGCCGCGCAGCGTCGAAATCGTGTCCCGGTCGACCACAAGGGCGAGGGCGCTCTCAGCGAGCAAGAGGGCGGTCGCCTTATAGCCCGGGTCTCCCCGCTGGGCCATGGTCGCGCGATAGCGCGCACCGGAAGCCGTTGTGGTGTAGGTCTCGACGGTGTAGTGGCCGTTTTCCCGGGTCCGTTCGCTTGGACCGGTGCCGGGACGCGTCACCCGCTCGACAAGAGGTTTCGGCAGGAACCGGAAGAGCTGCATGCCCGATCCCAGCGCGGCGGCGTTGGCCGCGGTGACGGCACCCGCGGCCAGCGGTGCAACCACCGACCTGCCCAGGCTCATCTGTTCGGCGTAGGCGAACCGGCGTCCGTACGCGTAGCCGAGCAAGGCGTTTGTACGGCGCACGATTCGGCTGTTGGGCATGGCCATCGGGAACGCGCCCGTCCAGTAGCCCCTCAGCTCCGGAGCGATTTGGGAACCGGGGCGCCAGCGGGCATCGGGTTGCCCCCCGAGTTCTGGTTCGCCGCCCCGGTCGGGAGTCAGTGTGTAGGGATCGCTCAATTGCCTTCGCAGGTCGGCGTCGCGCGATGCCGCGTGTAGTAACTCAGACATCGAGGCGAGAGTCCCCCCGGACACGCCGCCGGCCGCCCGGCGAACCACGAGGTTGGTCTCGCCCAGTTCACCCGCACCGTCGGCGGCCGAGCGTTTGTACAGGGCGTACACGGTGATGTCAGAAGGGATGGAATCGAATCCGCACGAGTGGACGATCCGCGACCCGGTGTCGGCGGCCTGCTTGTGATAGTTGTCGATGCTGTCGCGGATGAAGTTAGCTTCGCCGGTCAGATCCGCGTAGTCGGTTCCCGCCGCGGCGCATGCCGCCACCAGCGGCAATCCGTAACGAGCGTAGGGACCGACGGTCGTCACCACGACTCGGGTGCGCGCGGCCATCGCTTCGAGGGTCGGCGCCGACGATGCGTCGGCGGTGATCACAGGCCAACTCTGCGCTGCGGGCCCGAGGGTGTCCCGCACCGTTACGAGGCGATCCACCGAACGGCCTGCCAATGCGATTCGGACGCCGGGCGCAGCACCGGCCCGTGCGGCGAAGTAGGCGGCGGTGAGCCTGCCGACGAACCCGGTGGCACCGTAGACCACGATGTCGAACTCACGTCCCGAACGCACCATGCGATTCACCCTACCGACAGCATCGGTGGCGAAACGGTCGTCTTAGGCCACTTCCCCGCGAGGTCGGCGTTAGGTTTCCATATGTTTCCATATGCTTCCATGCGTGGCCGAATCACCCGCATTCATCGTCGTCGGTGCCGGAATCGCGGGGCTGGCCACGGCGGTGGCACTGCAGCGGCGCGGTCACTCGGTGGGGGTCGTGGAGGAGCGCCTCGACACCTCGTCCGGTGCCGGAATCAGCATCTGGCCCAACGCGCTGGCGGCACTCGACGAGTTGAACCTGGGCGACGCGGTGCGCGACGCCGGCGGCGGGGTGAGCGCGGGCGCGATGCGCTGGCGGGACGGGACCTGGCTTCGCAGGCCTTCGGCACGACGCATCGTCGACGCACTGGGCGAACCGCTGGTCGTGGTCCGAAGGGCGGTGTTACGTGACATCCTCGCCGGTGCACTGGCTGCCGGAACCGTCCGGTACGGCGTGCGCGTCAACCGATTGGCGACGGGTGACGGGTCGGTCCGGGTCGACATGTCCGATGGCTCCTCTTCGGTGGCACGAGCGGTCATCGGCGCCGACGGAACCCACTCGGTGGTCGCTCGTTACATCAACGGTCCACTACGCAGCCGCTACGCCGGCTACACCGCGTGGCGGGGGGTGGCGGACTTCGCACTGGATGGCAAGTTGGCGGGCGAAACACTGGGACCGGGCTCCGAGGTGGGGCACGTGCCGCTCGGCGGGGATCACACCTACTGGTTCGCCACCGAACGTTTGCCGGAGGGGCAGCGCTTCCCCGGCGGTGAACTCGCCTACCTGCGTTCCAAATTCGGCGGGTGGGCCGAGCCGATACCGGCGATTCTTGCCGCCACGCCCCTCGAAAACGTCTTGCGCAACGACCTCTACGATCGCGATCCAGCACAGCAGTGGACACGTGGGCCGGTCGCACTCGTCGGCGATGCCGCACATCCGATGCGGCCCCATCTCGGCCAGGGCGGCTGCCAGGCACTGGAGGACGCGGCCATTGTGGCCGGGTTCCTCGATGCGGTTCCGGACCCGGCCATCGCGTTCGCCCGTTTCGAGAGCTTCCGCAGGCCACGGGTGAAGGCGCTGACAGGAGAGTCGGCGATGATCGGCCGGATAATCAACATGCGACCCGCGGCGGTCGGTGCCTTCGCCAGTCGCGCCTCCACGCTCCTACCCGAAATCCTGCTCAGCCGCCACCTCGCCGCCATCGCCGCTCGATCGGCCTTTGCGATGCCTCCCGGCCGCCCCACGTGAATCTCGTCTCGCGAACATCCCACCCGTGCCTCCCGTTCGATGCCCCTCCGCTCGATCCCTTTCCCGCTCAAAAGAAAGCGGTGCCGGGCACAACGTGCCCGGCACCGCTTTCCTAACTGAGGGTCAGCCTCGCCGGCCGCAGACGGGCCAGGCTCGCAGACCCTGACTGCGCAGAACGTTCTCCGCGACGCGGATCTGCTCCGATCTGCTGGCGGCATGCGGCGAGCCGGCGCCGCCATTGGCACGCCAGGTGCCCATGCTGAACTGCAAACCGCCGTAATAACCGTTGCCGCTGTTGATCGACCAGTTCCCGCCGGACTCGCAGGCTGCGATGGCGTCCCAGTTGGCACCGTCGGCGTTGGCGGTCGCCATGGACACCGCGATCGGGACGACCGCCAAGGCGCCGCCCATCACAACCATCCCGAGCTTCTTGCGGAGGTTCTTCAACATTCTTCCCTTCGCCGTGCGCGCGCCAATCAACGCCCACCGCGGTGGCCGGCGTTGCACGCCTCGTAAAGGCAACGAGGGGTTTGGGGAGTGCCGTCTAGGTCAGGCACAACAGAGGGAGGCGTCACGCGCCCGCCGGAGCGTTCTTTCCCGGGGGGCAATCGACCAAAATGGCCTTGTGCGGCCACTCCACTCACACGCAAATCGAATATATGTGAAATTGTTTCCCCTGCGGGGACGGATCAACCATACGGATTGCACGTCGGTTAGTCATTTGGCGAATAACGAATTGAAATCCTGATGGTGCACGACCGCTTCTCTTACATTAGTTGTTCGCGCAGGTCATCATGGGGGTTCGAGCGCACCGTGAAGAATTCGTATGCTTTTATTCGGTGACACAACTCACGGCAAATTTGTGAACTGCGACACGCGGATATTGCCGCGCGAATCCTTCCTGCATCCTTATGAATACGGGACGGCTGTGTCCCCTGTGGCACTAGTGACGTCTAATCGGTGTTTTCGGGGGGCGATGTCGCGCATCCAGCCAGCTGGTATTCCCCTCCGCCATGGGGCGCAAGGTAGCGAGGGAAACGCACGCGCAAGCAACGAGAACACCGGAACAATGGTCTCGCACAAGCGGGCGACGGACTCTCTCATGGAATATGGATTCCATCCGCGGACGCCGGGCCGCCAGCCGGGAGTGTTCGAGCTTTGAAAGTCGTTCGGCTACAATTCATTTCGGATTCAGAATTGCTCGAATATAATTCGCCGGGGTTCGGGGCCGGGTGGGTCCGGCCAGCATATATATTCGTGCCGAGCAGAATACAGCTGATATAGATCGGGGTGGTCCTTCGCAGACGCCTCGGGAGGTGTCAGGAAGGGATCTGTAAGTGATTCCTTTTGAGGTCCGTGTGTTGGTGCACGCGGGTTTCCTGGCACGCCCCCGGAGGTGTTGTTATGTCTGTGCATCGTGCCCCAGTCACGTCGTCCACGATCGTTGTTGCCGTCGATGTCGGCAAGACCTCGGCGGTGCTTTCGGCGACGGACAGCGCCCGGTCAACGTGTGTTCGGTCCGGTCGAGTTTGCGATGACCCGTTCGGGCCTGGTGGGGGTTGTGCGTCGGGTCGGCGCGGTGATCTCAGCGTGTGCGCAGGTCAAGGTCGGTATCCAAGCGGCGGGGCACTACCACCGCCCGGTGCTGGACTATCGGTGGCCGGCCGGGTGGGAGGTGCTGGAGTTCAATCCCGCCCATGTCGCCGAGCAACGCCGCGTGCAGGGCCGGCGGCGAGTCAAGACCGATGCGATCGACCTGGAGGCGATCACCGAGTTGCTGCTGGCCGGGCGGGGCCGGTTGATCACCGACCGCGAGGTGCTCATCGGTGAGGTGGCGGCGTGGGCGATCCACCGATCGCGGCGGGTGGCCACGCGCAGCGCGACGAAGAATCAAACTGCTCGGTCAACTCGACCGCGCGTTTCCGGGGTTGACGCGGGCGTTGCCCGATGTGCTGGGCACCAAGATCGGTCGGCTAGTCGTCGGCTAGCTCGCCGCCGAGTTCGCCGACCCGGCCCGGCTGTCCGCGCTGGGTGTAAAACCAGGCTGATCCGGTTCGCCGCCGCCCGCGATATTCAGCTGCGCCGTGGCATCGCTGAACGTCTGGGACGGCGGCCCGAGACGCCCTGCCGACCCGCGATGGTGCCGTGGCGCTGCGCCGCGCCCTGATCGACCTCGGCCTCGGCTTG
>CAZEHT010000087.1:0-16920 GCA_964511995.1 uncultured Mycobacterium sp.
CACAACTGAGCTAGCGCGCGCTAGCCGAGTGGACCAGTGAGCTTCCAGATTCGGGTTCGTCCTGTTGGTCCCTTTGGTCTCGTTGCCGGCGGGCGCTAATCGCGCGCCCGGCACGCAACCAGATAGGGCGCGAGGCTGGTCAGCTTTTCGCACGTCTCCTCGAACTCGCGTTCGGGCGTCGAGTCGCCGATGATGCCGGCCCCGGCGCGCAGCCAGGTGCGTCCGCCGCGCTGGTAGGCAGCGCGCAGCGCCAGGGCGGCGTCCAAGCCTCCGTCCGCCGAAAGCACCACTACTGCTCCGGAATACAGGCCACGAGGGTTCTCGTCCAAGCGCAGGATCGCCTCGATGCTCTCGGTCTTCGGAATTCCCGAGGCGGTGACGGCCGGAAAGAGCGCTTCCAACGCGTCCATGCGACCCCGTGACCGGCACAGCCGGGCACTGACCGTGGAGCCCAGATGCTGCACGCTGCCTCGTTCGCGTACGGTCATGAAATCCGTCACCGCCGCGCTGCCGGGTTGTGATACCTCGGCCATCTCGTGAAGCGAACTGCGCACCGAAAGCGCATGTTCGACAATCTCTTTGGGGTTGTACTCCAAGTCGTTTCGAGCCGCCACGTCGCGAGCCTCTCCCCGCCCGAACGCACGGGTGCCGGCCAGCGGCTCGGTCACCACGTGGCCGTCATTGCGCACCGCGGTGACCAGTTCCGGGCTGTAGCCCAGCGCACGTAGCCCACCCAGCCGCAACAGAAACGACCGGACGGGCGTATTGCCGCGCCTCCCCAGCCGGTAGGTTGCCGGAAAGTCCAGCGCGAAGGGTACCGGGACGCTGCGCGAGAGGATGACCTTGTGGTAGCGGCCCGCCCTGATCTCCTCGACCGCGGACGCGACTCGCCCGCGATAGCCGCTGTCATCGGAACGCAGCTCGACCGGGGTGGTCGGTCCCGCCGGGGCAATGCCGTCCGCCAGGAGGCGTTCCACGACCGCCTGGTCGTCGCCCCTGCCGACCACCACGACGACACCCTCCGGAGTCACTTCGATCCGGGTACGCGGCACAAACAGGCGCGCCAGGGGCGTTTTCGGCGGGAGGCGCCGCTCGAGGCCGAATCGATATGTTCCGAACTCGAACGCGATCCAGCCGTATGCGCAGTCGGACTCCAGCAGCAGCCGCTCGGCGATCTCGCCCAACTTCGCTGCCGGGCTGCCGGACCACTGCTGACGATGGACCCCCTCGGCCGAAAGGACCCGCAACTCGTCGCTGTCGAGCTCGATCTGTAGTCGTGCGCCGGCCGCCAGCGTCCAGATGCCGTCCTTCTCGTAAACCAGGTAATCATCGCCGCGGGCCTCCGGCAGCGCGTCGGCCAGCCCGGCAACGACATCCGCCGGAGCCAGCTTCGAAACGATGGACTCCGTCACAAAGTTAACCTAGCAGAGGCTAACCTAACTTTATATATGGTAGGCCGCCGCTATTTTAGGTCAGGCATGCCACACTCAACCAGCTGAGTGGCCTATCGATTCAGGCCACGGGCACCCAGAACCGCTACCCGTGGCAGCCACGCTAGATAATGCTGCGCTTGAGGCGCCGGCGCTCACGCTCGGACAGGCCGCCCCAGATGCCGAAACGTTCGTCGTTGGCCAGCGCGTACTCCAGGCACGCGTCGCGGACCTCGCAACCCAGGCAGATTCGCTTCGCTTCGCGGGTGGAGCCGCCCTTCTCGGGGAAGAATGCCTCGGGATCCGTCTGTGCGCACAGGGCGCGTTCCTGCCACTGACTGTCGCCGGGCGCAAGTCCGACATCGGTCGCCTCGGGCACCAGGGTCAATCGCGGACGCGCACCGAAATCCGAACTCCCCTCCGCGACCGAACCGATATTGGTGTGCGGGGTGCTTCCCATTGCGCCTAGAAGGTGCTGATAGGACATCTTCCGCCTCCTCACCTTGGTTTCGTATCCAATGAAATGTCGCCCACTATTGTTCTGTGGCCATCCCGACTCGAACATACGATCGAATCTCGGTCTGCGACACCGGAACCGGCCGGTCAACCGGGAAATGACACTCATGTGATTAGACACGGACGCGCTGCGCGGGTCAAGCGCTACGGCCGAATTTCATACCATTGATCCCCGACAATCCGGTGGGTCGTTGCCTTGGCGTGTCGTGTGAGTAATAGCACTGACATACTTCCGGGTACTTCGGCGCGCCCAACCGCGATTTCGGCAAACCTCCCCGGCCCGTCGCACCATCCTCGCGTAAGGCCTAGTCTGCTTCGATGTGAAGGTCACCGTTGTGGTCGGGGGCATAGGCGGCGCCCGCTTCCTGCTGGGTGTGCAACGGCTACTGGGGCTGGGACGGTTCGCCGCCGGCGAACCGTCCGGGGAGCACGAACTCACGGCGATCGTCAACGTGGGCGACGACGCCTGGATACACGGTCTGCGCATCTGCCCCGACCTGGACACCTGCATGTACACGTTGGGCGGCGGCGTCGACCCCGACCGCGGCTGGGGACACCGCGACGAAACCTGGCACGCCAAGGAGGAGCTGGCCGCCTACGGTGTGCAGCCGGACTGGTTCGGCCTGGGCGACCGCGACCTGGCAACGCATCTCGTGCGCAGTCAGATGCTCCGCGCCGGCTACCCCCTGACGGCTGTCACCAAAGCGCTGTGCTCGCGCTGGAAGCCGGGAGCGCGACTGCTGCCCGCCACCGACGACCGCTGCGAAACCCACGTCGTTATCACCGATCCCGGCCCCGGGGAATCGGCCGGCGAGCGACGGGCCATCCACTTCCAGGAATGGTGGGTACGCTACCGCGCCCAGGTGCCGTCCCACAGCTTCGTGTTCGTCGGGGCGGAAAAGGCGACCGCCTCTGGCGATTCCCTGTCGGCGATTCACGAGGCCGATGTCGTACTTCTGGCACCATCCAATCCGGTGGTCAGCATCGGCGCCGTCCTGGCGGTTCCGGGTATCCGCGGTGCCCTGCGTTCCGGACCGGCACCGGTGGTGGGCTACTCACCCATCATCGGCGGAAAACCGGTGCGGGGCATGGCCGACGAATGCCTGGCGGTGATCGGCGTGGAGGCGACCGCCGAAGCGGTCGGCCGCCGCTACGGAGCACGCTCGGACACCGGGATTCTCGACGGCTGGCTCGTCGCCGAGGGCGACGATGCGCGCATCGACGGTGTCATGGTGCACAGCGTCCCGCTGCTCATGAGCGAGCCGTCATCCACCGCGGAAATGGTGCGGGCCGGCCTGCAGATCGCCGGCATCCCCGTGGGCGCGCTGTGACCGCGCCGGCCGAGCACGGCGCCGCCGCGGCGCTGGAGATCCTGCCCGTGCACGGGCTCCCGGAATTCCGGCCCGGCGATGACCTCACGGCGGCCATCGGCACGGCGGCACCCTGGCTACGCGACGGCGACATCGTGGTCGTCACGAGCAAGGTCGTGTCCAAGTGCGAAGGCCGCATCGTCTCCGCCCCGAAGGACCCTGATGGACGAGATCGCTTGCGGCGCAAGCTGATCGACCAAGAGGCCGTGAGGGTACTGGCCCGCAGGGGCCGGACGCTGATCACCGAGAACGCGGCGGGGCTGATCCAGGCCGCCGCCGGCGTCGACGGCTCCAACGTCGAGACCACCGAGTTGGCACTGCTGCCGCGCGACCCCGACGGCAGCGCCGCGGTGCTGCGTGACGGCCTGCGGCAGAGATTGGGCGTCTCGGTGGCGGTGGTGGTGACCGACACGATGGGCCGGGCCTGGCGCAACGGGCAGGTCGACATGGCCATCGGCACGGCGGGTGTGGCCGTCCTGCACGGCTACGGCGGGGCGGTGGACCGGCACGGCAATGAGCTGCTGGTGACCGAGGTGGCCGTCGCCGACGAGATCGCCGCCGCCGCGGACCTGGTCAAGGGCAAGCTCACCGGCATACCGGTGGCGGTGATCCGCGGGCTGGAACCGGCCGACGACGGTTCGGTTGCTCGTAACCTGCTGCGGCCGGGCGAGGAAGACCTGTTCTGGCTGGGCACCGCCGAGGCCATCGACCGCGGCCGCCGTGAGGCCCAGCTCATGCGCAGGTCGGTGCGGCGCTTCGTCCCGCAACCTCCGGATCGGGTACTCATCGAGGAGGCCGTCGCCGAGGCGCTCACCGCGCCCGCGCCGCACCACACCCGGCCGGTGCGTTTCGTATGGCTGTCCGACCGGAGCCGCCGCAACCTGCTGCTGGACCGGATGGCCGCGCAATGGCGGGCCGACCTGGCCTCGGACGGACGGCCCGCCGACTCGATCGAGCGCAGAGTGGCTCGCGGCCGGATCCTCTACGACGCACCGGAAGTGATCATCCCGTTCATGGTTCCAGACGGTGCCCACCGCTACCCCGACGAAGCCCGTACCGCGGCCGAGCACACCATGTTCACCGTCGCCGCCGGAGCCGCCGTGCAGGGGCTGCTGGTGGCATTGGCGGTGCGCGGGCTGGGAAGCTGCTGGATCGGATCGACCATCTTCACCCCGGGCCTGGTGCGGGCCGAACTGCAATTGCCCTCCGACTGGGAACCGGTGGGCGCCGTCGCGATCGGCCATTCCGCCGATCCCGCCGGTCCCGGGCCGCGGCCGCCCGCCGACATCGAAGGGCTGCTGGTGCGGAAATGAGTGTGCGCGACTCGGTACTGGCCGTGCTGTCGGTGTGGACTGCTCCCGATCCCGGCCAGGACGCGCTGCGACACGCACTGGCGGCCTACGTGACGGCCCGCCCCGACGCCTGCCGGCGCGACTGCGTCCCGGGCCACATCACGGCATCGACCGCGGTGCTCGACCAGGACGGAACCCGGGTACTGCTGACGCTGCATCCACGCCTGGGCCGGTGGGTGCAGCTGGGCGGCCACTGCGAACCCGGCGACGCCGACATCGTCGCCGCCGCGCTGCGCGAAGCCGTCGAGGAGTCCGGCATCGCCGATTTGGTGATCGACGCCGACCCCGTCGCGCTCGACGCCCATCCGGTGACCTGTTCACTGGGGGTGCCGACCCATCACCTCGATGTGCTGTTCGTCGCACAAGCGCCGCCCGCCGCCGTCATCGCGATCAGCGACGAGTCGCTGGACCTGCGCTGGTGGCCCGTCGACGCATTGCCGCCGAACGCCGACGCCGCGACACGCAACCTGGTCCGGCTGGCGGCGGCGCGGGTTCAGACGTCGCTGGAGTAGCGGATGCCGCAGTCCGGCAGAAACACACCGGGCCACACCCGCGCACCGCGCAGCAGCTCACAGCGGGCGCCGATATCCGCCCCATCGCCGATCACGCCGTCGCGGATCAACGCTCGCGGACCGATGCGCGCGCCCGATCCGATGATGGAACGTTCCACCACCGATCCCGCCTCCACCTTCGCGCCCTCGAAGATCACCGCACCGTCGAGCCGCACGCCCGGGCCGATCTCGGCCCCCCGGCCCACGACCGTGCCCCCGATCAGAAGCGCACCCGGCGCCACCGACGCTCCGTCATGGACCAGCGACTCACTGCGGTGCCCGCTCAGCGCCGGGGAGGGGGCGATACCGCGCACCAGGTCGGCGGACCCGCGCACGAAGTCTTCGGGCGTACCCATGTCCCGCCAGTAGGTGGCGTCGACGTAGCCGTAGATCCGCACACCGGTCGAGAGCAGTCGGGGGAACACCTCGCGTTCGACGGACACTTCCCGTCCGGTGGGGATGGTCGCGATGATGTCGCGATTGAACACGTAGCAGCCGGCGTTGATCTGGTCGGTCGGCGGGTCCTGGGTCTTTTCCAGGAAAGCCCTCACCCGGCCATCGTCGTCGGTGGGCACGCAACCGAAGGCGCGCGGGTCGGCGACGCGCACCAGGTGCAGGGTGACGTCGGCGGAGCGATCCTGATGGAAAGTGAGCAGGTGGGCCAGGTCGACACCGGACAGGACGTCGCCGTTGAAGATCATGGCCGTGTCGTGATGGAGCTTGGGCATCACGTTGGCGATACCGCCGCCGGTGCCCAGCGGCTGATCCTCGAAGACGTAGTCGATTTGCAGGCCGAACTTGGAGCCGTCGCCGAACGCCGCTTCGAACGTCGACGCCTTATACGAGGTACCCAGCACGACGTGCTCCACGCCGGCCTCGGCGATCCGGCACAGCAAATGCGTCAGGAACGGCACACCCGCCGTCGGCAGCATCGGCTTGGGGGCCGACAGCGTCAAGGGCCGCAGCCGTGTGCCTTTGCCACCCACCAGGATGACGGCATCGACCGCCGCGGGATCCAGCTCGCTCATCGGGGCCTCCCTTTCCTCCGTGAACTCCGAACAACCAGGACCGATCGTACGGCCAAGGCCCCTCGGATCGCCCACCGCAGGGGTGCGCGAGGCCATCCCGTGTGTCGGGTGGACAGATAAAGCCAAGCACTTTCGTGGTGTGCGGATAGGTTGCGGGCGGGATCCCTGCCGGTCGAATGACCTTTGTCGTGCAGCACCTCCGCCGAGGGTGCATAAACGTTCAGCCAGCCCGCGCGGGCAAAGCGGTCGCCGAGGTCGACGTCTTCCATGTACATGAAATAGCGCTCGTCGAAACCGCCTATTTCGTCGAATGCCTTGCGGCGAACCAGGATGCACGAACCCGAAAGCCAGCCGACGGCACGTTCGCTGGGCGGTTCACGGTCCTGGCGATACGCGGCCGACCACGGATTGTCTTTCCACACCGATCCGGCAACCGCGTGCATCCCTCCCCTGACCACGCTGGGCAGGAGGCGCGCCGAGGGATACACCGAGCCGTCCGGGTCCCGGATCAGCGGACCGACGGCGGCGGCGCGGGGCCACCGATGCGCGGCCTCCAGCAACGCGTCGATGCTACCCGGAGACCAGACGACGTCAGGGTTGGCGACCACCAGGAACTCACTCGACATGCCTAATTCGGAGACGGCGCGGTTAACCGCGGTGCCGTAGCCGAGGTTTGCGCCGGTGTGCAGCAAACGCGCGTTGGGGTAGCGCACGACGGCGGCCTCCGGCATTCCGTCGTCCGACCCGTTGTCGGCCATGACCACGCTCGTCGGCAGGTCGGTGGCCACCGTCAACGACGACAGGAACCGCTCCAGATGCGGGCCCGGCGAATAAGTCACCGTCACCACCGGCAGTTCGTCGGTCACGGCGTCGAGGGTAGCCGTCACGGGCGACCCGGCCGGCGTGCCCTGCCAGCCTGTTACTGCCGGCCTGCGCTGCCGGCCCGCGACCGGGACCTGGCGATCGCTTCGGCAAGGGCCTCACGCCACGGCCGCAGCGGCGTCAGGCCGGCCTCGGCCGACGTGCGACTGCCCAGCGCCGAGTAGACCGGCCGCACCGCCGGCCGCGGCACCTGCTCGGTGCTGACCGCCCGCACCAGGCCGGGATCGGCGCCGAGTTCCTCGTAGACCGCACGGGCTTGTTCGCAACGGCTCACCGCACCGCTGTTGCCGGCGTGCACCAGGTTCGCTCTCACCCCGCCATCGGCGATCTGCAGCAACGCGCTCACCAGGTCGGCCACGTAGGTCGGCGTGCCCACCTGATCGTCGACGACGTCGACCGGTACGGCCGCGGCCGCCTTGCGCGCCATCACCGCGACGAAATCGCCACCCGACCCTCCGGCATAAAGCCAGGAGGTGCGCACCACCGTCGCCTCCGGCTGCCCCGAAAACACCGAGAGCACCGCCAGCTCGCCGGCACGCTTGCTCTTCCCGTAGACGCTGAGGGGGTTCGTGGGATCGCCGGGCTCATAGGGCCGCGGTGGCCGGGCGCCGAAGTCGCCGTCGAATACGTAATCGGTGGAGACGTGGATGAGGCGCGCGCCGGCACGGGCGCAGGCCTGCGCGACGACGCGCGCACCGTCGGCGTTGAAGGCGTAAGCGCGGGCCTCGTCGGCCTCCGCGCCGTCGACGTTGGTGTAGGCAGCGCAATTGACAACCGTCGCCCCGCTCAGCGCACCGCTTTCGACGAGCCGGCGGGCCGCCGCCGGGTCACTGATGTCCCATTGCGACGACGTGTAGGCACGCACATCGCGGCCCCGCCGTCCGGCTTCGAATGCCAGCAGCGTGCCGAGCAGGCCTGCTGCACCCGTGATCACGATCGTGTCCGCCACGCCGTCGAGTCTGGCACGCCGTGTCGGGATACCCCGATCCCGAAGCCTGCGCAAGTAGCCTGGGCAGATGTCTGCCCGGCTGATACGCGTCCTGGCCACCGTGTTCGCGGTCACCATCGTCGTCGGTACCGGCGCTGCCTGGACCCGCATTCGGTCATTCGAGGACGGGATCAACCATTTCAGCGCGGCTGCGCTCGGCGGAAAGGGCGACGACGGCGCCATCGACATCCTGCTCGTCGGCCTCGACAGCCGCACCGACGCGCACGGCAATCCGCTGTCGGCGGAGGAACTGGCCACGTTGCGCGCGGGCGACGACGAAACCACCAACACCGACACGATCATCCTGGTACGCATCCCCAACAACGGGAAGTCGGCAACGGCGATCTCCATCCCCCGGGACTCTTACGTGCAGGCGCCGGGGCTGGGCAAGATGAAGATCAACGGCGTGTACGGCGAGGTCAGGCTCGACACGATGAAACAACTCATCGAGAACCAGGGCATGGATCCGGTCGAAGGAGAGAAACGCGGCGTCGAGGCCGGTCGCGAGGCGCTGATCAAGACGGTCGCCAAATTGACCGGTGTCACCGTGGACCATTACGCCGAGATCGGGCTGCTGGGCTTCGCGTTGATCACCGACGCCCTGGGCGGTGTCGATGTGTGCCTCAAAGGCAACGTCTACGAACCCCTTTCGGGCGCCGACTTCTCGGCGGGCTGGCATCGCCTGGACGGCCCCGAGGCGCTGAGCTTCGTGCGGCAGCGCCACGATCTGCCGCGCGGCGATCTGGACCGGGTGGTGCGCCAGCAGGTGGTGATGGCTTCGCTGGCCCACCAGGTGATCTCGGGCCGCACGTTGTCCAGCCCGGCCACCCTCAACCGGCTCCAGCACGCCGTGCAGCGGTCGGTGGTGCTCTCCGACGGCTGGGACATCATGGCCTTCGTCGAGCAGCTTGAGAAACTGGCCGCCGGAAACGTGGCCTTCGCGACCATCCCGGTGCTCGACGAGGCCGGGTGGAGCGATGATGGCATGCAGAGCGTCGTGCGACTGGACCCCGACCAGGTCAAGGAGTGGGTGACCGGCCTGCTGCACGACCAGGACCAGGGCAAGATCGAGAACATCACCTACACGCCCGACAAGACCATCGTCAACGTGCTGAACGATTCCGACATCAACGGCCTGGCCGGGGCGGTCGCAGAAGTGTTGTCGGGCAAAGGGTTCACCAATGGAAGCGTAGGCAACAACGAATCCGGTCATGTGTCCGACAGCCAGGTCCAGGCGGCCCGGGACGACGATCTCGGCGCCCAGGCGATCGCCAAAGAGTTGGGCGGACTGCCCGTTGTCGCCGACGCTTCGGTGCCGCCGGGCACCGTCCGCGTGTTGCTGACGGCCAGCTACACCGGTCCGGGGTCCGGGCTGGACGGCAACTATTACTACGGTGGCGACGCCTACAGCGATACCGCGCCCACAGTCGAGGAGACCACGCCGCCGCCGTCGCCGATCTTGACGGCCGGGTCCGACGACCCCGCCTGCGTGAACTGAGCGAACGCCGGGCCACGGCGGCGCCGACTACGCTGTCGGCGTGCCCACAGTCACCGGCGCGATGCTCGATCCGTTGCTGCGGGACAACCCCGCCGCCCCGCGCATCACGTATTACGACGACGCCACCGGCGAACGCGTGGAACTGTCGACCGCGACGCTGGCGAATTGGGCCGCCAAGACCGCCAACCTGCTCCGCGACGAACTCGGCGCCGCCCCGGGCAGCCGGGTCGCGGTGTTGCTGCCCGCACACTGGCAGACCGCCGCGGTGCTGTTGGGCGTGTGGTGGGTCGGCGCCGAGGTGGTGCTCGGCGGAAACGGCCCGAACCCACCAACTGCCGACATCGCGCTGTGCGGCCAGGATCGCCTGGCCGACGCCGAGCGCACGGTCGGCCTCGGCGAGATCGCCGTGTTGTCGCTGGACTCCTTCGGCAAGGGCGTCGCCGGTCTGCCGGTCGGCATCACCGACTTTGCGACCTCGGTGCGCGCGCAAGGGGATCGGTTCGTCGCGGAGCCGAACCCCGGCCCGGCGCTGGCCGGCCACTCCGCCGACGAGGTCCTGACGATGGCCCGCCAGGCCGCGCTGGCGCGGAATCTGACTCGGACCGACCGGGTGTGGTCGGCGGCGGATTGGGCGAGCACGCGGGCACTCATCGAACACTTCCTCGCGGTGCTGGTCGCCGGTGCCTCTTTGGTCCAGGTCGCCAATCCGGTTGCCGACCAGCAGCGCAGGCGTACCACCGAGAAGGTGACGCACGTCCTGGGCTGACGACGCCGCGCCGGGATGACCGCGTGCGCCGGGCTCTGGCTACGCTTTGCGGCTGTGACAACGTCGGCGGGTCGCACCGCCCTTAACCTGTCGAGGCTGCGCGCGCAGGCCGGCGGCCGATGGCGCACGATCGACGTCGTCGAGCAAACCGGATCCACCAATGCCGATCTGCTGGCGCGGGCCGCGGGCGGCGAGCGGGTGGCGGACTGCGTGCTGCTGGCCGAGTACCAAACCGCCGGACGCGGGCGACACGGGCGTCAGTGGACGGCTCCGCCGCGCTCCCAGCTCGCGATGTCGGTCGGCGTCGACGTCGGGGGCATGAACCCCGACTCCTGGGGGTGGCTGCCGTTGCTGACCGGCATCGCGGTCGCCGATGCCGTCGACGGCACCTGCGGGATACGCGCCGGACTGAAATGGCCCAACGACCTGCTGGTGGGAGAAGGCAAGCTGGCCGGCATCCTGGCCGAGGTCGCCGCGCGAGGCACCGTGATCGTCGTCGGGTTGGGCTTCAACGTCTCGCTGACCGCGGCGGAGGCGCCCACCGACACCGCGACCTCGCTGGCGATGCTGGGCGCACCAGGGGTGGACCGAAACGAGTTGGCCGCCGCCATTCTGGGTCGGATCGCCGAACGCGTCGCCCGATGGCGGGCGGTGGGCGGCGCCGACGGGGTGCTGGTCGCCGATTACCGCGCGGCCAGCGTCACCCTGGGCGCGCGGGTGCGCGCGACGCTGCCCGGTGGCCGTCAGATCGTCGGTACCGCGCGCGACATCGACTCCATGGGACGATTGCTGATCGCCGACGGGCCGACGCTGACGACCGTCGCCGCGGGCGACATCGCGCACCTGCGCCCCGTGCCGTAAGCCCGGGCGTGGTCAGCGGCCCAGCAGCGCGCGCGACATGACGACGCGCTGGATCTGATTGGTGCCTTCGTAGATCTGGGTGATCTTGGCGTCGCGCATCATCCGCTCGACCGGGAAGTCGATGGTGTAGCCGGCGCCGCCGAACAATTGCACGGCGTCGGTCGTGACCGCCATCGCCACGTCGGAAGCCAGGCACTTCGACGCCGCCGAAATGAAGCCGAGGTTGGACTCACCGCGTTCGGCCCGTGCCGCGGCGGTGTAGACCATCAGCCTGGCGGCCTCGACCTTCATCGCCATGTCGGCGAGCATGAACTGCACGCCCTGAAACTCGCTGATCGACTTCCCGAACTGCCGGCGGTCCCTCGTGTATTCGATGGCCGCGTCCAGGGCTCCCTGCGCGATCCCGACCGCCTGCGCCCCGATTGTCGGACGGGTGTGGTCGAGCGTGGCGAGCGCGGTCTTGAAACCCGTACCGGGGTCGCCGATCATCCGGTCGCCGGGAATACGACAGTCCTCGAAATACAGTTCGGTGGTCGGCGAGCCCTTGATGCCCAGCTTGCGCTCCTTGGGGCCGACGCTGAAGCCTTCGTCGTCTTTGTGGACCATGAATGCCGAAATGCCGTTGGCACCCTTGTCGGGGTCCGTAACCGCCATGACCGTGTACCAGCAGGACTTGCCGCCGTTGGTGATCCAGCACTTGGCGCCGTTGAGGATCCAGTCGCCGCCATCGGCTTTGGCGCGGGTGCGCATCGACGCCGCGTCGCTGCCGGCCTCTCGCTCGGAAAGGGCATACGACGCCATCGCGGTGCCGTCGGCGACGGAGGGCAGAACGGCCCTCTTCAGTTCGTTGGAGCCCCGCAGAATCAATCCCATGGTCCCCAGCTTGTTGACCGCAGGGATCAACGATGCCGACGCGTCGACGCGGGCGACCTCCTCGATGACGATGCACGCGGCGACCGAATCGGCACCCTGACCGCCGTACTCCTCGGGCACGTGCACGGCGTTGAAGCCGGACGCGTTCAGCGCGTCGAGAGCCTCATGCGGGAATCGGGAGTGCTCGTCGACGTCTGCCGCGTGCGGGGCGATCTCCTTTTCCGCCAGCGCGCGAATCGCCGCCCGGAGCTCCTGATGCTCCTCGGGAAGCTGGAAAAGATCGAAAGACGGGTTTGCGCCCCATGCTGCCATCACGGCCTCCTAGCTACTCCTCGGTAACTTTACTCGGCCGGGCCGTCTCCGAGAAGTCGCGTACGCAGCGCCTCGTCCTTGGCCAACACCAGCTTCTCCAATGCCGCCTGAAACGCGACCATCTTTTCGCGCAGCACCGGGTCGGCCGAAGCCAGGATGCGCACGGCCAGCAATCCCGCATTGCGGGCTCCCCCGATCGAGACGGTGGCCACCGGAACGCCTGCCGGCATCTGCACGATCGACAACAGCGAGTCCAGGCCGTCGAGCCGCGCGAGCGGCACCGGCACCCCGATGACCGGCAGCGGGGTGGCGGACGCCACCATTCCGGGCAGATGCGCCGCGCCACCCGCGCCGGCGACGATCACCTCAAGGCCGCGGGCCGCCGCCCCGCGCGCATAGTCGAGCATCCGCCCGGGGGTGCGGTGCGCCGAGACCACTCCGACCTCGAACGCGACGTTGAACTCGGCCAGCGCGGTTGCGGCCTCGGCCATCACCGCCCAATCGCTGTCGCTGCCCATGATCAGCCCCACCCGCGGGCTGCTCACGCGCGGGCCGATCGCCCCGGCACCCGCGCGGACGCGCCGGGCTCTCGATTGACGCTCATCGGTGTTCGTCCCATCCGTCAGTCCACTGCGCGTGCGACAACCAGTGTGCCGCGCGATTGGCCCGCTCACGTACGTCCGCCGGATCCTCTCCCGCGGAGGCCACGAGATTGACGTGTCCCAGCTTTCGGCCGGGCCGCTCGCCCTTGCCGTAGAGGTGCACCTTGACCTCCGGGAGTCGCGCGAACAGGTGATGAACGCGCTCGTCGATGCTCATGGCCGGTGTCTGTGGCGCACCGAGCACGTTGGCCATCACGGTCATCGGCGCGCGGGCGCTGGTGTCCCCGAGGGGATAGTCCAGCACCGCGCGTAGATGCTGTTCGAATTGGCTGGTCACCGCACCGTCCATCGTCCAGTGACCGGAGTTGTGCGGACGCATCGCCAGTTCGTTGACGAGCAGCCCGCCACCGGCGGATTCGAACAGTTCGACCGCCAGGACTCCGACGACCCCCAGCTCGTCGGCCACGTGCAGCCCGAGCCGTTGGGCCGCCGCAGCCACGTCGTCGGGGAGGCCGGGCGCGGGCGCGATCACCTCGACGCAGATGCCCGCGCGCTGAACGGTTTGTACCACCGGCCAGGCCGCGCCCTGGCCGAACGCCGAACGCGCGACCAGAGCGCACAACTCCCGCCGCATGGACACCCGCTCTTCCACCAGGATCGGCACACCGGCGTCGAGGTAGCCGGCTGCGATGCGCCGGGCGTCGTCGGCATCGTCGGCCATGGCCACCCCACGGCCGTCGTAGCCGCCACGAATCACCTTGATCACCACCGGGCCCCCGACGGCACCGGCGAAGTCGACGGCGTCGTCCGGTGTTGCGACCGCAGCGAAGCGCGGCACCGGGGCACCCAATGCGGCCAGCTTGCGCCGCATCACCAGCTTGTCCTGCGCGTGCACCAGCGCCTCGGGCGGCGGCGCCACGGTAATGCCTTCGGCGACAAGCCTTTCGAGCAGTTCGGTCGGGACGTGCTCGTGGTCGAAGGTGAGCGCAGTGGCGCCCCGCGCCACGGCGCTCAGCGCGTCGTAGTCGGCATGCGACCCGATCAGGACGTCCGGGCTGACCTGCGCAGCCGGATCGCCGGGATCGACGGCCAGCACGCGCAGAGTCTGCCCCAAGGCGATGGCGGCCTGGTGCGTCATCCGGGCCAGCTGTCCGCCCCCGACCATGGCGACGATGGGCCCCGGCCGTGTTTTACGAGGGTTAGACACGTCCACCATGGTGGCATGACCTGCGGCGAACCTTCCGTGCACACGATCTGAGACCCAATTTGCGTACACTGGCCAAACGTGCCCTTCGCTGACGCCATGATCGCGCGCCTACCGCGCCCGGTCCGCTCGTTCGCCGATAGGCACCATGAGCTGATCAAGTTCGCCATCGTGGGCGCCACGACATTTGTGATCGACTCGGTGATTTTCTACACCCTCAAGCTGACCATCCTCGAGCCCAAGCCGGTCACCGCGAAGACCATCGCGGGCATCATCGCGGTGATCGCCTCCTACATCCTCAACCGGGAGTGGAGCTTCCGGGATCGCGGCGGTCGGGAGCGCCATCACGAAGCGCTGCTCTTCTTCGCGGTCAGCGGCGTGGGGGTGATGCTGAGCATGGCACCGCTGTATTTCTCCAGTTACGTGCTGCAACTGCGGGTGCCCGACGTGTCACTGACCGTCGAGAACATCGCCGACTTCATCTCCGCCTACATCATCGGCAACCTGCTGCAGATGGCGTTCCGATTCTGGGCGTTCCGCCGGTTCGTCTTCCCCAGCGAGTTCGCCCGCAATCCCGAGAAGGCTTTGGAGTCCGCATTGACCGGCGGCGGCATCGCCGAGGCGCTCGAGGACGGGTTCGAGCGCCGGCCGCACGCGGGCGTGGTCACCTCGCTGCGGCGGTCTCGCCACCGCGTCCGTCAGGAAGACGACTCCTCGGAACCGAGGGTGTCGAAGACCTCCTGATAGAGCAGTGCGTGCACCTGCTCGACGCGGGGGATGTCGTAGAACTCCAGCGGATCCTGACTGGCAGACTCGACGATCAGCGTGCCGGTGCGCAACATCCGATCCAGCAGTCCGTGGCGGAACTCCACACTGTTGATGCGGGCCAGCGGAATGTCTATGCCCGAACGGGTGAGAAATCCCTGGCGGAACATCACCCGACGATCGGTCACGACGAAATGGGTAGTCCGCCAAGTCGCAAAGGGCCATAGCGTCAGCCAGCCGACGACCACCAGCCAGATCGCGGCGATCACCGATGAGACCACTGTCTTCGCGTGGGAATCCCAGTCCAGCGAACTGACATAGGCGGCCCCGAAAGAGGCCAGCGCGGTGGTCGCCAGCAGGGCGAACACCGGGCCGACCAGGCGTTTCCAGTGTGGGTGGCGGTGAACCACCACCTGCTCGCCTTCGGCGAGCACGTTGTCGGGATAGCCCACGGACGCACCCTACCCAAGCCGGGTGCGCGCCACCGTGTGCCACAAGGCCGTCCCCACCTCACCGGTGGCCACGACGCGCCCGCCGCCGGATGATCAGGCGCGACACGGTCCGCGGCTGAACCGCCGCGAGCGCTGATGCCGCGTGCCGATAGCATCGACCCCCATGACGAGCGTCACCGACCCCGAAACGACTGAGCACCACGTCGACATCCACACCACGGCGGGCAAACTCGCCGATCTGCGCAAGCGCACCGAGGAAGCGCAGCACCCGGTGGGCGAGGCCGCGGTGGAAAAGGTGCACGCCAAGGGCAAGCTGACCGCCCGCGAGCGCATCTTCGCGCTGCTCGACGAGGGCTCATTCGTCGAGCTCGACGCGCTCGCGCGCCACCGCAGCACCAACTTCGGCCTTGCCGAGAACCGCCCGCTTGGCGACGGCGTGGTCACCGGATACGGCACCATCGACGGCCGCGACGTCTGCATCTTCAGCCAGGACGCGACGGTGTTCGGCGGCAGCCTCGGCGAGGTCTACGGCGAGAAGATCGTCAAGGTCCAGGAACTGGCGGTCAAGACCGGCCGTCCGCTCATCGGCATCAACGACGGCGCGGGCGCCCGCATCCAGGAGGGTGTCGTCTCGCTCGGCCTCTACAGCCGGATCTTCCGCAACAACATCCTGGCTTCAGGTGTGATCCCCCAGATCTCGCTGATCATGGGTGCCGCGGCGGGTGGCCATGTCTATTCGCCGGCGTTGACCGACTTCATCATCATGGTCGACCAGACCAGCCAGATGTTCATCACCGGCCCCGACGTCATCAAGACCGTCACCGGCGAGGACGTCACCATGGAGGAACTTGGCGGCGCCCACACCCACATGTCCAAGTCCGGTACCGCGCACTACGTCGCCTCCGGCGAACAGGATGCGTTCGACTACGTCCGCGACCTGCTTAGCTACCTGCCCCCCAACAACTATGCGGAGCCGCCGCGCTACCCGGCTCCGCCGCACCCGGGGGCTATCGAGGACAACCTCACCGACGAGGACCTCGAATTGGACACGCTGATCCCGGATTCTCCCAACCAGCCGTACGACATGCACGAGGTCATCACGCGCATTCTCGACGGCGACGAGTTCCTCGAGGTGCAAGCCGGGTACGCGTCGAACATCGTCGTCGGATTCGGCCGGATCGACGGGCGTCCGGTCGGTATCGTCGCCAACCAGCCCACCCAGTTCGCCGGCTGCCTGGACATCAACGCCTCGGAGAAGGCCGCCCGGTTCGTGCGGACTTGCGACTGCTTCAACATCCCGATCGTGATGCTGGTCGACGTGCCGGGCTTCCTGCCGGGCACCGACCAGGAGTACAACGGCATCATCCGGCGCGGCGCAAAGC
The DNA here is from genome assembly GCA_964511995.1 of uncultured Mycobacterium sp. Classification (GTDB taxonomy): domain Bacteria; phylum Actinomycetota; class Actinomycetes; order Mycobacteriales; family Mycobacteriaceae; genus Mycobacterium. The sequence goes on from CAZEHT010000087.1 coordinate 16,833, forward strand.
TGCTCTACGCCTACGGCGAAGCCACCGTCGCCAAGATCACCGTCATCACCCGCAAGGCCTACGGCGGCGCCTACTGCGTCATGGGTTC
>CAZEHT010000088.1:0-14040 GCA_964511995.1 uncultured Mycobacterium sp.
TCGTTGATCTCGAACAATCCGAGGTCGCTGCCGCCGGCGATCGACATCAGCACGCCCTGGGCGCCCTCCATCGACGCCTCCAACAGGGGCGAATTGATGGCGATCTCGGCGGCCTTGAGCGCCCGGCCGTCGCCGCGCGCCGCACCGATACCCATCAGAGCGGTCCCGGCGCCGCTCATGATGCCCTTGACATCAGCGAAGTCGACGTTGATGAGGCCCGGCGTTGTGATCAGGTCGGTGATGCCCTGAACACCGTTGAGCAGCACCTCGTCGGCACTGCGGAAGGCGTCCATCAGCGACACCGCCGCGTCGCCCATCTGCAGCAACCGGTCGTTGGGGATGACGATGAGCGTGTCGCAGCTTTCCCGCAGCGTGATGATGCCGTTCTCGGCCTGTGCGCCTCGGCGCTTGCCCTCGAACGAGAACGGCCGCGTGACGACGCCGACCGTGAGCGCGCCGAGCTTGCGGGCGATGCTGGCCACCACCGGCGCCCCGCCGGTACCGGTGCCGCCGCCCTCGCCGGCCGTGACGAACACCATGTCGGCGCCGCGCAGCAGCTCTTCGATCTCGTCCTTGGCGTCCTCGGCGGCCCTACGGCCGACCTCCGGATCGGCACCGGCGCCGAGTCCGCGCGTGGAATCACGTCCGACGTCGAGCTTGACGTCGGCATCGCTCATCAGCAACGCCTGCGCGTCGGTGTTGATCGCGATGAATTCCACGCCCTTGAGGCCCTGCTCGATCATGCGGTTGACGGCATTGACGCCGCCGCCGCCGATGCCGACGACTTTGATGACGGCGAGGTAGTTGTGCGGGGGGGTCATCTTCGCCTTCCTCCCTGAGTGCTTGGGTCCGGACGAACCACCCGACTTCTTCTCTAAACCCTCAACCTCAACCAGAGGCTTAGAGTTATGTCAAGTAGTTCCGTACAACCAGAACCGTAGGTGTCACCCCCGGCCGAACCGCGCAGGCGCGCCGACGTGTTGCGCCGAAATTTTTTATCTGACCGTCGGCAGGTCGGGACTGGACACGTCGTAGGTGCTGCCCGGCTGGGTCAGCAGGGCACCTAACTTCTCCGCCTTCTCCTCGGTGCGGTCGTTGGTGCCCCACACCACCACCCGGCCGTCGGTGAAGGTCAGTGTGATCGACGCCACCGACGGCGCTGCCACACGCCCCACCTGCCCGGCGACTTCGGGCCGCAACGCCGTCAAGACCTCCAGGGCCGCCCGCGTCTGCGGATCGGTCGGGCCGGGGTTGTCGACGTCGAGATACGGCAGCGCAGGCGGCGGCGGGCCGGTCGCGAAGTCGACGCCGTCACGGTCGTAGAGGTGCGTGCCGTCGGGAAAGTCCTTGACCGCCACCGCGATCCGCTCGAAGATGTCGATCCACAACGTGGACGGGTATTCGCGGCGCACCCGGGCGCTGGCGACCCGCCGGATCGTCGCCACCCGGTCTGCCACCTCGTCGGTGTCGATCTGCAGCAGCGGCGTACCGAGCGCGACCTGCGCGGCATCGAGCACTTCCTGCCTGGGCACCTCGCCGGCGCCGGTCACCGCCACCTCGCGCGCCGACATCAGCGGCGTGAAATACAGGACCGCGGCCAGTCCGCCGGCCAGGAGGCTCACCAAGATCGTGACGATCACCGGTTTGAGGCCGCGCACGGCCCCCCGTGGCGCGGTCTTGGCAGGGTCTGACTCATTGTTGGCGCGCCGTTTGGCTTCGCGCCGCGCATCCTCGATCGCCCGAGCGCGAGCCTGGGCCACGCGACGTTCGGCGCGCTCGCGGCGTGCCCGGCGCCGCGGCCCCTCCAGATCCCCAGCACCGTCCCCGCCGGCGGCGACCTCCGGCGACTCGTCGCCCACGGTGGTGGCGTCGGGCGCCCGCTCACCCACCGACTCACGCACTGACTCGTCCAACGAATCGGACACCGGCACAGCGGCCGGATTCGGCGGCGCGGCCACTGCCGGTTGGTCCGTTTCGACGGGACCGGCGGGCGAGTCGGCGGGGCTTCCCGCCGACTGATCCGGGTCGACGGGACCGGCGGGCGGGATCACCACACCTCCCCGTGACGTTCCGGCGTGCTGCGATTGGCCCGCAGCTGAAGCTCGGACAGAATCTCCGGGGCGAGCATCGTCACATCACCGGCACCCATCGTCACGATCACGTCGCCGGGCCGGGCAAGTTCGGCCACCCGACCTGCGACAGCCGAGAAGTCGGGCAGGTGGTCCACCGGGACGGTGACGTGCTCAGCGACCGTGGCTCCGCTCACACCGGCTATCGGCTGCTCCCGCGCTGCGTAGACGTCGAGCACACACACCCGGTCGGCGCCGTCGAGCGCCGATCCGAACTCCCTGGCGAAGATCTTGGTCCGCGAATACAGGTGGGGTTGAAACACCGCCAGGACGCGTCCGCCGCCGCCTTGCTGGACCACCGTCCGCAACGCCGACAGCACGGCACGCACCTCGGTGGGATGGTGCGCGTAGTCATCGAATACCCGGATGCCGTTGGCGGTGCCCACCAGTTCGAACCGACGCCGTACCCCTTCGAATCCGGTGAGGCCGTCGAGCGCGTCGTCGATCGGAGCCCCCACCGCCACGGCGGCCAGCACCGCGCCCAACGCGTTGAGCGCCATGTGCCGCCCGGGCACCGACAGCCGCAGCGCACGGGGAAGGGACTCGTGGGCCAGTGCGATGTCGGCGACCGCGCCGGTACCCTGCTGCTGCCACTGGACCAGCCTGCCGGCCAATGGAACGCCGACGTCGCTGGACCCGTAGGCGAGCACCCTCACGCCCCGCGCGGCGGCGCGGCCGGCCAGCGCCGCCCCGCCCGCGTCGTCGGTGCACACCACAAGCGCCCCGCCCGGGGCGATCCGTTCGACGAACGCGTCGAACACCGCGATGTAGGACTCCACACTGCCGAAGTGGTCGAGGTGGTCGGATTCGATATTCGTCACGACGGCGACATCGGGCGAGTACTCGCGCAGCGAGCCGTCGCTTTCGTCGGCTTCGGCGACGAAACACGTGCCGCTGCCGTGGTGGGCATTGGTGCCCGCCTCCCCCATCTCGCCACCGACGGCGAACGACGGATCCATACCGGCATGCTGAAGGGCGACGATGAGCATGGAGGTGGTGCTCGTCTTGCCGTGCGTACCGGTGACCATCGCGATGGTATGCCCGGCCATCAGACGCGCCAGTACAACCGGGCGCAGCACGACCGGGATCCCCCGTCGGTGTGCCTCGACCAGTTCGGGGTTGGTCTTTGGGATCGCGGCATGAGTGGTGATCACCGCGGTCGGCCCGCCCGCCAGCAGATCCAGCGACGACGCGTCGTGACCGATGCGGACCACCGCGCCACGGGCACGCAGCGCGAGAACACTGCGTGACTCCTTGGCGTCCGAACCCGACACCTGGGCACCGCGGTCCAGCAGGATGCGGGCGATCCCCGACATTCCCGCACCACCGATGCCGACCATGTGTACCCGGCGCAATTCCTCCGGCAGCTCCGCGTTCACCTGCGCGCCTGCGCGTATCGGCCCGCCCGGGCGTCGAGCGCGACGTCGAGCGCGGCCCGGGCTACCCGTTCGGCCGCGTCACGGGGACCGACGCGAAGCGCCGCTGCCGCCATTTCGGCCAGCCGAGGCGCATCGGTGACCAGCCCGCCGACCCGCTCACCGACGAAGTCGCCGCTGAGTTCGGCATCGTCGATGAGCAATGCCCCGCCGGCGCCGACCACCGGCAGCGCGTTGAGCCGCTGCTCACCGTTGCCGATCGGCAGCGGCACGTACACCGCGGGCAGGCCGACCGCGGACAGCTCCGCGACCGTCATCGCGCCCGAACGACAGATCGCCAGGTCGGCCGCCGCGTAGGCGAGATCCATCCGGGTCAAGTACGGCACCGCGACGTACGGCGGGCCGGACGGCCGCGGGGCGGGCAGGTTCAGTGTGTTCTTGGGTCCATGTGCGTGCAGCACCGCCACCCCGCGGTCGGCGAGTGCGTCCGCCGCAGCCGAAACCGCGTAGTTTACCGATGCCGCCCCCTGCGATCCGCCGAATACCAGCAGCACGGGTGCGTCCGCGGGCAGGCCGAAGTATGCGCGGGCCTGAGTCCGCAGCGCGGCGCGGTCCAAGTCGGCGATCGCGGCGCGCACGGGCATCCCGACCACCTCGGCGTTGCGCAGCCCGGAACCGGCGACCGCGGCCAGCACCCGTCGCGCACTACGCGCGCCTACCTTGTTGGCGATTCCCGCCCGGGCATTGGCCTCGTGGATGACCACCGGAACCCCGCGGCGTCCGCGAGCGGCCAGATACGCGGGCACCGCGACGTAGCCACCGAAACCGACGACGACGTCGGCGTCGACCGCGTCGAGCAGCAACCCGGCCTGCCGGGTGGCCCGGCGCACCCGCACCGGCAGCCGGACCAGGTCGGAGTTGAGCTTGCGGGGCAGCGGGACCGGGGTGATCAGCCGCAGGTCATAACCCCGTTCCGGAACCAGCCGGGTCTCCAGGCCGCGTTCGGTGCCCAGCGCGGTGATGCGCACCCGAGGATCCAGGGCTTTCAACGCGTCGGCGACCGCCATGGCCGGCTCCACATGGCCGGCCGTACCTCCGCCTGCGAGAACCACCGAGATCGGACGGCCGTCGGCCGGCTGTGTCGCCGAGTCGCTCACCCGTAACGCTGACCTTTCAATGCTCGCTTCCCCCGTGTCTGGGGTCGCCCGGCACGGGCCCGCGACGGCTCAGGGGTCTCAAGCCGCCCGCCCCGCTGACCGCTACCATGATGCACCGGCCGGCCCCCGCGCCGCCGCGGGGCATCGTCGGCGACCTCCCGCGCGGCCGCCTTACGCGGCCCGGACGCCGGTTCTGCCGCCTTGCGCGGCGTGGGGGCCGGTTCGGGCGGACCGGGCCGCGTCCTGAGCCGGTCCCTGAGCGCGTCCACACGACTGGGCACATAGGGTTCCGGCAGCGGCAGCCGCAACCACCGATTCATGCGATCGTCCCGGCCGGCCCGCAGCGCGAGCACAGCATCGGGTTCGTGGCGCGCGGCGTTGGCCACCACGCCGACGATGAACAGCGTGGTGGCGGTCGAGGTTCCCCCCGCCGAGATGAGCGGGAGCTGGATACCGGTGACGGGCAGCAGCCCGACGACGTAGCCGACGTTGATGGACGACTGGCCGATCACCCACATCGTGGCCGTGGCGGTCAGCAACCTCAGGAACGGGTCGGCCGACCGGCGTGCGATTCTCATCCCGGTGTAGGCGAACAGTCCGAACAGCGCCAGCAGGCCGATGGCGCCCACCAGACCGAGTTCCTCGCCGACGATCGCGAAGATGAAGTCGTTGTGCGCGTTGGGCAGGTAGTTCCACTTGGCGGCGCCCTGCCCGAGGCCCTCGCCGAAGACCCCGCCGTTGGCCAGCGCGAACTTGGCCTGGCGCGCTTGATAGCCCGAGCCCTGGGCGTCGGCGGCGGGGTCGAGCCAGGAGCGCACCCGGTCCGAGCGGTAGCCCGCCGACACCGCCAGCACCGCCGCGGCAGTAATCGCCGCGAACAGGGAGGTCAAGAACACGCGCAGCGGCAGGCCCGCATACCACAGCAGCGCCATCAAGATGATGCCCAGCGACACGGTCTGGCCGAGGTCGGGCTGCGCGACAATGAGCGCCAGCGCGATGACCGCCGCGGGCAACAGCGGGACCAGCATCTCCTTGAGCGACGCTTGCTCCATCCGCCGCGAGGCCAGCAGGTGCGCGCCCCACACCGCGAAGGCGATCTTGGTCAGCTCCGAGGGCTGCATCGACAATCCGGAGACCACGAACCAGCCCCGGGAGCCGTTGGATTCGTGGCCGATGCCCGGTATGAGCACCAGCACCAGCAACACGATCGTCACGGCGAACACCGGGAAGGCCAGCCCCCGCATCACGTTCACCGGTGTGCGCGCGGCCACGTAGAACGCCACCAGGCCGACGGCGGTCCACATCACCTGCTTGGAGAAGATCGCCCAGGGCGTGCCGTCCTCGTCGTAGGAATGCACGCCCGACGCCGAGAGCACCATGATCAAGCCCAGACTGACCAGCAGCGCGGCCACGGCCACGATGAGATGAAACGACGTCATTGGCTTGTTCAGCCACGCCCCGACCGGGCCGGAAGTCGCCACCGGCTTGACGGCGGACGACGCGGACTCAGCGGCACCGGACGCATCGGCGGTGCCCGCGCGCCCGCGCAGCCGGCTCAGCAGGTTCGGCAGGTTCGGCAGGTTCGCCATGAGCGACCTACCCTGCCGGGGCGGCGACCGCGCGGACCGCGGCAGCGAACCGCTCGCCGCGTTCCGCGTAGCCGCCGAACTGGTCGAACGATGCTCCCGCCGGAGCCAGCAGCACGGTATCGCCGGGCTCGGCGAGGTCGCGCGCCGCCGCGACGGCCCGCGCCATCACCGCGGCGCCGATGGACTCCCCCGTCGCATCGGCCACTTGAGCCACAGAAGACTCATCGGTCTCGTACACCCCAGCATCCTCTCCCGTCACGACCTCGACGACGGGAACATCCGGTGCGTGTCGTGCGATCGCCTCGGCGATCACCCGCCGATCCCGGCCGATCAGCACGGCTCCTGCCAGGCGGGCGGCGATCCGCGGCAGCATGTCGTCTACTGACGCACCCTTGAGCAGGCCGCCGGCCACCCACACCACCCGGGGATACGCCAGCACCGATGCCTCGGCGGCGTGCGGATTGGTCGCCTTGGAATCGTCGACATATGTGATGTCGCCGGCGACGGCCACCACCTCGGCGCGGTGCCTGCCGACCGTGAACGACGCCAGCGCCTGCGCGATCGGCCCGGCCGCGACGCCGACGGCACGCGCCAGCGCGGCCGCGGCCAGCGCGTCGAGCACCCCGACCGGTCCGGCGACGGGAATGGCGGCCACCGGTGCCAGCGCCTCGTCGTCGCTGAACGCGCGATCCACCAGCATGCCCTCCCGCACACCCAGCTCGCCGGTACCGGGCTCGCCGAGCCGGAAGCCCACCTTGACCGGGGCGGTCGCATCGGGCAGCAGGGCGCTGGCCACCGGGTCGTCGAGACCGACCACGGCCACCCGGCCGTGCAGGGCGCGGGCCTTGGCGCCGGCGTAGGCGGCCAGCGAACCGTGCCAGTCCAGATGGTCCTCGGCGACGTTGAGCACGACGCCGGCCTCCGGGCGCACCGATGACGACCAGTGCAACTGGAAACTGGACAATTCGACGGCCAGGTAGTCACCCGGTTGCGCCAGCACCTCGGTGACCGGGGTACCGATGTTGCCGCACAGCAGGCTGGCGCGCCCGGCCGCGGTGAGCATCCGGTGCAGCATCGAAGTGGTGGTGGTCTTGCCGTTGGTTCCGGTGACCACCAGCCATTTACGCGGCGGCCCGTAGCGCCCGGATTGGTCGAGGCGCCAGGCCAACTCCACGTCACCCCAGACCGGGACCCCGCCCTGCGCGGCAGCCGTCAGAAGCGGCGATTGCGGCGGCAGGCCGGGACTGGTGATCACCACAGCGTAGTCTCCGATACCTGCCACGGCGTCCGGCGCCGGTCGCACCCGCACACCACCGGCGGCCAGCGTGCGCAGGGCGTCGGCGTCGTCGTCGGTGATCTCGACCCGCAGGCCCAGCGGCTCCAGCGCGGTGAGCACCGACCGGCCGGTCACCCCGGCCCCTGCGACCAGCACGCGCGACCCGGCTACGAGCGGGCCGAACACGTCAGGCCCCGATCGCGGCGAGCCATTCGCCGTAGAACAGCGCCAGACCGAGGCCGCACGCGATCGCCGTCAGGAGCCAGAAGCGGATGATGACGGTCGTCTCCGCCCAGCCGACCAGCTCGAAATGGTGGTGGAACGGTGCCATCCGGAAGACCCGCCGTCCGGTGGTTCGAAACGCCAGGATTTGCACGACGACCGAGACGATCTCGGCGACGAACAGAGCGCCGAGCACCACCGCGAGAATTTCGGTGCGGCTGGTCACCGACAAACCTGCCAGGACGCCGCCGAGGGCCAGCGAACCGGTGTCGCCCATGAAAATCTTGGCGGGCGCGGCGTTCCACCACAGGAAGCCGATGCACGCTCCGGCGGTGGCCGAAGCAATGATCGCCAGGTCCAACGGATCGCGCACGTTGTAGCAGCCCAGCCCGGGAGCGGTCGCGCAGGCGTTGCGAAACTGCCAGAACGTGATCAGCACGTAGGCGGCCGCCACCATCCCCATACTTCCCGCGGCGAGACCGTCGAGGCCGTCGGTGAAGTTGACGGCATTCGACCACGCCGACACCACCAGAACCACGAACAGCACGAACAGCACGGGCGGCAGGGTGACGGTGGCGATCTCTCGCACGTAGGACAACTCCTGGCTGCCCGGGGTCAGATTGTTGGCGTTGGGAAACCTCAGCACAAGCAAACCGAAGAGCACCGCCGAGATGATCTGCCCGACCGTTTTGGCCGTCTTGTTGAGTCCGAGGTTGCGTGCCAGGCGGATCTTGATCAGGTCGTCGATGAATCCGACGACTCCCAGCGAGGTCGCCAGACCGAGCACCAACAGCCCGGAGACCGACGGGCCGTCACCGCCGACAACCAGGCCGATGAGGTGAGCACCCACATAACCGGCCCACACGCCCGCGACAATCGCGACACCGCCCATCGACGGCGTGCCGCGCTTGGTTCGGTGGCTGGGTGGGCCGCCCTCGCGGATCTCGTGGCCGAATCCCTGCTTGGTGAAGAGCCGGATAAGCAGCGGCGTCAGCAGGATCGACATCGCCAGCGACAGTCCGACCGCGATCAGGATGAGTTTCATCGGGCGCCGTCCCCGGCGCTTTCGTCCCCGATCAGGGATTGTGCGAGCACGGCCAGACCGGCGGCGTTGGACGCCTTGACCAGAACTACGTCACCGGGGGCCAGTTCGGTCCGCAGCAACGCCAATGCCGCATCGACGCCGTCGACCCGGGTTGACACCGCGCCCCGCGCCCCCTCTATGACCGCCCCCTGGTGCATGGCGTCCATAGCCCTCCCGGTTCCGACGACGACGAGACGAGAGACATCTAAGCGCACCGCCAGCCTGCCGATGCGATCGTGCTCGCCAATCGTGTCGTCGCCCAGTTCGGCCATCTCGCCCAGTACCGCCCAACTCCGCCGGTGTGCTGCCCCGCCGCGCGCCATCCAGGCCAATGCGCGCAGCCCGGCCCGCATGGAATCCGGGTTGGCGTTGTAGGCGTCGTTGACGACGGTGACGCCGTCGCAGCGGGTGAACACGGCCATCCGGCTGGGCGAGGCGGGCCCGGCCGTGGCCAGTGCTGCGGCCACCTGCTCGCAGGTGGCACCGCATTCCAGTGCGACGGCGGCCGCGCACAGCGCGTTGGAAACCTGGTGCTCGCCGTGCACCGCCAGCACGACGTCGACGCTGCGGTCGCCGTGGTGCAGCGTGAACCGGGGTCTGGCCAGCTCGTCGAGCACCACGTGGTCGGCCCACAAATCGGCCGGTGCGGCACGGCTGACCCGCACCACGCGCGCCGCGGTCTGCTCCGCCATCGCGGCCACCGCGCTGTCGTCGGCGTTGAGGACGACCACACCCGAGTCCGACACGGCTTGGGGCAGCTCGGCTTTGGTGTCGACAATGGCCTGCCGCGAGCCGAATTCACCCAAGTGGGCGGTGCCGACGTTGAGCACGACCCCGATTCGCGGCGGTGCGATCCGTGCGAGCGCTGCAATGTTGCCGGGGTGGCGGGCCGACATCTCCAGGACCAGGTAGTCGGTACGCTCGGTGGCCCGCAGCACGGTCCACGGGTGGCCGAGTTCGTTGTTGAACGAACCCGGCGGGGCGACGACGTCACCGAGCGGCGCGAGCACCGCCGCCAGCAGGTCCTTCGTGGAGGTCTTACCCGACGACCCGGTGACACCGACGATCGTCAGCCCGGCCGCGGCCAGTCGCGCGGCCACCGCCGCGGCCAGCTTCGCCAGCGCCGCCAGCACCGCCGCGCCCGAACCGTCGCGGTCGTGTTCGAGCACGCTCGCGGTGGCATCGCCCGGCCGCGGAGCGACCACCACGGCAGGCACCCCGACGGGGCGGGCCGCCAATACGGCCACGGCCCCTGCCCCGACCGCCGCAGCGGCATGGTCGTGGCCGTCGAAACGTGCGCCCGGCAGGGCGAGGAACAGACCGCCGGGCGTGACGCGGCGCGAATCGAACTCGACGGTTCCGGTGACATGCAGCCGGGCGGCGTCGGCCGGGGAGACGTCGGCCAACTGCCCGCCGACGATCTCGGCGATCTCGGCGACCGTCAGATCGATCACGGCTGCGTTCCCAGCGCCTCAAGTGCGGCCGCGACTTCGGCGCGATCGTCGAAGGCCACGGTGCGTCCGCCGGCCGTCTGACCGGTTTCATGACCCTTGCCCGCAACGAGGACCACGTCACCGGTACGGGCCCACGCGACGGCGTGGGCGATGGCGGCGCGGCGATCACCGATCTCGACCACCTCCGCGGAGCCGGCACCGGTCGCTCCGGCCAGGACCGCGGCCCGGATGGCGGCAGGGTCCTCACCGCGCGGGTTGTCGTCGGTCACCACCACCAGGTCGGCGAGTTCGGCCGCCGTGGCACCCATCGGGGCGCGCTTGCCCGGGTCGCGGTCGCCGCCGGCACCGAAAACCACGGCGATCCGGCCAATGGTCGGCTCGCGGCGCAACATCTCCAGCACCGCGCGTAGCGCACCCGGCTTGTGTGCGTAGTCGACCAGGGCCAGGAATTCCTGACCTCGTTCGATCGGCTCAAGGCGGCCGGGCACCCGGGCGTCGCGCAGTCCGGGTGCCGCCTGCTCCGGCGCGACGCCGATGCCGTCCAGCAGCGCCAATGCGACGAGGCAATTGGCCACGTTGTACCGACCGGGTAGCCGGATTCCGATGCGGTGGTGCACTCCGGCGGGGTCGACGGCACTGAATTCCTGCGCGCCGCTCGGCATGTGCACGACGTCCTCGACGGTCCAGTCGGCGCAGTGCGCGGCGCTGACGGTCACGGGATTGTCGGCCCGCTGGGCCATCGCGCGACCAGCGTCGTCGTCGACGCATATCACCGAGGTCCGGGCGTGCGCCGGCGATTCCGGGTCGAACAGCCGGGCCTTGGCCTCGAAGTAATCGGCCATCGTGGGATGAAAATCCAGATGATCCCTGGACAGATTGGTGAAACCGCCCGCCGCGAAACGCACACCGTCGACGCGGCCCAGAGCGAGCGCGTGGCTGGAGACTTCCATGACCGCGGCGTCGACCCCACCCTCGACCATCAGGGCCAGCAGCGCCTGCAACGCGGGGGCTTCCGGCGTGGTCAGCGCGCTGGGCACGGCAATCCCGTCGATGCGCACCCCGACGGTCCCAATCAGGCCCGCGTGGCGGCGTGCCGCGCGCAGGCCCGCCTCCACGAGGTGGGTGGTCGTCGTCTTGCCGGACGTGCCGGTGACACCGATGACCGTGAGTCTCTCCGATGGCTGCCCGTAGACCTGCGCGGCGACCGGACCCAGCACCGAACGGGGAGCCGGGTGCACCAGCACGGGCGTTCCGGTGGGCACGTCGAGCACAGCAAGACCGGTCTCGTCGGTCAGCACCGCGACCGCTCCGCGCGCAACGGCTCCGGCCGCGTGAGAGGCGCCGTGGGTGACCGACCCGGGCAATGCCGCGAAAACGTCACCGGGGCCCGCGTCCTGGCCGCGAAGGGTCACACCGGTGACGACGACATCGGGGATGGGCCCGCCGTGCGGGACCCGGGCGCCGACCCGCTGCGCGAGTTCGCGCAACCTCACACCGGGTGGCGCGGGGCGGCGAAGGGGGGTCGACACCGGCTCACCCTACCGAGCGGGCGGTACAGCGGCCGCGCACGACTCGGCGGCTAGGTGACCTGCAGCCGCAAGGGCGGGCCGGGGTCGGGAGACAGTGGCACGTTCCTGCTCTGCATCAGCCACGCGGAGATGTTGTGGAACAGCGGGGCCGCCGAGGAACCCGGGCTGCCGTCGGCGGCACGGTGCGGGGCGTCCATCATGATCCCGATCACGTATCGCGGATTGTCGACGGTGGCGATGCCGGCGAAGGTGATCCAGTAGACGTCGCTGTAATAGCAACCGCAGGCCGGGTTGATCTGCTGAGCGGTGCCCGTCTTGCCGGCCATCTGGTAACCCTCCACCGCGGCGGCCGGGCCGGTGCCCTGCTGGTATCCCATCGGGTCGCGCTGCACGACGGCTCGCAGCATGCTGCGCACCTGTTGCGCGGTCTCCGGTGATACCACCCGGATGCCGTCCGGCCGGGGTTCCTCGGTGCGGGTGCCGTCCGGCGCGATGGTGGCTTTGACGATGCGGGGCGGGATGCGCACACCGTCGTTGGCGATCGTCTGGTACATCGCGGCCATCTGCAGCAGGGTCATCGACAGGCCCTGCCCGATCGGCAGGTTGGAGAAGGTGCTTCCCGACCACTGCTCCATCGGCGGAACGAGGCCGTCGCTCTCGCCGGGCAGTCCCACATTGGTCCGCTGGCCCAGCCCGAACTTCTTGAGCATCTCGAAGTAGCGCTGCGGTCCGATCCGCTGGGACAGCATCAGCGTTCCCACGTTCGACGACTTCCCGAAGATGCCGGTGGTTGTGTAGGGCATGACGCCGTGATTCCACGCATCGTTGACGGTGACGCCGCCCATGTGGATCGAGCCGGGCACCTGCAGCACCTCGTCGGGGTTGGTCAGGCCTAACTCGATGGCGGTCGCAGCCGTCACGATCTTGTTCACCGACCCGGGCTCGAACGGCGACGAAACCGGCAGGTTTCCCAGTCGCCGGTCGCCCTGCCGGCCGATGTCCTGGCTCGGGTCGAAGGTGTTGTCGTTGGCCATCGCGAGCACCTCGCCGGTCTTGGCGTCGAGCACGACGGCCGAGACGTTCTTGGCCCCGGAGGCGTTCTTGGTCTGTTGGACCTGCTGCTGGACGTAGAACTGCACGTCGTCGTCGAGGGTCAGCTGCACCGTCGAGCCGTTGACCGCGTCGTGGCGGTTGCGGTAGCTGCCCGGAATCACCACCCCGTCGGAGCCGCGATCATAGGTGATCGAACCGTCGGTACCGGCCAGGGCCGAGTCCAGCGAATCCTCCAGCCCCAGCAGTCCGTGGCCGTCCCAGTCGACGCCGCCGACCACGTTGGCCGCAAGGGACCCGCCGGGATACTGGCGCAAGTCTTGGCGTTCGGCGCCCACCTCGGGGAACTGCTCGCTGATCGCCTGAGCAATGGCGGGATCGACCGCACGGGCCAGGTAGACGAAGCCCTCCGAACTCTGCAGCTTCTTGAGTACCGTCGCCATGTCGGGCCGGTTGTCCAGGCGGCCCGACACTTCGCGGGCGATATCGCGCAGGCGGGTCTGCGGGTCGGGCGCCTTGGGACTGTTCTGCCGGGCCTCCTCGAGTTGCTTGCGGATCCTTACCGGCTGGAAGGTCAGTGCCCGGGCCTCGATCGTGAAGGCCAGCTTATCGAAGTCGCGGTCGACGATGCTGCCCCGAACCGCTTTCTCGACGTCGGTCACCTTGAGCTGTCCGGCTGCTTCGGCGCGCAACCCGGCCGCTCGCGGCACCTGCAGATAGAACAACTGGGCGGCGGCGACCACCAGCACCAGCATGATGACGAAGTTGCCCACACGGCGCCGGAACGCGAACGATGCCGTCCGCGGCCCCAATTCGGTCGGCGGCCGGGTCCGCTTCGTGTCGACCGAGTGCCCATGCTGGTCACGTTGCTTCGGGATCCTCGCCGTCGCGGTGCGCGGCGCTTTGATCGACCGCCGGCGGGGCGCTGCCCCGCGCTGCGCCTTGGGCTGCTGACGACGCTTCACGCCTTCGCGCGACGTCACGCCGCGGCTCCGCGAACTGCCACGGCGGCCGGCATCGGGGCGGGCGCAGGCATCGGGGCGGGCGCAGGCTCCGGAAGGGGCACCGCCACGTTTGCCGGTGCCGTGTCGGCCGCCGCCGGCGGCACATCCGCGCCGATCGCGGGGACAGGGACCAGTAGGAGGCCGACCGCCGCCGGATCGGGAATTGGGGC
>CAZEHT010000088.1:14140-16786 GCA_964511995.1 uncultured Mycobacterium sp.
TCGTCGGGCAGCTTGACATTCAGCGGCGGGGGCGGTACGCCCTGGGCACGCTTGGGAGTGCCGACCACGATCCAGCTGCCGCCGACATCCTGGACGAGGTGCGCGGTGTCCCGCGACGGGATCATCCCCAGGTTTCGTGCCGCTTCGGCGAGCGCGGGCGCGGCCTGTGCCTGCAGGACTTGACGCTCCAGAGCCTCCTTTTGTTGCTGCAGGCCCTGGTTGATCCGACGAGCCGCCCCCAGCTGATACGAGCGCTCCGCGGCATCCGTGGACAGCCACAGCGTCAGTGCCAGACCTATCGCGAGCGCCGCGATCACCATGACGACGAAGGGCACACGGGCGATGAGGGTGCGCGGGCTCAGGTCGATTTCGGCCAGCCGGTTCAGGCGGGCCAGTATCCGCTCACGCAGCGGGACACGAACGACTTTGGGCGCCTTGGCTTTGCGGGCATTGGCGCGAGCCTTGGCCTGGCTGGCGCTCTTCGGCGGGGCGGGCCGCGGCGTCGGCGCGGCGGCCGGGCCGCGGCGCTGACCCCGCTGTTGGCTTGCAGGTCCCTGCGCCGGGGGGCGTTTCGGTCGCCGGGCCCGCGGCGGGGCGTCACCGGAACGGTGGGCGACCGGGCGACCGTCGCGCCCATCTCGACCGCTACCCCCGCGGCCATTACCGCCGCGCCGAGTGTCGCTGTCGCCAACGGGAGCCTCACCTCGACGCCGGCCACCTACACGCGCCCGGACCGCCTGCGGCTCTTCCCGCCTAGTCCTCATCAGCGGCCCCTCTCTGTCAACCGCCGCACTGCCCGGAGGCGTACGGCGGCGCTACGCTGATTAGATCCGATCTCGGCGGCATTGGCACGCTCGGCGCCGCGTGTCGCCGCTTCGAATTCCGGTCCGTGCCCCGGAAGTTCCACCGGAAGGCCGGGCGGGGTCCGGTTCGCCGTTGCGGCGGCGAATGCCGTCTTGACGATCCGGTCTTCGAGCGACTGGTAGGACATCACCACCGCGCAGCCACCCGAAGCCAGCGCATCCAGTGCGGCGGGCAACGCCGCACGCAGCGAGTCCAGCTCGCCGTTGACCGCCACCCGCAGCGCCTGGAACGTTCGTTTGGCAGGATGGCCACCGGTGCGGCGCGCCGGCGCGGGAATAGCGTCGTAGAGCAGCCCGACGAGTTCGCCGGTGGTCGCGAAGGGCTGCCGCCGGCGGTGCCGCACGATCTGGGAGGCGATTCTGGGCGCGAACCGCTCTTCGCCGAATTCCCTGAGCAGGCGGGTGAGTTCGGCCTGGTCGAAAGTGTTCAGAATGTCGGCCGCCGTCATCGGCAGCCCCGGATCCATTCGCATGTCCAATGGCGCGTCGACGGAGTAGGAGAAGCCGCGCTCCGCGCGATCCAGCTGCATCGACGAGACACCCAGATCGAACAGGATGGCGTCCACCGACCGTGTCGCGGCATAACCGCATTCACGCAGGGCCGCCGGGAATTCGTCGTAGCGGCTGTGCACCATGGTGACCCGATCCGCATAGCGCTGCAGCCGGCGACCGGCGATCTCGAGAGCGGCGGGATCCCGATCCAGGCCTATCACACGGACGCCGGGAAGTGCGGACAGGAATCGCAGCGAGTGCCCGCCGGCTCCGAGCGTCGCGTCGACGAGCACAGCGCCCGAACCATCGGCATCGCGCCGGGTAAGCGACGGGGCCAGCAGTTCCAAGCAACGCTCAAGCAGGACCGGAACGTGGCCGAAGTCGTCTCCTGGCAACGCTTCACCTCCGCTACCTACGCTGAGGACCGACCAACCCCGACTCCGGCGCGCCGCCCCTGCACCGAGGTCCCTGTCCGAGAGCGCGAACCTGGCGTTGGGGAAGTACGCCAGGGTCGGTTCGGGCAGAGGCCACGATGCACGGGCATGCGTGTCAGATGATGTCGCGAAGCGCTTCATCGCTGGCTGCGGAGAAGTTCTCTTCGTGGGCTCGCTGGTATTCCTGCCACGCGTCGGCGTCCCAGATCTCCAGATAGTCGACCGATCCGATGACCACGCAGTCCTTGGTCAGGTTGGCGTATCTCCGGTGGTCGGCGGACAGGGTGATGCGGCCCTGGGCGTCGGCGTGCTGTTCGTCGGTAGCGGCCGCGAGGTTGCGCAGGAATGCCCGGGCATCGGGGTTGCTTCGAGATGCCTGCGCGGCCCTGCGTGCCAATTGCTCGAACTCGGACCGGGGATACACGGCAAGGCTGTGGTCCTGGCTCTTGGTGACCATCAGCCCTCCTGCCAGCGCCTCGCGAAACTTGGCGGGCAGCGTCAGCCGCCCCTTGTCGTCGAGCTTTGGCGTATAGCTGCCGAGGAACACCGCGGCACCTCCTACGCCCTACGGAACCTGCCCGGCTCCGTCATGCTCACACCATACCCCACAATCCCCCACTTTGCTCCAATTCATGCCGTCAATATCCACGTGTTCGACTCGCCCGCTCCACACTTTCCCACTGGTTCCCACTGGTTCGCACTGGTTCGCACGGGTTCGCACTGGTTGGCCCTTATTCCCCCTGATTGGCACTGACTCCCGATGACTCCTCCAGCCCTCTGCGGCACCGCGCCCACAATTCCGATCGCTCCGACAAGCAAGAGACGGGCAGAACCATCGCCGGTGGGGAAAAATGGGG
>CAZEHT010000089.1:0-16676 GCA_964511995.1 uncultured Mycobacterium sp.
AGCGGCTTGAGCCGAATCGGGGTCGAGGCCAGCAGGCCGAGCGGATCGACATAGTCTGCCCGCGACGCCGCCCCCCACATCGCGCCCCAGTGCAGACAGGCCGGAGTCGGGCATCCGGGATGGCCGGGTTGAAGTGTGCCTATCGGGCTCGAGGCGTCGACTCGCTGTCCCGGCCGGACAGTGCCGCGCACCGGCTCATAACTGGTGCGCAATCCACCCGGGTGGGCCAGCGACACCACGGGACGTCCGGCCAGCATCCCCGCGAACACCACGGTCGCCGCCCCGGCGGCATAGACCTCCTGGCCGATCGTCCCGGCGAGATCGACACCGCGATGGCCGCGGCTCCAGTTCGGCGATGGTGCATCGAACGTCCGCGTCACGTTCGGCCGGGGCCGCAGCGGCCAGGACATCCGCACCCCGTCGGCATGGGCGGGCGCTACCCCGGTCACCGCTAGCGCAGCTGCGACCATCCCCATGGTGGGCCGCGCGATCCCGACGACGATCCAGCGCATCAGCTCAGTTCACCGCCCCGCTGCGGCCCGCGCCACGCCGATCCGCGGCGGTTCGGGACGGCGGCGCGGGTGTGGAAAAAGGCACCCGTTTCCCGTGTAAACTCGTTGTGCGGCTCGCTTGCGCGAGCTGACTTCGCGTGTCCGCATCACGGGCTAGAACTTTCTGCCCGGGCACTGCATGCCGGGCGGTCCCGTTCGTGAGAACGGGTCCGGCATCTACGTGGACGCCAGGGTCCGGTCTCACCCGATTCCGGACGACAACCGACAAAAAGAGGTATGGCCGACTATGGCTGTCGTAACCATGAAGCAGCTGCTCGACAGCGGCGCTCACTTCGGGCACCAGACCCGTCGTTGGAATCCCAAAATGAAGCGGTTCATCTTCACCGACCGCAACGGCATCTACATCATCGACCTGCAGCAGACGCTGACCTACATCGACAAGGCGTACGAGTTCGTCAAAGAGACCGTTGCCCACGGCGGCAGCGTCATGTTCATCGGCACCAAGAAGCAGGCCCAGGAGTCCATCGCGGACGAGGCCACCCGGGTCGGCATGCCGTACGTGAACCAGCGCTGGCTGGGCGGCATGCTGACCAACTTCTCCACGGTGCACAAGCGTCTGCAGCGCCTCAAGGAACTTGAGGCAATGGAGCAGACGGGCGGCTTCGAAGGGCGCACCAAGAAGGAAATCCTGATGCTGACCCGCGAGAAGAACAAATTGGAGCGATCCCTGGGTGGTATCAGGGACATGCAGAAGGTTCCGTCGGCGGTGTGGGTCGTCGACACCAACAAGGAGCACATCGCCGTTGGCGAGGCGCGCAAACTGGGTATCCCGGTCATCGCGATCCTCGACACCAACTGTGATCCGGACCTGGTCGACTACCCCATCCCGGGTAACGACGACGCCATCCGGTCGGCCGCGCTGCTGACCAAGGTGGTCGCGGCGGCGGTGGCGGAGGGCTTGCAGGCCCGCGCCGGTATCTCCAACGCAGACGGCAAGCCCGAAGCCGCTGCCGGTGAGCCGCTGGCGGAGTGGGAGCAGGAACTGCTTGCGTCCGCTTCGGCCGGTGTGAGCACCGACGCCTCGACCGACACAACCACAGACGAGTCCTAAATCTCCCAGGGAAGGGTTTCATGGCTAACTACACCGCCGCCGACGTCAAGCGACTGAGGGAGCTGACAGGCGCCGGCATGCTCGACTGCAAGAACGCACTCGCCGAATCCGACGGCGACTTCGACAAGGCCGTCGAGGTTTTGCGCATCAAGGGCGCCAAGGACGTCGGCAAGCGCGCGGAGCGCGCTACCGCTGAGGGCATGGTGGCCGCCAAGGACGGCGCGCTGATCGAGCTGAACTCCGAGACCGACTTCGTGGCCAAGAACGCCGAGTTCCAGGCGCTGGCCAACCAGATCGTCGACGCGGCACTGGATGCCAAGGCGACCGACCTGGCGTCCGTCAAGGCCGCTCCTCTCGGGGAAGGCTCCAAGACGGTCGAGCAGGCGATCGCCGACCTGTCGGCCAAGATCGGCGAGAAACTCGAACTGCGCCGGGCTGCGTACTTCGACGGCGCCGTCGAGCCGTATCTGCACAAGCGGGCCGCGGATCTGCCGCCGGCCGTGGGTGTGCTGGTCGAGTTCGAGGGCGGCGAAAGCGGCAGGGACGCCGCCCACGCGGTCGCTCTGCAGATCGCGGCGCTCAAGGCCCGCTATCTGTCCCGCAATGAGGTGCCCGACGACGTGGTCGCGGGCGAACGCCGCATCGCCGAGGAGACCGCCAAGGCCGAGGGCAAGCCCGAGCAGGCGCTGCCCAAGATCGTCGAAGGCCGGGTCAACGGCTTCTTCAAGGACGTCGTGCTGCTGGAGCAGCCGTCGGTGTCCGACAACAAGAAGACCGTCAAGAACCTCCTTGACGACGCGGGTGTGACCGTGACGCGGTTCGTCCGATTCGAGGTCGGTCAGGCCTGATCGCGAATACTTGAGCGGCGCACCAACCGCTCACGCGGCAAACCCCGTGCCACACCGGTGATCCCGGCGGCGCGGGGTTTGTCCTGTTACGGCATTGTCGGGCGCACATTGTCGGGCGCACATTTTTTTGACGGCGCGCTCCTATCCGGGCGCTATCCTGGTCTGCGGTCGATTGCGTCGATGATGGGGGAGTGGGCCCGATGAGTTCGCCGCCCGAGGAGGGGTCTGAGCGCGACGGGGACGTCAACCGCGGGTCGACTCGCTGGCAGGAGCCCGCAACCGCCAAACTGCGCCCGCCCACCGTTGCCGAGGCCCGTCACCGGGACAAGGTGCGCAAGGCGCGCGAAGCCGCGGAGCGGTTTGCCGCCGAACAAGAGGAGAAGGCGCGGCGGCGCGCCACCACCAACAAGCGGGTGCTGATGGGCTCCGTCGCGGTCGTCGGGGTGGTCGGAGTCGTCGCATTGGGCTATCACCTGCTGCACGAAGACACGGTCACCGCCACCTGCGTCAAGGACGGTACCAACGAGGTGGTTCCGGACAGCTACTGCACCTCCGGACACAGCGGCCCCGGAGGAATATTCATCTACGCGGGGTCGCCGTACCGCTATTACTACGGCGGCAGCAGCGGCGGGGTGGGCACCATCGCGCGGGGCGGCACGCTGGAAGTCCCCAAGGGCACCGTCGGCAAAACAAAGTCCGGATCGTCGATCTCCCGCGGCGGGTTCGGTTCGAAGAGCCACGGAAGCTCGGGCAGCTGACATGCGCCGCGAGCGGAGCTCTCCCAGGCCGGGCTGGGAGCGGATAGTCGCCGACCAGGGGATGTGCTACGGCATTCCCGCGCGTGACGCCAGCGGAGCCGAACGCCCGTACTGGGATGAATCGGTGCATTACGTCTTCGACATGGACGAGGTGCTGTCCCTGGAAGCCTCCGTCGAGGTTCTGCATTCGATGTGCCTGGAGGCTGTCGAACACGTCGTGCTGACCGAGCGCTACCGCGACTTCGGGTTGCCCGAATGGAGCTGGGAGCACATCGAAAAGTCTTGGCGCAGATCAGATCCCCACTTGTACGGCAGGTTCGACCTGCGCTATGACGGGCGGCGCCCGCCGGTGCTGCTCGAATACAACGCCGACACCCCGACGACGCTGCTGGAAGCGTCGATTCTGCAGTGGTACTGGAAGACTGACGTCTTCCCGGCCGACGACCAGTGGAACTCCCTGCACGAGCGCCTGGTCGCCCGGTGGACCGAGATCCGGGATCTGCTGCCCGGCAAGGAAACCCACTTCACCTGGTCGTCGGCCGACGCCAGCGGCGAAGACAACGTGACACTGGCCTACATCTCGGAGTGTGCCGCCGAGGCGGGTATGCACACCGTCGGCCTGGCGATCGAGGACATCGGCTACGACCGCGATCTGGAACGCTTCGTCGACCTGGAGGAAGCGCCGATCTCCTCGCTGTTCAAGCTCTACCCGTGGGAATGGCTGCTGGACGACGATTTCGGCCACCACGCCGTGGATTCACTGCCGTCGACGATGTGGGTCGAACCCCTGTGGAAGACCCTGCTGAGCAACAAGGCGATCCTGGCGATCCTGTGGGAGATGTATCCGGGTCACCCCAACCTGTTGCCGGCCTATGTCGACGATCCGCACGAGCTGACCGAGTACGTGCGCAAACCCAAACTCGGCCGCGAGGGCGCCAACATCACGATCGTCGGCGGCGGCCACGAATCCCAGACCTGCGGCGTCTACGGCGAAGAAGGCTACGTCTACCAATTGCTGGACCCGCTGCCGCGGTTCGACGACATGCGTCCGGCGCTGGGCGCATGGATCGTCGGTGACGAATCGGCCGGCCTCGGCATCCGGGAAACCGCCGGCCTGGTCACCGACGACGGTGCCGCCTTTGTGCCACACCGTATCCCGCTGTGACCCGAAAGGATCGAACCCATGACGATCGTTGCCCTCGGTTCTGACTACTGGTCGATCGTCGGCCATGGCGCCTCGGCGATCGCGCTCTACACGATTGTCGGGATCGCGCTCATGCTTCTCGGCTTCTTCGTGATCGACTGGACCACGCCCGGTCCGCTACGGACTCTCGTGCAGGCCGGCCGTCCCAACGCCGCGGCGGTGGCCGGCGCCGGGGTGGTGTCGATGGCGCTGATCATCGTGCTCGCCATCTACGGCTCCTCCGGTGACCTGATCGAAGGCTTGATCAACACCTCGGTGTTCGGCTTGCTGGGCATTGCGGCGCAGGCTTTCTCGGTTCGGCTGATCGGGGTGGTCAAGGGCATCGACATCGGGCGGGTGCTGGCGCAGGAACGCTTCGCCCCCGAGGTGCTGGTCATCGTCGCCTCCTACCTGGCCTTCGGCCTGATCGTGGCGGCCGCGATCCTGTGAGCCCCGGCACTGACCCGGGCCGGTCGGAACGGCCCTTTCGCCATGAGGCAGGATGTCTGGCAAAGCGAGGCGATCGAGTCCGAGGAGCCTGAGTGGGGGACAGCACCACCAACGGAGAGTGCGCGACACTTCGTCCCAAGTACTCCCGGGTACTGCTCAAGCTGGGCGGGGAGATGTTCGGCGGCGGCGCGGTGGGATTGGACCCCGATGTGGTGGCGCTGGTCGCCCGCCAGATCGCCGAGGTGGTGCGCACCGGTGTTCAGGTCGCGGTGGTCATCGGCGGCGGCAATTTCTTCCGTGGTGCCCAGTTACAGCAACGCGGTCTGGAGCGGACGCGCAGCGACTATATGGGCATGCTCGGTACGGTGATGAACAGCCTTGCGCTGCAGGACTTCCTGGAAAAGGAAGGGATCCAGACCCGGGTCCAGACGGCGATCACCATGGGGCAGGTCGCCGAGCCCTACCTGCCGCTTCGGGCCCGTCGGCATCTGGAGAAGGGACGTGTGGTCATCTTCGGCGCGGGTATGGGGCTGCCGTACTTCTCGACCGACACCACCGCGGCCCAGCGAGCGCTGGAGATCGGCGCCGAGGTGGTCCTGATGGCCAAGGCGGTCGACGGGGTGTTCACCGATGACCCGCGGGTCAACCCGGAGGCCGAACTTCTCACCGATATCACCCACCGCGAGGTCATCGATCGCGAGCTGCGCGTGGCGGATGCCACCGCATTCAGTCTGTGCATGGACAATGGCATGCCGATTCTGGTGTTCAACCTGCTCACCGATGGCAATATTGCTCGGGCGGTCGCAGGTGAGAAGATCGGGACACTTGTCACCATCTGACGGGAGGATGTCGTGATCGATGAGGCTCTCTTCGACGCAGAGGCGAAGATGGAGAAGGCCGTCACGGTAGCCCGCGACGACCTGGCCACCATTCGCACCGGCAGGGCGAATCCCGGCATGTTCTCGCGCATCAACATCGACTACTACGGCTCGATGACGCCCATCACCCAGCTGTCGTCGATCAACGTGCCGGAGGCGCGCTTGGTCGTCATCAAACCGTATGAGGCATCCCAGCTACGCAGCATCGAGGAGGCCATCCGCAACTCCGACCTCGGCGTCAACCCGACCAACGACGGCAACGTCATCCGCATCGTGATCCCTCAGCTCACCGAAGAGCGCCGGCGGGAGTTGGTCAAACAGGCCAAGTCCAAGGGCGAGGACGCGAAGGTATCCGTCCGCAACATCCGCCGCAAGGCGATGGACGAGCTGTCGCGCATCAAGAAGGACGGCGACGCCGGCGAGGACGAGGTCGGCCGGGCCGAGAAGGACCTCGACAAGACAACCCACCAGTACACCAACCAGATCGACGAGCTGGTCAAGCACAAAGAAGGCGAGCTGCTGGAGGTGTGACCTCCGGCGACTGTCCCGTGTCAGACACCGATCCGGCCACCGCCGCGCCGAAGAACTCGCGGGCCGGCCGCAACCTGCCCGCCGCGATTGGGGTCGGCTGCTTCCTGGGTTTCGGGATGATCGCGATCCTCATCTGGGCGCCCTATGTCTGGATCGGTGTGGTGGCCGTGGCGATGGCGGTCGCCACCCACGAGGTGGTTCGGCGGTTGCGCGAAGCCGGTTATGTGATCCCGATCTGGCCGCTGCTGATCGGCGGGCAGGCCATGATCTGGCTGACCTGGCCGTTCGGTGCCACTGGAGCGCTCGGGGCGTTCGGTGCCACCGTATTGGTGTGCTTCATCTGGCGCTTGCTCGCCGACGGCCCCAGCAGCGCCCCGCGGAACTATCTGCGCGATGTGTCCGCCACGGTCTTCCTGGCCGCCTGGATCCCGCTGTTCGGTGCGTTCGGTGTGCTGCTCATCTATCCCGAGGACGGGTGGGCGCGGGTTTTCTGCATGCTTTTGGCGGTGGTGTTCTCCGACATCGGCGGCTACACCGCCGGCGTGCTGTTCGGCAAACATCCGATGGTGCCGGCGATCAGCCCCAAGAAATCCTGGGAGGGATTCGCCGGTTCGCTGACCTGCGGGACACTGGCCGCGGTGCTTGCCGTGATCTTCCTGTTGGGCCGACCGGCCTGGGTCGGTATACCCCTTGGCATCTTCTTGGTCATCACGGGCACACTCGGCGACCTGGTGGAATCACAGGTGAAGCGTGACCTGGGCATCAAGGACATGGGCACCCTGCTGCCCGGCCACGGCGGGCTCATGGACCGCATCGACTCGATCCTGCCGTCGGCGGCCGCGACGTGGATCGTCCTGACGCTGCTGACCTGACCCGAGCTACGGTAGCCGGCCGCGTGGGGCCGCAGCGGTAACGCATCGGTGGCTGCCTGGCGGATACTGGACGGCAACATGAAACAGGAACTGGTGTTCGAGGCACCGCGGCGCGCCATGCCGCCGCGGCACATCGCCGACCTCGACGAAGCGGGCCGGGCCTCGGCCGTGTCCGAACTGGGTCTGCCGGCGTTTCGTTCCCGTCAGCTGGCCCACCACTACTACGGCCGGCTGGTCGCGGATCCGCGCGAGATGACCGACCTGCCCGCCGGACTGCGCGACGACGTCGCGGCCCGCCTGTTTCCGACGCTGCTGACCGCACACCGCCGAATCGAATGCGACGCCGGCCAGACGCGCAAGACGCTGTGGCGCGCCGCGGACGGCACGCCCTTCGAGTCGGTTCTGATGCGCTACCCGGACCGCAACACCGTGTGCATCTCATCGCAGGCCGGGTGCGGGATGGCCTGCCCGTTCTGCGCGACCGGACAGGGCGGCCTGACCCGGAACCTGTCCACCGCCGAGATCGTCGAGCAGGTTCGCGCCGGGGCGGTGGCGATGCGCGACGAATTCGGCGCCCGGCTGTCCAACGTGGTGTTCATGGGCATGGGTGAGCCGCTGGCCAACTACAACAGGCTGGTGGCGGCGGTGCGCCGGATCACCGAGTCGCCGCCGGACGGTTTCGGTATCTCGGCGCGTTCGGTGACGGTATCGACGGTGGGCCTGGCACCGGCCATTCGCCGGCTGGCCGACGAAGGGCTGGGCGTGACGTTGGCGTTGTCACTGCACGCGCCGGACGACGAACTGCGCGACACGCTGGTGCCGGTCAACAGCCGCTGGGCAGTCGCCGAAGCCCTCGACGCAGCCCGCTACTACGCCGACGTTACCGGGCGGCGGGTGTCGGTGGAGTACGCGCTGATTCGCGACGTGAACGACCAGCCATGGCGGGCCGACCTGCTGGGCAAGAAGCTGCACGCGGTTTTCGGCCCGCTGGTACACGTCAACCTGATTCCGCTGAATCCCACGCCGGGCAGCAAGTGGGATGCCAGTCCCAAACCTGTCGAGCGCGAGTTCGTCCGCAGAGTGCGGGCCAAGGGGGTTTCGTGCACGGTGCGAGACACTCGCGGACGAGAGATTGCGGCCGCTTGCGGGCAGCTGGCCGCCGACGGGGGAGGCGGGTAGCCGCAGGTCCGGCTACGGCGCGCTGCTCAGACTGCTCCAGAGCCGTGTCATCGGGCGGACGCCGAGCTGGTTCACCACCATCTGCGCGGCCTGACTGACACCTTCGGTGAAGGTCGGGAACGCAACCTCGAACTCGGCGACGTCTTCTATGCGCAGCCCACCGGCCATACAGGCCGCGATCATCTGGATCACTTCGGCGGAGTACTCGCCGAGGACGTGCGCCCCGACGATCTGGCGTCGCCCCGTTTCGACGATCAGCTTGCAGAACCCTTCCGGCTGGCCGTCGGCGACGGGGCGCAGCATATCCTCGTAGCGGGCTACGGCGACGGCGCAGTCGTAGCGGGCGCGGGCCTGCTCCTCGGTGAGCCCGACGCTGCCGTATTCGGGGTCGGTGAAACTGCCGGCGGGGACGATGTCATGGACGACACGGCGACGCGGGCCGAGCACCGCGTTCTCGGCGGCGGCCCGGCCTTCCAGGCGCGCGCTGCTGACGAGCATGCTGTTCCCGTCGACGTCCCCGGCGGCGAAGATGTGCGGCACGCTGGTGCACTGGAACGCGTCGACCTTCACGTATCCACGTTGGGTTTCCACGCCGGCGGCCGCGGCGTCGATGAGGTCGGCATTGCTGGGCCAGCCGACAGCGAAGAACACCGCGTCCGCGTCGAGCGTCGCGTCCTCGTCGCCGAGTCGGTAGGCCACCCGCACACCCGGTTGGAGCGCGTCGAGCCGCTGCACTGCCGCGTTGGTGATGACCCCGATGCCCCGTGCCCGGTACGCGCGTTCGAGTGCGTCCGACACATCGGCATCGGCTCGCTGCACGATCCTGGGGGCATACTCGACGAGCGTGACGTCGCAGCCGAAATCCGCGAGGATTGAGGCGAGTTGGCAGCCGGTGTCGGCTGCCCCGATAACGCAGATCCGGTGGGGCAGGGCCGTCAGGTCGCGCAGGTCTTCGTAGGTTAGGCCGAGCTCCGCCCCGGGGATGGGAAGTCGCCCGGCCTTTCCGCCGACGGCGATGATGACCCGGTCGGCGGTCCACCGACGGCCGTCGGCGACCTCGACCGTGTTGGCGTCGGTGAACCGGGCGTCTCCGGCGTCTTCGACGAGTTCGACCCCCATGGCACGGATGTGGTCGGCGAAGTGTTTGCGTTCGTAGGCGTAATCGGCCACCTGCTGGGCATTGGCGAGGACCGCCGCGATGTCGATTTCGGGCCGCGGCCCGCGCAGGCCGAACCTCTCCCACGAGTTCCAGTCCCGTACCAGGCGCGCTGCGCGGGCCAGTGTGCGTACCGGTGCGGGCCCGCGATTGAAGGCGGTGCCGCCGACCCGCGCCCGCTCGATGAGCGTGGCCTCGGCACGCAACTCGGCGGCGTGCAGGGCGGCGGTGACGCCGGCCGGCCCGCCGCCGATGACAACGACACGCATCGGACGGATCCTCTCAGTCGCCGCGGGCATCCGGCGAGGACGTCGGCCTAGCGGATCCAGCCTCGGCGCCGGCCCCAGATGTCGCGGATCAGCGCGATGGCCGCCAGGACTGCGAACACGATCAAGAAGATGTCTTCGACCTTGCCGACATGGTTGCCGTGCAACATCAACAGCAGAAAGCCGATGATGAACAACCCGGTGAAGTGCCAGGTTCGGTGGTTGATCTTGCTCCATCCCCACGCCGCTGACGGCACTTCAGCGGGATCGACTTCGCTGATGCGTTCCACTTCGGTGCTGACCATGCCGACATTCTCACATACTGGATTGCGCCGTGCGCAGCCGATTTGGCCGAATATTGGCCTACTCTCCGGCGCTCTGCACGGACTCTCGTGTCAGGTGCGGGCGCGCAACGCCCGGTACGCTGCCGGACCGACGATGCGCGCCAGTTCGACCGGTGGCCCGCCGGTATCGAGTTGCATCCGCACGGCGGACTCGCAGATGCCGACGAACACCCCGGTCAGGATCGGTGTCACACGGTCGATGTCGTCGAGGTGCCAGCGTTCGAACAGCGGGCGCATGACGGTGCTGACCTGGGCGAGGATTTGGCGGCGGCCACGCGAGATAGTCAGGGCCAGAGTGGGATCGGCATCGTTGGCGAAGACGATCCGCCAGGACGCGGGACGCGCGCAGACGTCGGCGAGCAGGGATGCGAATCCGTCGACGAACATCTGCTGGACCGAGCCGGTCTTCGGTGGCGGCAGGATCGCCAGCAGTCGGCTCAGCGCCACCTGGCTTTCCCGGTCGAGCAGAGCGGCCAGCAGCTCGCCGCGCCCCGGGTAGCAGTCGTAAACGACGGGACGGCTGACGCCCAGGTGCTCCGCGATTCCCGCAATGGTGACGTGTGACAGGCCGTACTGGGCGGCAATTTCGAGGGCGGCATCGAGAACCTGTGGACGGCGCCGCTGGGGGCCCAGGTGCTCCGCGCGAGCGCGTTCGGCGCCCTGCAGCCGGTTCACCCCACGGTGCCCAGGATGAGTTGCGACTCGACGATGCCCTCGTCGCTGGGCGGCCGGCCTTCGCCGAACACTCGGGTGCGCTGGCGTTCGCGCAGCCCCCTATAGGCGTCGCACGGATTGTCGTAGCCGAACCGTGCTTGGGCGGCCCCCGGCGTCGTCGTCACGGGGTTCGTCGGGGGGACCGACAACAGCGCCCGTGCTGCGACGGGCACCGTGGTGGGCGACAACAGACGCAACAGCAGCAGTTCCAGGTGCGGGCTTGTGCTGATCACTCCGAAGGCGACCCGCAGGGGCACCACCACCAGCGCGTCGAGCGATCGTGACGTCGAAAGGCCGGCCATCTCGCGCATCCATCGCGGCATGGTCGCCAGGGTGCCCCGGCGCAGGACCGCGGTTGCCACCATGGTCGCCGGGCGCAGCGCCATGGGCATCCTCGGCAGCATGACTTCGGCTCGCAGCAGGTGGTTCATCGCCTTCCGGGCGATGTCCGAGCCGATCAGCTGCGGACGCATCCGGTCGAAATAGGCCCGTACGCCGTCGCGGGTGCGCGGGACATCGGCCGGGTCGCAGGTCTGCAGCTCGGCGGCCAGCGCGCACTCGGCCCAGTACCGTCGCTCGTCGTCGGCCGACAACGGGCCGGGTCCGTACGTCTCGTAGGCCTTCAGAATCGAGTGCCAGGCGGTCAGGTGGATCCAGAGCTGCGAGTCGGGATCGTTGGCGTCGTAGCGTCGGCCGGTGACCTCGTCGGTGCCGATCGCCTTGGAATGGATCTTCACCAGCACATCGGCAGCCTTGGCGGTTGACCTGCTGTCGTCGAAGGCGACCATCGCGAAGTACCGCAGCGTGCGGTCGTATCTGGTACGCGGCCGCGAATAGATGTCGCGAGTCTTGTCGACCGCGGCGACCAGCGCGGGGTCGAGCTCCTCGATCACCACGGCCCGCTGGAAGCCGACCGTCAGCGAAGTGGGGTAGCTCCAGACCTTCCAGGTGACCGAGTCGGGACCGAAGAAGCCGTAATCTTCGGCCGGTTCGGGCGCTTGCCCGCAGATCATGCCGGTCAGTCGAGTTCGTAGATCGCTCACGCAACCAGTTTCGGTCAAACTGCGAGGAAATTCCGACACATTGTAGGAATTTCTCCGCAAACCATCGAGACGGCACAATGGTCGTTGTGGCAGGCGTCGGCGTGGCAGGCGAGCGTCTCAAGGTTTTGATCCTCGGCAGCACCGGGTCGATCGGAACCCAGGCGCTCGAGGTGATCGCCGCCGATCCCGACCGGTTCGAGTTGGTGGGACTGGCCGCCGGAGGCGGCAACCCCGATGTCCTGGCTCGCCAACGAGCGCAGACCGGCGTGACCAACATCGCCGTCGCCGACGAGCGGGTGGCCGCGGCCTTCGGAGACATCCGCTACGTCGGACCGGAGGCCGCCACCCGGATCGTGGAAGAGACCGCCGCGGCCACCGGGGTCGACGTCGTCCTCAACGCCCTCGTCGGCGCCCTCGGGCTCAAGCCGACCCTGGCCGCGCTGGCCAGCGGGGCACGGCTGGCCCTGGCCAACAAGGAATCGCTGGTGGCCGGCGGTCCGCTGGTGCTCGCCGCGGCCGCCCCGGGCCAGATCGTCCCGGTCGACTCCGAGCATTCGGCGCTGGCCCAGTGCCTGCGCGCCGGCACCCCCGACGAGGTCGCTCGCCTGGTTTTGACCGCGTCGGGCGGGCCGTTTCGCGGCTGGAGCGCCGCCGACCTGGAAACCGTCACCCCCGGGCAGGCCGGTGCTCATCCGACCTGGTCGATGGGACCGATGAATACGCTCAACTCGGCGTCACTGGTCAACAAGGGCCTCGAACTCATCGAGACGCATCTGCTCTTCGGCATCGACTACGACCGAATCGACGTCGTCGTGCACCCGCAGTCCATCGTGCATTCCATGGTGACCTTCACCGACGGCTCGACGATCGCCCAGGCCAGCCCACCGGACATGAAGTTGCCGATCGCGCTGGCCCTCGGGTGGCCGGCGCGGGTTCCGGGCGTTGCGGTGGCCTGCGATTTCAGCACCGCCTGCAGCTGGGAGTTCGAGCCGCTGGACAATGCCGTGTTCCCGGCCGTCGACCTCGCCCGACACGCCGGGACGACGGGCGGCGGGATGACCGCGATCTACAACGCCGCCAACGAAGAGGCCGCCGCCGCGTTCCTGGCGGGCCGGATCTCATTCCCGGCGATCGTGCGCACCATCGGTGAAGTCCTCGGTGCTGCGAGCCAGTGGGCCGCGGAACCGGCTACCGTTGATGACGTGCTGCAGGCCCAGCGGTGGGCCCGCGGCCGCGCGCAGGCAGTGATGGAGAAGCTCGCACAGGAGGTTTTGCCCGCCCGATGATGTTCGCCCTCGGCGTCGTGCTGTTCGCCCTGGCCATTCTGGTCTCAGTGGCGCTGCACGAATGCGGTCACATGTGGGTGGCCCGCGCCACCGGAATGAAGGTGCGCCGCTACTTCGTCGGATTCGGTCCGACGCTGTGGTCGACGCGACGACGCAATCGTCTCGGCGAAACCGAGTACGGCGTCAAAGCGGTCCCGCTGGGCGGGTTCTGCGACATCGCCGGGATGACGTCCGTGGACGAAATCGCGCCGGAGGACGAGCCGTACGCGATGTACAAGCAGAAGATCTGGAAGCGCGTCGCGGTGCTGTTCGCCGGCCCGGCGATGAATTTCGTAGTGGGGCTCGTGCTCATCTACGGCATCGCGATGGTCTGGGGTCTGCCGATCCTCAATCCCCCCACCAATGCGACCATCGGCGAAACCTCCTGCGTCAAGTCTGAGGTGAGCAAGGGCGAGCTCGGCGACTGCATCGCCGCCAGCCCGGCCGCGACCGCCGGCATCGAGCCCGGCGATGTGGTGGTCCGGGTCGGCACCACCGAGATCGAGACCTGGGAGCAGATGGTCGACGCAGTCCGCAAGGCCACCGGTTCGGTGCCTTTCGTCGTGGAGCGCGACGGCACGACCTTCGACACCGTTGTCGATGTCACGCCGAGCCAGCGCTGGATCAGTGCGGACGCCACCGGCCCGACGACGGTCGGTGCCATCGGCGTCACCCAGACGGGGTACATGACACCCCGCTACAACCCGGTGACGGCGGTTCCGGCGACGGTGGTCTTCACCGGCGACCTGGGCGTCGAGACCGCCAAGGCATTGGCCAAGCTGCCGACGAAGGTCGGTGCGCTGGTCCGCTCCATCGGCGGTGGCGAACGCGACCCCGAGACGCCGATCAGCGTGGTCGGCGCGTCCATCCTGGGCGGTCAGACCGCCGAGCGAGGGCTGTGGATGGCGTGGGTGTTACTGCTGGCCAACCTCAATTTCGTGCTCGGTGTGGTGAACCTGGTGCCGCTGCTGCCGCTAGATGGCGGTCACATTGCGGTCGCGCTGTACGAGAAGCTGCGCAATCTGGCGCGCCAGGCCCGCGGCCTGGTGCCCGCGGCGCCTGTCAACTACCTCAAATTGATGCCCGCCACCTACGCCGTGCTGATAGTGCTGGTCGGGTTCACGCTGCTCACCATGATCGCTGATTTCGTCAACCCGATCAATCCGTTCCAGTAGGAGATTCCAGGAGATCCAATGTCCATCGGTCTGGGCATGCCGCCGGTCGGGGCCGGCGGGTCCGCGCCCGCACCGCCCACGCTGGCGCCGCGGCGCCAGACCCGCCAGCTCATGGTGCGAGACGTCGGCGTGGGCAGCGAGTATCCCATCTCGGTGCAGTCGATGTGCACCACCAAGACCCACGACGTCAACGCAACGCTGCAGCAGATCGCCGAACTCACGGCGGCGGGCTGTGACATCGTCCGGGTGGCGTGCCCGCGTCAGGAGGACGCCGACGCCCTGGCCGAGATCGTGCGGCACAGCAATCTGCCGGTGATCGCCGACATTCACTTCCAGCCCAAGTACATCTTCGCCGCCATCGACGCGGGGTGCGCGGCCGTGAGGGTCAATCCCGGCAATATCAAGGAGTTCGACGGCCGGGTTGCCGAGGTCGCCAAGGCGGCGGGAGACGCCGGAACCCCTATCCGGATCGGCGTCAACGCCGGGTCGCTGGACAAGCGGATGCTGGCCAAGTACGGCAAGGCCACTCCGGAGGCGCTCGTCGAGTCGGCCCTGTGGGAGGCGTCGCTGTTCGAGGAGCACGGTTTCGCCAACATCAAGATCAGTGTCAAGCACAACGACCCGGTGGTAATGGTGACGGCCTACGAACAACTGGCCGCCAGCTGCGAC
The DNA here is from genome assembly GCA_964511995.1 of uncultured Mycobacterium sp. Taxonomy (GTDB): domain Bacteria; phylum Actinomycetota; class Actinomycetes; order Mycobacteriales; family Mycobacteriaceae; genus Mycobacterium. The sequence continues at coordinate 15,015 of CAZEHT010000089.1, forward strand.
TACCCGCTGCACCTGGGCGTCACCGAGGCGGGCCCGGCGTTCCAGGGCACCATCAAATCGGCGGTCGCGTTCGGCGCGCTGCTGTCGCGGGGTATCGGCGACACCATCCGGGTGTCGCTGTCGGCCCCGCCGGTCGAAGAGGTGAAGGTCGGCAACCAGATCCTGGAATCGCTGAATCTGCGGCCCCGATCATTGGAGATCGTGTCGTGCCCGTCGTGCGGCCGGGCTCAGGTCGACGTCTACACCCTGGCCAACGAGGTGAGCGCCGGGCTGGAGGGCATGGACGTGCCGCTGCGGGTCGCCGTGATGGGTTGTGTCGTCAACGGGCCGGGCGAGGCGCGCGAAGCCGATCTGGGTGTCGCGTCGGGCAACGGCAAGGGCCAGATCTTCGTCAAGGGAGAGGTGATCAAGACCGTTCCCGAGGCGCTGATCGTCGAAACCCTCATCGAAGAGGCGATGCGGCTTGCCGAAGAGCGCGGCGACTCGGCAAGCGCGAGCGGTTCACCGGTCGTCACCGTAAGCTGAGACCGGTACGCGGCTTTGTGGAGGGCCGCTGTCGCAGAAAGAGTCCCGATGTCGGCTCCGCCGCTGTTTCGCCTGGTCGACGAACGACGGGTGGTGCTGGTGCGCGACGCCGCGGTCGTCAGCCGGGTGTTCGGCGAGGACCCGGTGGGGTCGTGCATGGTGGCCGCGCGGGTGGCCGATCACGGCGTGGATCCCAGGGCCATGGGTGGGGAGTTGTGGACCAGGCACCGCGCCGAGGAATCGTTGTGCTTCGCCGGTGCCAACCTGATCCCGCTGCGCGGCTCCGAGCGGGATATGCATGCGTTCGCAGACAAGGCGATGAGTTCGACGCGCCGTTGCTCGTCGCTGGTAGGGCACGCGCAATTGGTGCTCTCGATGTGGCAGCGGCTGGAAGACGCCTGGGGTCCGGCCCGCGACGTCCGTCCCGATCAGCCGCTGATGGCGCTGCCCACCGCGCCGGCGTGCCCGGTCGATGCCGCGGTGCGGCGGGTGCGCGGCAACGAACTCGATGCCTATCTAGTGGCCGCGGTGGACATGTTCATCGGGGAGGTCGGGGTCGATCCCCGGTTGGGTGACGGTGGTCGCAGCTATCGCCGCCGCGTCGCCGGCCTGATCGCCGCTGGCCGCGCCTGGGCGCGATTCGAACACGGTGAGGTGGTTTTCAAGGCCGAGATCGGCTCGCAGTCCCCGGCAGTCGGGCAGATCCAGGGCGTGTGGGTGCACCCGGAATGGCGCGGCCAAGGACTTGGTACGAGGGGCACGGCGGCCGTGGCCGCCGCGGTGGCTTCCGGCGGCCGCATCGCGAGCCTGTATGTGAACAGTTACAACGACGTGGCGCGCGCGGCTTACGCACGAGTCGGCTTCGCCCAGGTCGGCACGTTCGCGACCGTGCTGCTCGACTAGAAGCGCGCTGGGACGCCTGAAACGTGTGAACCTCCCCGCGGGCGGGCGGTATCGCGGTCCGGTCGCGGTTCGATCTCGGTGTGGCGTCGACGCCTCTTCCCGCAACTAAACTAACATCTGCCTCAATGGTCACAAAAACCTCACCTGTGACAGCTGCGGGAAGGCTGTTGTGCGTTGCCGTCATGGCGGCGACGGCCGTGCTGTCGGCCTGCACGACCAGACCTGACGGTCCGG
>CAZEHT010000090.1:0-16195 GCA_964511995.1 uncultured Mycobacterium sp.
TCGGTGAATTCCTCGATCCCCGTGCCACCGACGACATGTCGCACGCAAGCCATGAATTCGGTATCGGAGACGACGGGCACCCCGATTTCGCGCGCCGTGTATCCCTTGCCCTGCTCGGGGACGGCTTCGTTGCAGATCACCATCGACGTGTCGGCATCGACATTGTCGCTGTAGGCCAGTCCGGCGTGCAGGATCCGCTCGACCAGCTCCTCGTGGGTGCGGACCACCTCGCTCGACAGCGCCACGCGCATTCCCTGCACCAGCGGCCTGCCACGGACATACGGCCCGGGGTTGAGATACGGACACGGCATTCGCGACGCGAGTGCCTTCAGCGGCCGCAGTTCGTCGTGGGTCACCCGGCCGTTTGGCCACCGGCTTCGGGTGACCGGCCGCACGGGCAGCCATATGTCGCCGGCACGGGCACGCTCCAACGCCGGCCACAGCACCCGCGACAACACCAATGCGTCGTCGAACGCGTCATGCGGACAGACCTGCCGCACCCCCCAATGCTGCGCCAGCGTCTCCAAACGAAGATTGGCCAGGCCCAGTTCGAGCCGCCGGGTGAGTTCGACGGTGCACATCACCGTGTCGACGGGCAGTTCGACGTCCGCGGCTTCGGCCTCGGCGGCCAAGAACCCGTAGTCGAATGCCGCGTTGTGCGCGACCAGCGTTCGCCCCTGGAGCACCTCGACCAGCTCGTCGGCTATCTGGGCGAAGGTCGGCTGGTCCTCCAGCATCTCGGCTGTCAGTCCGTGGACGTGCGTAGGTCCCGGATCCACGCCCGGGTTGAGCAAGCTACCCACGGATTGCCCGACTCGGCCATCCTCATCCAGTGCGAGTGCGGCGATACTGATCACCCGAGCCTGGCGAGGATGAAACCCCGACGTTTCGACGTCGATCACCGCCCAGCCGGCATCATGTTCCGTGGCCGGCCGGCCCCAGCAGTGGATCACGGAATCAGAATGGCATGCGCACCCGACAATCCCCGGACTTGGACGCGCTGTGTCGGCACCTTCCCCAGCTCGTCTGTTGGCGCCGGTTTTGCGGCGCGCCGGAAATCCCGCCAAACCAGCTGGTGATTGGCGAAGATGCTCACTATGACTCGACGTGCCCCCTGCGGCGCACCCCCTCACCCGGCGGATGACGCATGAGTGGCAACGCCGTAGCGGTGCTCTGGGTGATCGCCACGCTCGAGGCGGTCGCCATCGTTGTGCTGTCGGTTCTGCTGATTCGGAGCCGACGGGGAGACTCCTCGTCGCATCTCCTCATACCGGTGCCGCGGGAAGCGGTCGGAGCCGTCCTGGAGACCGCGAACCTGGTGCGCACGGAAGGGATCGGCGCCGCGGTCCTCAGCTCGATCGAGCAACTCGCCAGGTGGGCCGAGGAAGAGCCCAACGAGCTGTCGGCACTGACCACCGACGGGATGGCGGTGGTCATGTTCAGCGACATCGAGAACTCGACCGCAACCAACGTACGGATGGGCGATCGAGCATGGGTGACACTCATCGAGGAGAACGTAAAGCAGATCGGTGAGCTCGTCGAACAGCATTCCGGGCATATCGTCAAGAACCAGGGTGACGGCCTGATGGTCGCCTTCGCCCGACCCGAGGAGGCGGTGCATTGCGGCATCGCGATTCAGCGCATGCTCGGCGCGAACGCACACTCCGACCCCGACCGTGCCATTCGGATGCGCATCGGCATCAACATGGGCAGATCGATCCAGCAAGGCGACGACCTGTTCGGGCGAAATGTCGCGCTGGCGGCGCGCGTGGCCTCCGAGGCCACCGGCGGAGAGACCCTGGTGACCCGGTCCGTGCACGACGCCGTCGACGACGTCAGCTACGGGCCGCCCCGTGAGGCCGAATTCAAGGGCTTCCGCGGGACCTTCTGCGTCTACCCGGTCCAGGCGATCGGACACTCACAAGCGCCGGGGTCGCCGCCACCGAATTAGAATGCGCGGGTGATCACCGCCCGGGGACGCGCCGCGCTGGCTGCCGGTTCAGCTGCGCGCTGGGCGTCGCGGGCCACCGGCCGCGGTGCCGGCGCCATGATCGGCGGCCTGGTGGCGATGAGCCTGGACAAGTCGATTCTCGGCCAGCTCGGCCGGGGACGCCACTGCGTCGTGGTGACCGGGACGAACGGCAAGTCCACCACCACCCGGATGACCGCGGCGGCGCTGGGCGAACTGGGCGGGGTGGCCACCAACGCCGAAGGCGCCAACATGGACGCCGGTCTGATCGCGGCACTCGCCGCCGCCCGGGAGGCGCGCTACGCCGCGCTCGAGGTCGACGAGATGCACGTGCCGCATGTCGCCGACGCGATCGAGCCGAGCGTCATCGTGCTGCTGAACCTCTCCCGCGATCAGCTCGACCGCGTCGGTGAGATCAACCACATCGCACGGACCCTTCGCGCGGGGGTGTCGCGCCATCCGCAGGCGACCGTCGTCGCCAACTGCGACGACGTACTCATGACGTCGGCGGCCTACGACTGCCCGAATGTCGTGTGGGTCGCGGCCGGCGGAGGCTGGGCGGGCGACTCGGTCAGCTGTCCGCGCAGCGGCGAGGTGATCGTCAGGGACGGCGCGGCGGGAGGAGATTGGTACTCCACGGGCAACGACTTCAAACGTCCGACTCCGCATTGGTGGTTCGACGACGACGTCCTGTACGGGCCCGATGGTCTTGCTGTCGAGATGCGGCTGGCGCTGCCCGGCGCGGTCAACCGCGGGAATGCCGCCCAGGCGGTGGCCGCCGCGGTGGCACTGGGAGTCGGCCCGGCCGCTGCGGTGGCCGCGGTGTCCGGGGTCGACGAGGTCGCGGGTCGCTACCGCACCGTGCAGATCGGACCGCATGCGGTACGGGTTTTGCTGGCCAAGAATCCGGCGGGGTGGCAGGAGGCGCTTTCGATGGTCGATCTCGCTGCCGCGGGCGTGGTGATAGCGGTCAACGGCCAGGTGCCCGACGGCGAGGACCTGTCCTGGCTGTGGGACGTCGACTTCGAGCACTTCGTCGATCGCCCGGTGGTAGCCGCCGGCGAGCGTGGCACAGACCTCGCGGTGCGCCTGGGATACGCGGGCGTCGAGCACACCCTCGTGCACGACATCATCGAGGCGATTGCCGCATGTCCGCCTGGACGCGTCGAGGTGGTGGCGAACTACACCGCCTTCCTGCAGCTGAACCGCGTCCTGGAGCGTCATGGCTGATTCGGCGGTACGGATCGGTCTGGTACTCCCCGATGTGATGGGCACGTACGGAGACGGCGGCAACGCGGTCGTGCTGAGGCAGAGGTTGCGGTTGCGCGGGGTCGACGCGGAGATCGTCGAGACCACGCTCTCCGAGCCAGTGCCCGATTCGCTGGACCTCTACACGCTGGGCGGGGCGGAAGACTACGCGCAAAGGCTGGCGACCAAGCATCTGATCCGCTACCCCGGTTTGCAGCAGGCCGCCGCGCGGGGTGCTCCGGTGCTGGCGATTTGCGCGGCCATTCAGGTGCTCGGCCACTGGTATCAGACCTCGGGGGGTGAATGCGTCGACGGTGTCGGCCTGTTGGACGTCACTACTTCGCCGCAACCGAGCCGCACGATCGGAGAGGTGTCGTCGCTGCCGCTGGTCGACGGCCTCACACAACCGCTCACCGGATTCGAGAATCACCGCGGCGGAACGGTTTTGGGTCCAGACGCCCGGCCTCTGGCCGCGGTCACGAAGGGCGCTGGCAATCGCGCCGGGGACGGCATCGACGGCGCGGTGCAGGGCAGCGTCGTCGCGACGTACCTGCACGGCTGCTGTCTGGCCCGCAATCCGGAATTGGCCGACTACCTGCTGTCGCAGGTGGTGGGTCCGCTGGCACCGCTGGAGTTGCCCGAAGTCGACCGGCTGCGTCGCGAGCGACTGGGCGCACCCCGCCGCGTGTAGGGTGTGGTTCCAGGTCCTAACCGGCTACTGTCAGACTCTCAGGCGATCGACGCGATGGGGTTCAGACCGGGCTGTGCCCCCTGCACGTTGCTGGTCGCTGGCAGCGATCAGCTCGGCAGCCTGGTCCTCAGTACACGAGTACCAGTCACCGCTGAAACTAGTTTGTCAATGATAGATGTGGACCGGATGTCCGGCGGGGCGGGCACCCGATCGAAAATCGCCTTCTGACGCTTTGAGGCGGGTATCGAACCGCCTGATCTCGCCACCGGTAGTTGCGATAATCGCCGCCAAATTTGCGGATGCCGCGGTAGCGGCCCGCGCACGGATTTCTAACGCCACCGACCTCGCCTGCTCGCGTTCGCCTGGTGTGAGATCGCTGCAGTCGCAGTTCTCGACCCATTGCAAGAGTCAGGCGGGAGTCATGGGCGGCGCCGGAGGACGCGTTGGCCCGGTCGCCATCGCTCGGCGACCGGCCAGTGCGCGGCCGAGCGTCAACTCGTCGGCGAACTCCAGGTCACCGCCCATCGGCAGGCCTGAGGCGATACGGGTCACGGTCAGGCCGGGGATATCGCGGAGCATCCGAACCAGATACGTCGCGGTCGCCTCCCCTTCCGTATTGGGGTCGGTGGCGATGATGACCTCGGTGATGTCAATGCCGTCGACGCGTTCACCGATCCGGTTGAGCAGTTCGCGTATGCGCAACTGGTCGGGACCGACCCCCGAGAGCGGGTCGAGCGCACCGCCCAGGACGTGATAGCGGCCGCGGAACTCGCGGGTGCGTTCCACGGCCGCGACGTCCTTGGGCTCCTCGACCACGCACACTTGAGTGAGGTCACGGCGGACGTCACTGCAGATCCGGCACCGCTGTAAGTCGGACACGTTGCCGCACACCTCGCAAAACGTCACCCCGTCGCGCACCCGGCCGAGCGCGGCGGTGAGCCTGTCGATCTCCGGTGGGGCCACCGACAGCAGGTGAAACGCGATGCGCTGAGCACTCTTGGGACCGATACCCGGCAGCTTGCCGAGTTCGTCGATCAGATCCTGGACCGGGCCTTCAAACATGGAGTCGACGTCAGAAGCCCGGCAGCCCGAGAGCATCGCCGATTCCGCCGGCCAACGGGCCGAGCCGGGTTTGCGTGAGGATCGTCACCTGCTTGGCGGCGTCGGCAATCGCACCCACGATGAGATCTTGCAGCGTTTCGGGATCGGCAGGATCGATGACCTTGGGGTCGATCGCGACGGCGACCACCTCTCCGCTGCCCTTCATGGTCACCTGGACCAGTCCCCCGCCGGCCTGGCCATGCACCTCGGCGGCCGCCAGTTTCTCCTGCGCTTCCATAAGCTGCTGTTGCACCTGCTGTGCTTGCGCAAACAACGCCGACATATCGGGTGTGCCTCCGGGCTGCATGACGGTCCCCTTGCGTCTCGGTCTCGACTTGGTTGCGCATCCACAACCCTGCGGCCGCGGTCTTTCAAGCCTAGTAGGGCGCCGACTACCGTGGCGCAGGTGTTGAACGCTTCCCGCCGGCGCTCGTCGCGGCACGTGCCGCTAGCCCAGCGTGCCTGCGCTCCGGTCACCGCGGGCCTACTCGTCGCGGCCTCGGTGGCCTTCGCACCGGGTTCGCCGGCCGCCCCCGCCAACATCGCCGGGATGATCGTCTTCCTGGATCCGGGCCACAACGGCGCAAACGACGGGTCGATCAGCCGTCAGGTGCCCAACGGGCGCGGCGGCACCAAGGACTGCCAGGCCAGCGGTACGTCCACCGAGGACGGATTCCCCGAGCACACCTTCACGTGGCAGACCGTGCTGCGGATCCGTGCCCTGCTCAACCAACTCGGTGTACGTACGGCGATGTCGCGGGGCAATGACAACGCGCTCGGCCCGTGCATCGACGAGCGCGCCGACATGGCGAACAAGCTCGCGCCCAATGCCGTGGTGTCGATCCATGCCGACGGCGGACCGGCCAACGGGCGTGGATTCCATGTCAACTACTCGGCTCCGCCACTCAACGTGACCCAGGCTGGGCCGTCCTTGAGATTCGCCCAGACCATGCGCGACCAACTCGCCGCATCGGGCATTCCGGCGGCCAACTACATCGGCACCAACGGACTGTACGGCCGCGCCGATCTTGCCGGCCTCAACCTCGCGCAGTACCCGTCCATTCTGGTCGAACTCGGCAACATGAAGAACCCCGCCGACTCCGCGCTCATGAAGACACCCGAGGGGCAGCAGAAGTATGCAGACGCCGTGGTGAAGGGGGTTGTGGCGTTCCTGGCCACCCAGCCGCAGCGCACCACTTAACCTCAGCCGGCGAGGTTGAGGCTAACTCGCGGCGAGCCCCGAGCCCTCGACGTGCTTCTTCAAGTTCTCCAATGTCTGCGCCTGGATCTTCTTCAGGCCCAGCGGGGCGAACGTCTTCTCGAAGAATCCCTTCACTCCACCCGCGCCGGTCCAGGACGTTTTGATGGTAACGGTCGAGCCGGTACCGGCGGGTGCGACGGTCCAGTTGATCACCATGGATGAATTCGCGTCCTTCTCGATGACCGTCCGCCCCGCGACATCCACGGCGGCCTTGACATCTCGGACACGCGATTTGGTGGCCTGGAGCTTCCAGGTGGCGACGGTGCCCGCACCGCGACCGCCCTGCAATACCCGGTACCCGCTGTACTGCGGCGGCAGGATCTTTGGCCGGACGGTGGCGTAGTCGGCCACGGCCGCCAGAACGGCATCGGGTGCGGCATTGATCAGGACCGTGCTTGCCGCGCTTACCTGTCCCATTGGGAAGACTCCTTGTGTAGCGGGTGATGCTGGGAGAACGACTCGGCAGCCGCACACGTCGCATCGGCGGCGACCGCCGACTAGCGTATATGTGTGTCTGCTGAGGTGAAGGGATGGACTACCGATGCACGCCGCAGGGGTGGAGAAACTGCTGGCCAGCTACCGTGACATCCCTTCCGGTACCACCGTCCGCCTGGCCAAGCCGACATCGAACCTTTTCCGCGCGCGGGAAGTTCGTCACGCGCGCGGCCTCGACACGTCCGGGCTGAGAAACGTCATCGGTATCGACCCGCAGCGCCGAATCGCCGACGTCGCGGGCATGTGCACCTACGAGGATCTGGTCGCGGCGACACTGCCGTACGGACTGACTCCGCTGGTGGTACCGCAACTCAAGACCATCACATTGGGCGGCGCGGTAAGCGGATTGGGGATCGAGTCGGCTTCGTTTCGAAACGGCCTGCCACATGAATCGGTGCTGGACATGGACATCCTCACCGGAGCGGGCGAAATCGTCACCGCCTCACCGACTTCACACGCCGACCTGTACCGTGCCTTCCCGAATTCCTACGGCACCCTTGGCTATTCGGTGAGACTCCGGATCGAGCTGGAACACGTGTCACCGTTCGTCGCGGTTACCCACTTGCGCTTCGACGAACTTACCGATCTCGTGGCCGCAATGGACAGGATCGTCGAGACGGGCCAGTACGACGGCGTACGTGTCGACTACGTCGACGGCGTGGTGTTCAGCGCCGGGGAATCGTATCTGTGTCTCGGCACACAGACCCGCCGACCCGGCGCCGTCAGCGATTACACGGGTCAGCACATCTACTACCGCTCGATCCGGCACCCCGGACTCAACGGGGCCGAAAAACACGACCGCCTTACCATCCACGACTATCTGTGGCGCTGGGACACCGACTGGTTCTGGTGTTCGCGGGCACTCGGGGCGCAGCACCCGGCGATCCGGCGGTGGTGGCCGAAACGGTACCGCCGCAGCAGTTTCTACTGGAAGCTGATCGGCTACGACCACCGCTTCCACCTCGGCGACCGCATCGAGAAATGGCACGGCCGGCCGGCACGCGAGCGGGTGGTACAGGACGTCGAGGTGCCCCTCGACCGGTGTGCGGATTTTCTCCACTGGTTCGAAAAAACGGTCCCCATCGAACCGATATGGTTGTGCCCGTTGAGGTTACGCGACAGTTCCGGGTGGCCTCTATACCCAATTCGACCCCGCAAAACGTATGTCAACATCGGTTTTTGGTCGTCGGTGCCGGTTGGGCCGTCATGTGGGTATACCAATCGGATGATCGAGGCGAAGCTTCGCGAATTCGACGGCCACAAGTCGTTGTATTCGGATGCCTATTACACACCTGAGGAATTCGACGAACTCTATGGCGGCCAGGCCTATACAGCGGCAAAGAAGCGCTACGACCCCGACTCACGGTTGCTCGATCTCTATGCGAAGGCGGTACAGCGAAAGTGACGACGTTCAAAGACCACACCACGGGCAGGCTGACACTGGCCGAGATTCTGGAGCTGTTCGCCGACGGCAACGAATTGCCGGTGAAATTCACCGCTTACGACGGCAGCTCGGCCGGGCCCGACGATGCCGAACTGGGATTGGAACTCAACAGCCCCCGCGGTACGACCTACTTGACCACGGCACCGGGAGATCTCGGTATAGCACGCGCGTACGTGTCCGGCGATCTCGAACTCAGGGGTGTGCACCCTGGTGACCCGTACCCGCTGCTGCGGACGATGGCGGACGAGTTGGAGCTCAAACGGCCGTCCGCAAGGGTCCTCGCGCACATCGTCCGGTCGATCGGATTGCAGCACCTGAAGCCGATCGCGCCGCCGCCGCAGGAGGCGATGCCCAAGTGGCGCCGCATGGTACGGGCCGTTCGGAGCCGGCAAAACCGGGCCGCCGATGTGATCCGTCATCACTACGACGTGTCCAACGTGTTCTACGAACACGTGCTCGGGCCTTCGATGACCTACACCTGCGCGTGTTATCCGACGCCGCAAGCGTCACTTGAGGAAGCCCAGGACAACAAGTACCGGCTGGTATTCGAGAAGCTCAGGCTGCGCGAGGGTGACCGACTGCTCGACGTCGGCTGCGGGTGGGGAGGCATGGTGCGCTACGCCGCCCGACGCGGCGTGGAGGTGGTCGGCGTGACGCTCTCCGCGGAGCAAGCCGACTGGGCGCGCAGCGCCATCGCCGACGAGGGACTGTCCGCGCTGGCAGACATCCGCCACGGCGACTACCGCGGTATCGCCGAGACCGGTTTCGACGCGGTGTCGTCGATCGGGCTGACCGAACACGTCGGGGTGGCCAACTACCCCGGATACTTCCGTTTCCTGCGGTCGAAACTGCGGAACGGCGGATTGCTGCTCAACCACTGCATCACCCGACCCGACGGCACGTCGGTCGCGGCCGCGGGGGGATTCATCGACCGCTACGTATTCCCGGACGGTGAGCTCGCAGGGTCGGGGCGCATCATCTCCGCGGCCCAGAATGTCGGGCTGGAAGTGCTCCACGATGAGAACCTGCGCACCCACTACGCAATGACACTGCGGGACTGGTGTCGCAACCTCGTCACAGACTGGGACGAAGCGGTGGCCGAAGTGGGACTGCCCACGGCCAAGGTGTGGGGGTTGTACATGGCGGGTTCACGGCTTGGTTTCGAGAACAACGCGATCCAGCTACATCAGACGTTGGCCGTCAAGCTGGATGACCGCGGTGGTGACGGCGGATTGCCGATGCGGCCGTGGTGGTCGCCATAACACGCCATCACGAGCCTGCTACCCGGGACAGCGACAACGCAGTCCACCACTACCGCAGCGATTCGCGAAACCCGAACTGCGGACAGTCGCGGACGCGTTCCTTCCAAACGCAAGTCGATTCATAAGATCTCAGTCAATGACCACGGGCATTCGTGTTACTACACAACGATCACGGCGATGCCACCTCGGCCAGGGCACCACGGCCAGGGCACCACGGCGTTCCGCGAGTCAGTTCACCGAAACGACCCTGACGAAGACCCGGTGATCGCGGCTGCCGACGGCCAACTCGCGGTCGGCGCAATTACCACGGGACTGTTGAGCTAACCGTCGATCCGACGTGCGCCGAGTTCGCTCTGCAGCAATTCGATCGCGACCTCCTCGGGGTCTCGCCGCGCACCGGTGTCGGCATCACCCGCCGCAGCCTCGGCGATCATGCTGTCCTCGTCGGTCCGCTGAGCTGGCTCGTGGCGCTCCTCGCCGACCGGTATCGCACCGGCTTCGACTTGCGGCGCCGCACCGGCCTCACACCGCACGCGCCAGTCCACGCCGAGGGCGTCTTTGAGCGCCTCCCGGATGACGTCGGCGTTGCGCTGCTCACCAAGCCGCTTGGCCAGCGGAGCCGACTCGTGCACGAGGACCAGCGTGTTTCCCTCAACCGCCCGTACCGTCGCGCCCGCGAGCATCACTTCGGTGGTTCGGCTGCGCTGCCGGACCTTCTCGCGCACCGTCGTCCACATACTGCGTACCGCGGCGGCACTGGGTTCGGTGGGGGCGGTCCGCGCGGCGGGCCGCGAAGGCGGGGACGAAGCGGGAGCGGTACTCGCAGCGGGCTCCGGTACCTGCACAGCGGGCTGCGGTACCTGCACAGCGGGCTGCGGTACCTGCACAGCGGGCTGCGGCTCCTCGCCAGGAGGCGCGGGCGCGGGATCGGCTTCCGGCCGCATCGCAGCAGGCTGGGCGGGCGGCCCGTTGCGGCGAACGTACTGCTTGGGTGGCCGCGCGACAAATTCCTCAGCCGCGGGAATCGACAGGTCCAGCCGCGTTTCGATGCGCTCGACCCGCTGCAGCAAGGCGGACTCGGTGTCGCTGGCCGACGGAAGCAACAGCCTGGCGCAGACCACCTCCAGCAGCAGCCGCGGTGCCGTGGCCCCACGCATCTCGCCCAGCCCGGCATGCACGACCTCTGCGTACCGGGTCAGCGTGGCGGCGCCCATGCGAGCTGCCTGGTCACGCATCTTATCGAGTTCGTCCTCGGGCGCTTCCACGACACCACGTGACGCGGCGTCCGGAACGGCTTGCAGCACAATCAGATCCCGAAACCGCTCCAGCAAGTCGGTGGCAAACCTGCGAGGGTCGTGGCCGGCGTCGATCACCGACTCCACGGCACCGAACAACGCGGCCGCGTCACTGGCGGCCAACGCCTCCACGGCGTCGTCGATCAGCGCGACGTCCGTGGCCCCCAGTAACGCCAGTGCACGCTGGTAGGCGATTCGCCGGCCGTTCGCGCCGGCGAGTAATTGGTCGAGCACGCTGAGCGTGTCTCGCGGAGAGCCACCGCCCGCGCGAATGACCAAGGGGTAGACCGCGTCGTCGACCTCGACATCTTCGGCCGCGCAAATCCTTGCGATCAGCGCTCTCATCGTCCGGGGCGGCAACAGCCGGAACGGGTAGTGATGTGTGCGCGACCGGATGGTCGGCAGGACCTTCTCCGGCTCGGTGGTCGCGAACACGAAGATGAGGTGCTCCGGAGGTTCCTCGACGATCTTCAGCAGCGCGTTGAAACCCGCCGTGGTGACCATATGCGCTTCGTCGATGATGAAAATCCGATATCGGGACTGCGCCGGAGCATAGAAAGCCCGGTCACGCAGCTCCCTGGTGTCGTCGACGCCACCATGACTGGCGGCATCGAGTTCGACGACGTCGACGCTTCCGGGTCCGTTCGGTGCCAGCGACACGCAGGGATCGCACACGCCGCAGGGGGTGGGGGTAGGGCCGCGCACGCAGTTCAGCGAGCGGGCCAGGATCCGAGCCGACGACGTCTTACCGCAGCCACGCGGGCCGGAGAACAGGTAGGCGTGATTGATGCGTCCCGCCTGCAACGCGGTAGAAAGCGGCGCGGTGACGTGCTCCTGCCCGACCACCTCGGCGAAGGTTGCGGGCCGATACTTGCGGTACAGAGCCACGTCAGCAGGCTACCGACACCCTCGGACGCAAGCTGTGGCGGATGTCGGCCGCCGCGGACCTGGCCGCCTCAGGCTCAGTCAGTCCAGCTCGGCCAGCAACGCCTCGGTCGCCGACAGCAATGTGCACGTGGCAAGGCCATCGACGGCCTCCCGCAGGTCGCGCAGCGACGGGAACGTGGGGGCGATGCGAATGTTTTTGTCTTCGGGATCGTTTCGGTACGGAAAGGACGCCCCTGCCTCTGTGACGGCGATGCCGGCGTCCTTGGCCAGAGCCACCGTGCGTTTGGCGGTACCGGGAAGCACGTCCAGGCTGACGAAATAGCCCCCCTTCGGGTCGGTCCACGAGGCGACCTTCGAATCCCCCAGGCGATCCTGAAGGACCTCGGCCACCAGCGCGAACTTCGGAGCCAGCAATTGCCGATGGCGATGCATGTGCAGGCGCACGCCGTCGGCGTCACCGAAGAACCGCAGATGCCGCAGTTGGTTGACCTTGTCGGGCCCGATCGTCTTCTTCCCCGCGTACTGCAGATACCACGCGATGTTGCCCAGCGACCCGCCGAAGAAACTCACCCCCGCACCGGCGAACGTGATCTTCGACGTCGATGCGAAGACGTACGGCCGGTTGGGATTGCCGGCCTGTGCCGCCAAGCCCAGAACATCGACCTGCCGCGGAAATTCGTGCGTAAGCGTGTGAACCGCGTAGGCGTTGTCCCAGAAGAGCCGGAAATCGGTTGCAGCAGTACGCATCTGAACGAGACGGCGCACAATCTCCCACGAATAGACGGTCCCGGTCGGATTGGAGTACACCGGGACGCACCACATCCCCTTGATTGCGGGGTCCGCCTCGACGAGTTCCTCGATGAGGTCGACGTCGGGGCCGTCCTCGCGCATGGGGATCGGCACCATCTGGATGCCAAGGGTCTCCGTGATCGCGAAATGGCGGTCGTAACCCGGCGACGGACACAGGAACTTCACTCCTCCGCCTTCGAGACGCTCCTCGATCCAGGGTCGCGGCGAGTCGACCCCGCCGTGCACCATCGAGAACATCACGACGTCGTGCATCATCTCCAGGCTGGCGTTGTTTCCGGCAATCAGATTCTGCACGGCGAGGCCGAGCAGTTCACCGAAGATCTTCCGCAGTTCCGACAAGCCGTGCAGACCGCCGTAGTTCCGGGTGTCAACGCCTTCACCGTCGCGATAGTCGTCGCCGGGCAGCCTCAACAGCGCGTTGGACAGGTCCAGTTGCTCTGACGACGGCTTACCGCGCGTGAGGTCCAGCTTGAGGCCCTTGGCCTTCAGCCCGGCGTAGTTCTGCAATTGCCGCTCGTGCTCGGCGAGCAGGTCAGCGCGGCCGAGCGAGGTAAACGACGCCACCGTGGGCCTTTCACAAGCCGGGCACTCGGAGAAGTATCGGGGACCCCGCGCACCCGCCAGAGCCCGTTGACCCTTGCTGCCTTCCAGCCCTGGGGGAGTTCACAGGATAGACGCCGCACGGGGTCCAGGGGCGAGTGTAATACCACCGCCCGCCGGGCTGGGGCCTGCCCCAGCCCGCCCGGCCGGCGCGGGGCTGGCGCCGGAATATCGGCGAGATGCGCGCTTTTCCTGTCGATCTGCTGTTACCCGTTACCCGGCCGTGCTCGACCGGTTAGAGTCCTCGGTTACCATTGCCGACGGAGGATTCGCCTAGTGGCCTATGGCGCTCGCCTGGAACGCGGGTTGGGTTAACAGCCCTCGCGGGTTCAAATCCCGCATCCTCCGCAGTGCGCCGGGGTGGCGCCGCCGAAGACTCCCCGGTCCGACATTAACAAGGGAGAAGGATGCGACGCAGCATCGTAGTTGTCTGGCACGCGCTGTCCTTCGTCCTGGCCGGCGGTCTGTATTTCCTCTTTGTCTTGCCGCGCTGGCCGGAGTTCGCAGGGCATGTTTCGCCGACCACCGGCTTGGTGCTGCGGATCTTGACCGGCATCCTGCTGGCACTGACCGCGTTGCCTGTTCTGCTCAACCTGGGCCGGAGCCGTCGCCTGGAGTTCGGCACGCCGCAGTTGGCCTTGACCCTGCGCATCTGGTCGATCGTCGCCCAAGCGGCAGCGGCGCTGGTCATCATCGCCACGGCTATCACCGAATGGCGTCTCGGCCTGGACAAGGCCGGCGTCTGGCTATTCGGCGCGTACGGCGCAGCCGCGACGCTGGCGGTCCTGGGCCTCATCGCGTTCTACACCGCGTTCGCCGCGGAGTCGGCGCCCAGGCCACCTAAGCCGCTCCGGTCGACGAAACAGCGGATTGGCCGCAGAACCGGCAAAGAGGCTTCGGGTCAACCGGGCGACGCCACGACCGGCGCCGAGAGCGAGGACGTCCACATCCCGGACAGCCCGGAGACCGACGATGCCGAAGCCCCCGCGGCGGCGACCGACCACAGGGACGGCGCCGACGAAATCGGCGACCTCTCAGAGCCGCCAGAAGCGCTCGACCACCAAGACTCTTCCGATGACGATGCCGACCTCGTGCCACCCCGCCGGGGCCTGCTCAACCGGAGGCCCGCAGCATGGGGCAGGCGCGGCGGCGTGGCCCTGTCGGACTGATACACGCCCCGTCCCTACACGCCCCGTCCCGGGCCCCCGCAGGCATCCGAGTGGCCTCTGCGGGGCAATGCTGCGCGGTGCATTCGGCGAGGCAGGCAAGATGGATTCGTAACAATCCGTTGCGTCCCGCCGAGAGGTAAGTCATGGCCGAAAAACGACGCCGACAGGGCGCCGTGCGGTGCAACACGGCGCTTTATGTGCTGGGCACCGTATTACTCACCTTGATCG
Organism: uncultured Mycobacterium sp.; assembly: GCA_964511995.1. Classification (GTDB taxonomy): domain Bacteria; phylum Actinomycetota; class Actinomycetes; order Mycobacteriales; family Mycobacteriaceae; genus Mycobacterium. The sequence goes on from CAZEHT010000090.1 coordinate 14,462, forward strand.
CCCCCCTGGCAAATCCGGTGTCGACGGCGCTCGCTGCGCCACTCGATCCCGGCTCGGTGGCGGCCCAGGTCGAGCCGGGGTTGGTACAGATCACGACCCTGGTCGAGTTTCAGGGCGTCGTGGGCAACGGCACGGGCATCGTGCTCAGCCCGGAGGGGCAGGTGCTGTCCAACCACCACGTCGTTCAGGGCGCCAACGCGATCAAAGCGGTCAGCATGGCCAACGGTCAGACCTACGATGCCGACATCATCGGCTACGACCGCGGTGACGATATCGCGGTCCTGCAACTGCGCGGCGCGAGCGGCCTGCCGGTGGCGCCGTTGGGCGACTCCAACACCCTGACGTTGGGCGACCCCGTCCTGACGATCGGCAACGCCAACGGAACGGGGCATCCGCTCACCCACGAAGCGGGCACGGTGACCTCGTTGAGTCGCGCTATCGACGCAGAGGACGAACTCAGCGGCAGCAAGCACCGACTCGACGGCATGATCGAGTCGTCCACGAACCTGCGTTCGGGCGATTCCGGCGGCGCGCTGGTCAACGCGGCCGGGCAGGTGGTGGGCCTCAACGCGGCGGCAACATTGACCTTCAAGATGAACGGCGAGGCCACGCCAGGGGGCCAAGGTTTTGCCATTCCGATCAACCGGGCATTGGATATCGCCAACCAGATCCGTTCCGGCGTCCCATCGCCAACGATTCACATCGGCCCTTCCGCGATGATCGGCATCGGTATCAGCGGCGGCGTACCCACGAACCGCCAGGGCCTACCGGTGCGCTCGGTCCTTCGCGGAGGCCCGGCTGACCAGGTGGGCGTGCGCCCCGGCGACGTCATCACGACGATCGACGGCGTTCGGATCGACTCCGCCAACACCCTCACCGGGCTACTCGATCAGCGCTACCCGGGCAACACCATCGACTTCAACTGGATCGACGGCGCGGGTGTGCCGCGAAACGCGCAGCTGATCCTGGTTGCCGGGCCGGTCAGCTGACGTCTCCCGCTCAGGGGGAACCAGAGGGATCAGCGGGACTGGCTGGCTGAGACGAGCCGGGAACGACGGGCCCGGCCACCGCGCTGACACGGGTCACCGTCGCCTGCAGCTGCGCTCCGGGGGCTCCGTCGATTTTCACGTCGGTGTAGACGCGGGTCTGCCCGTCACTCACCGTGAAGTCGCCGGTTTGCACCGCTGTGCCTCCCGCGACCTCGTAGAACACGGTGAAAACCTGGTCGGGAAGGGGATGCTTGCCCACGTACATCGGCTGGATCGAATAGGTATAGGTGCAGACGCCGGTCTCCGCGCACCGCTGGTCGGTGACCTGTACGCCGACCTTGAATTCCTGGGGGGTTGGGATCCGGGGAGCGGTGGCAATACGCGACAGAGTCGGCGAGGTGGTCGGCGTCGAATCATCCTTCTGGGTGAGCAGGACGATCGCCAGACCGATACCGGTGATGATCATGGTCACAACGCACACCGCAACCACGAGCTTTCGAATACTCATCGTCGGGTATCGGCACTGGGCCGCGAAAACCTCGACTCCTGAGCCGTCTCCGTCTGCCCGGCCGGGAATTGCCGCAGATGCGGAATCGAATTATCGGCGTCGCGGTCGAACGTGGTCATCTTCCGCTTTTACACCACGGGCGGCGGCGCGATCAAACCGAAGCCGCGATATCCGACCATCGCCCGCTAGCCGGCTGTAGGTCGTGTCAAGTCATGAGTCGTGCGTGGTGCGTCGTCG
>CAZEHT010000091.1:0-11409 GCA_964511995.1 uncultured Mycobacterium sp.
CTCAACGTGGTGCTCGGATCACTCGGTGACCAGAGCGACCAATTCGCCAAAGCGGTCGGTGCGCTCGCCGAGTTGGTCGACGGCCTCGAGGACCGCAAAGAGGACATTCGCAACGGCGTGGCGTACACCAACGCTGCCGCACACACCATCTCGGATCTCCTGGAGCAGTCCCGTCCGCCGTTTGCCAAGACGATCCAGGAGGCCGACCGCGCCGCCGGAATCGTGGTGGCCGACCACGAGTACTTCGACAACCTGATCAACACGCTTCCGGATGCATATCAAGTGCTGGCACGACAGGGTATGTACGGCGACTTCTTCAGCTTCTATCTGTGCGACATCGTGCTCAAGCTCAACGGCAAGGGCGGCCAGCCGGTATATGTCAAGGTCGCCGGCCAGCCAACGGGGAGGTGTGCACCCAGGTGAAATCCTTCGCTGAGCGAAACCAGATCGTCGTCGGCACCGTCGGCCTGGCGATCACCGCCGGCATCGTGCTGGGGTCGTTGCAGTACGACAAACTGCCGTTCTTCAAGTCCGGCAAGGACTACTCCGCCTACTTCGCCGATGCGGGAGGGCTGACCACCGAGGTGCCTGTTCAGGTTTCCGGTTTCCAGGTGGGTGAGGTGTCGGCCATCGAGTTGGACGGGCCGCGGGTGGTGGTCAAGTTCACCGTCGACAAGGGCATCCGACTCGGCGATCGCACGGAGGCAGCGATCAAGACCAGGGGTCTGCTCGGCACGAAGATGGTCGAGGTCATCGCCCGCGGTGACGGTCAGCTGGACGGCCCGATTCCGCTCGAACGAACCCGGTCGCCGTATCAACTGCCCGATGCGATGGGTGAGCTGGCCACCACGATCAGCGGTCTGAACACGGTCCAGTTGTCGGACTCGCTGAGGGTCCTGGCGGAGACGTTCTCCGAGACCCCACCGCAGCTGCGGGTCGCGCTGGAGGGGGTGGCCCGATTCTCGCAGTCTCTCAACGATCGTGATGAAAACCTGCGGGGCCTGCTCGCCAACGCCAACAAGGCCACGACCGTGCTCGCCGAGCGCAGCGACCAGATCGTCAACCTCGTCACCGATACGAACGCACTGCTGGCCGAGCTGAGGAGCCAAAGCGCCGCGGTCGATGAGATTTCCGCCAACATCTCGGCGCTCAGCAAGAATTTGCACGGGTTCATCGCCGACAACCGCGCCACGATGAGGCCCGCGCTCGACAAGCTCAACGGGGTGCTGACGATTCTGGACAACCGCCGGGAGCGCCTGCAGAAGTCGATCAAACTGCTTGGCACGTACTCGATGTCGCTGGGCGAATCGGTCTCGACCGGTCCGTTCTTCAAGACGTACGTCGCCAATCTGCTGCCCGGGCAGTTCCTCCAACCGTTCATCGACGCCGCCTTCTCCGACCTCGGCCTGGACCCCAACGTGCTGCTCCCCTCGCAGCGCGTCGACCCGCCAGTCGGCCAGCCGGGGACGCCGGCGCTGCCGGTGCCCTTCCCGCGGACCGGGCAAGGCGGCGAACCGCACCTGACTCTTCCCGACGCGATCACCGGCAATCCCGGCGATCCGCGCTACCCGTACCGAGAGCCGCTGCCCGCCCCGCCGCCGGGTGGGCCGCCGCCGGGACCGCCGGCCCTGGCACCACCCGGGCTGGCGTCCATCCCGGAGCCGACACCGTCTCCGGTTTTCGTCCCGGCACCGGGTGAGCAGCCACCCTCGCCTCCTCCCGCGGGAGCCGAGCAATGAGCCCCCGCGCCCGGCTCTGGGTGGCCGTGCCGCTGATCCTGTTGCTGGTGGCCGGGGTGACGGTGATGCTGCGGACCGAATCCGCCAACCGCACCAAGGTCGTTGCATACTTCGAGAACAGCAACGGTGTCTTCGTCGGCGACGACATCCGCATTCTCGGCGTGCCCGTCGGCAAGATCACCGCGATCGAGCCGCAGCCTGAATCGGTCAAGGTTTCGTTCTGGTTCGACAGCAAGTACCGGGTGCCGGCCGACGCGATGGCGGCGATCCTGTCCCCGACAGTGGTCAGCACCCGCGCGATTCAGCTCACCCCCGCTTTCACCGGTGGGCCGGTGATGGGCGACAACGCGGTCATCCCACGGGAGCGCACCGCGGTACCGGTCGAGTGGGACGATGTACGCCAGAATCTGGCGAAGCTTGCCGCGGAGTTTCAGCCGACCGAGCCCGGTGGCGTGAGCCCTCTCGGCTCGGTCATCAACACCGCCGCCGACAACCTGCGCGGGCAGGGGGCCGACATCCGCGATGCCGTCGTCAAATTGTCGCAAGCCTTCTCGGCCCTCGGCGATCACAGCACCGACATCTTTTCGACGGTCAAGAATCTGGCGATCCTGGTGTCGGCGCTGCAGGACAGTACCGATGTGATGAGTCAGCTCAACCAGAACCTGGCGACCGTGACCGGCCTCATCGCCGACGATCCGGACGACGTCGCCAACGCCGTGCGGGACCTCAACGACGTCGTCGGCGAGATTCAAACCTTTGTCGCGGATAATCGCGAGGCCCTGGGGACGACGTCCGACAAGCTGGCGGGCGTGACCCAGGCGCTCACCGACAGCCTCGACGACGTCAAGCAGGTGCTGCACGTGGCGCCCACCACGCTGCAGAACTACGTCAACATCTGGCAACCGGCCCAGGGCGCGGTCAGCGCCGTGCCGATGCTCAACAACTTCGCCAATCCGATTTCCTTCCTGTGCGGCGCCATTCAGGCGGCGTCGCGTCTGGGCGCCGAACAGTCGGCGAAGTTGTGCGTGCAATACCTGGCGCCGATCATCAAGAATCGCCAGTACAACTTCCCGCCGATCGGCCAGAACCTCCTCGTCGGCGCTACGACTCGGCCGAATGAGCTGACCTACAGCGAAGACTGGCTGCGGCCGGATTACATTCCGCCGCAATCGTCGCCGGGAGGTGTGGCGCCTCCAAACGGTGTGGCACCGCCGGACGGTATGGCAGCGCCGGTCGGCGGTCCCCCGCTGGCCGCGGAAGCGCCCATCACACCGAACCCGGCTGATGGTCTGCACGGGCTCATGGTGCCGCCGGGAGTGGGACCATGAGGCACACCATCAGACAGACCACCAGGCGGGGCCGGTGGATATCCATCGCGGCCGGCATGGCCGTGGTGGCTGCAACCGTGTCCGGCTGTGGCGGCTGGCGAGGACTCAATTCGGTTCCGCTGCCCGGCATTAAGGGCACGGGTCCCGGCGCGTTCACGATCCGTGCCCAGATGCCCGATGTCGACAACATCGAGCCCAACTCGCGCGTCCGAGTCGGCGACGTTAACGTCGGAACCGTCACTAAAATCGAGCGTGAGGGCTGGCACGCGCTCGTGACGATGACACTGAACGGCAACGTCGATCTGCCCGCCAATGCGACGGCCAAGCTCGGGCAGACCAGTCTTCTGGGCTCCCTGCATATCGAGCTGGCCCCACCGGCCGACGTACCGTCCGAGGGAAAGCTGCACCAAGACTCGCTGATCCCCTTGTCGTCGGCGGGCAAGTTCCCGAGCACCGAGGAGGCGCTCGCCGCGGTGGCGATGCTGCTCAACGGCGGCGGGATCGGCAACCTTTACGACATCACCGACGCATTCAGCACCGCCTTCGCCGGCCGCGAGAACGACGTACGCAGCCTGATCGAGCAGCTCGACCAGGCCATCGGCCATCTGGACGACCAGAAGAACGACATCATCGCCGCCGCCGAAAGCATGGACAACCTGGTCGGCCAGTTCGCCGCTCAAAAGCCCGTGCTGGACAGGGCTTTACGGACCGTCCCGGATGCGCTCGCGGTTCTGCGCGACGAGCGCGAGAACCTGGCCGAGGCGCTCGCTGCGCTGGGCAAGTTCAGTGCGCTGGCAGCCGACTCGGTCAACCAGACCAAGGAAGCGCTGATCCAGGAACTCAGGGATCTCGGGCCGGTGCTGAAGTCGCTGGCCGACGCCGGGCCCGCGCTCACCCGCGCGTTGAGCTTCCTGCCCACCTTCCCGTTCCCCAAGGAGACGCTCACCAACTGGATGCGCGGCGACTACGCCAACCTGACGTTGATCGTCGACATGACCCTGAGCAGGCTCGACGCCGGATTGTTCACCGGCACCCGGTGGGAGGGCGATTTGACCGAACTCGAGCTGCAGTGGGGGCGGACAATCGGCCAGATGCCCAGCCCGTACACCAAAGGCAACCCGTTGATCATTCCGTACCGGTGGGACCAGGGGCCGTGAGATGGTTCTGACTCGACGAATCCTCATCCAGATCGCGATTTTCGCTCTCCTGGCGGCCGTCGCCCTCGGCATCATGATCTTCAGGTACATGCGGGTGCCCGCACTCATGGGCATCGGCCAGTATCGGGTGACCATGGAGCTGGAACAGTCGGGCGGGCTGTATTCGAGGAGCAACGTCACCTATCGCGGCGTCGAGGTCGGCACGGTCCAAAGCGTTCGGCTCACCGATACGGGCGTGGAAGCGGTCCTGTCGCTGAACTCGAACACCAGGATTCCCGCCGACCTCGACGCCCAGGTGCACAGCGTGTCCGCGGTCGGCGAGCAGTACGTGCAGCTGCTCCCCCGCAGCGGCGAGGGTCCGTCGTTGCAGGACGTCGGTTTGATCCCCCGGGACCGCACCAGCGTTCCGACCGACATCAACAAGGTGCTGGACGCCACCAACGTCGGCTTGGAGGCCATCCCACAGGACAACCTGAAGACGGTCGTCGACGAAGCGTACGTCGCCGTCGGCGGACTCGGGCCGGAGCTTCGCCGGTTGGTCACCGCGGGCACCGCGCTGTCCATCGACGCGCGCGCGAACCTCGATTCGCTGACGACGTTGATCGACCAATCCAAGCCGGTGCTGGATTCGCAGACCGATACTGGGGGCGCCATCCGGGCCTGGGCCGCCAACCTGGCGAGCGTCAGCGGCCAGCTGCAGAGCCAGGATGCCGCCGTGGCCGGAATCCTGAACAAGGGGCCCGGAGCTGCCGAGGAGGTTCGGGCACTGTTCGATCGGCTGCGGCCCACGCTGCCGATCGTGCTGGCGAACCTGGTCAGGATCGGGGAGGTCGCCGTCGCCTACCAGCCGAGTCTTGAGCAACTGCTGGTGCTCCTGCCTCAGGGCACCGCGATCACGCAAGGTGTCGGCGTGGCCAAGCGGAACACGGTCCAGGACTACATGGGCGACTACCTGGTCTTCAACCTGAACCTGAACGTCCCTCCGCCGTGTACCACCGGCTTTCTTCCCGCCCAGCAGCAGCGGGTGCCCTCCTTGCAGGATTACCCCGACCGGCCCGAGGGAGACCTGTACTGCCGAGTGCCGCAGGATGGGCCGTTCAACGTGCGCGGTGCGCGCAACCTGCCCTGCGTGACCGTCCCGCACAAGCGCGCACCGACGGCGAAAATGTGCGAGAGCGACGAGCACTTCGTCCCTCTCAACGACGGCTTCAACTGGAAGGGCGACCCGAACGCCACCCTGTCCGGGCAGCCCGTTCCGCAGTTACCTCCGGGCACACCTCCGCCACCTCCGCCGGGTGCGCAGCCTCCCGGCCCGACGCCGCCTATCGCGGCCGCTGAATACGACCCGGCAACCGGCACGTACGTTGGTCCCGACGGGCGTATATATAGGCAGGCCGATCTGGGCCACAACGTCACGGAGGATCGCACATGGCAGGACATGCTGCTGCCCCCGGCGAGGTGATCGCCTCGCCGACAGACAAGGAGGAGCAGCCGGCGCCCGCCGAGGTCGTGGAAACCGAACGCGAAGTAGACCAGACCGACGAGGCTGCCGAGGCCGGAGCGCAGGAACCTGAGGTGGCTCGGCAGGAGGCGCCGGCCAGGCGGATGCCGGGGGTTCGGCTGGCGATCGTCACGGGGCTGGTGATCGTGGTGGCGCTGGCGGGATTGGCGGGATGGTTCGGGTACCGGGCATACGAGTCGCATCTGGTCGACCAACAGCGCAAGGTTTTCCTTCAGGTCGCCAGGCAGGGTGCACTGAACCTCACCACCATCGACTGGAATCACGCCGACGCCGATGTCCAGCGAATCCTGGACTCCGCAACCGGGACCTTCTACGACGATTTTCAGCGTCGGGCGCAACCGTTCATACAGGTCGTCCAGCAGGTTCAGTCGAAGTCTGAGGGATCGATCACCGAGGCCGGGATCGAATCGATGTCGGGTGATCAAGCGCAGGTGCTGGCAGCGGTGACCGTCAGGACGTCTGTCGCCGGTACGGCCGACCCGAACCCTCGTGCGTGGCGGATGCGCATCACGGTGCAGAAGGTGGGCGACGAGGCGAAGGTGTCCAACGTGGAGTTCGTGCCCTGAGCCCCCGGGCCGGGTGTTTGCACGCCCCGGTTATCTGCTGACTACCTGATCGTCGCCGCCAAGTCGCCCGACATCGCGCCCAGCTGCGGGCCCCAGGTCGACCAGTCATGGTTGCCGCCGGCCGGGAAGTCGAAGTGCCCGTTGCGGCCACCGACCCGGCGGTATTCCTCGTGGAAGCTGCGATTGCTGCCCTGCGCTTGATCGCAGTAGCCGATCATCGCCGGCGGGTCGCTGCACGTCACCGTCTGCGGGCTGTACAGCCACAGCCGCGTGTTGTTCTGCGCCAGCAGCGGGATGTTCGTGTAGGGGTCGTGCCACTTCCAGCGGCCGAGCTGGGGAAGGCCCCACATGTTGCGGGTGTCCACTCCGCCGAATCGCATCAGGCCATCGGTGATGGCGCCGTTCATGAAGGTCGAAGACGGCGTCAGGAAGCCCGACAGCGACCCGGCGAAGCGATACCGGTCGGGATGGAACGTCGCCATAGCGAGCGCCCCGTAGCCGCCTTGAGCGGCGCCGACGATGCCGTGCCCGTTGGGTGCCAGGCCGCGGTTGGCGGCCAGCCAGTCCGGCAGCTCCTGGGACAGGAACGTCTCCCATTGGCGGCTGCCGTCCTGCTCCCAGTTCGTGTACATGCTCCAGGCACCGCCCGCGGGCGCCGCCACCGAGATGCCCCGGCCGGCGAGCTGGCCCATCGCATCACCCGCCGTGACCCAGTTGCTGATGTCGCCGCCGGCGTTGAACGCGTCTAGCAGCACTGCCGCGTGCGGTCCGCCGGCCATGAACGCGACCGGGATGTCACGGCCCATCGCCGCGGAGGGCACCATGAGCGTCTCGAACGTGTCGGCTCTGGCGGTGCCGGTCGTCGGAGCCGCCCAGAGGCAGAGCCCCAGGATCGTCGTCAGCAGCGTCCGAACCAACACCGCGTCGACCTTGATAGCCATCGCCATCCTGCCCACCGTTGTCTTCCCACTCTGCGCGTAAGCGCCCCTTCGGCGGGGCTTACCGGGACCCCCAATCGAAGTGAACCACATCACATATCGAGGGCGTGTCGGAACGACCAACCGGCGGCGGTATCGCCCTGGGGCCGCGCTGTCGCCGCGCTGTGTCGCCCAGATCGACGTTGCGCAGGTGGTCACTCCAACTTTTCCTGCGCGGCGTCCGGTTTCGGCGATGTGGCGTGTCCGGAACCGGGGTCCGATTTGATACAGAATTTCGTGAATACATTGTTCGATGTATAGTCTCCCCGTGCGGACGATCGCCCACACCGACGCGCTCGCGCGCTTCGGCCACGCGCTGTCGGATGTCACACGGACGCGCATCCTGCTGAGCCTCAACGCCGGTCCAAGCTATCCCGCCGACCTCGCCGACCGGATCGGCGTCTCACGCCAGACGCTCTCCAATCACCTCGCGTGCCTGCGCGGCTGCGGTTTAGTAGTCGCCTTACCAGAAGGTCGGCGCACGCGCTATGAGCTGGCGGACGCACGCATCGGCCACGCTCTCGATGACCTTCTGGGCCTGGTCCTGGCGGTCGACCCCGACTGCCAGTGCGTTGGTCCCGACGGCACCGCGTGCGGGTGCGGTTGATGGCATCCACTGCCGGCGCTTCCCTGCCTGTTTCCCGGCGGGCCTTGCTTGCCCGCCGCATCCGGGTCTTCGTCGCCGCCACGATCTCCTACAACGTCATCGAGGCCGTCGTGGCGCTCTCCGAGGGCACGCGTGTCTCGTCCACGGCGCTCATCGGTTTTGGCCTCGATTCGGTCATCGAGGTGTCATCGGCGGCAGCGGTGGCGTGGCAGTTCGCCGGGCGCGATCCCGAGGCGCGCGAGAAGGTCGCGCTGCGTATCATCGCGTTCTCGTTCTTCGGACTCGCCACCTACGTCACGGTCGACGCCATCCGCGGACTGCTCGGGGTCGGCGAGGCCCGACACTCGACGGTGGGTATCGTGCTGGCTGCGCTCAGCTTGGTCATCATGCCGGTGCTGTCCTACGCCCAGCGCCGCGCCGGGCGAGAACTCGGATCGCTTTCGGCGGTGGCGGATTCGAAGCAGACTCTGCTGTGCACCTACCTTTCGGCGGCCCTGCTCGTCGGCCTGGTCCTCAACAGCCTGTTCGGATGGGCATGGGCCGACCCGATTGCCGGGCTGGTCATCGCCGCCATCGCCGCCAGGGAAGGCAGACAGGCATGGAACGGCGACACCTGCTGTCCCTCACCGGTTCTCGCGGCGGCGCCGGCGGACCGTAACAACTCGTGCGGTTGCGATTGCTGCGACGACTGAGACGTCTGAGACGTCTGGCATTCGGCGTGACGCCCGCGCCAACGTGGATACCCATGGGTCACTGAGCACCCGCAGGCCGGGCGGCGGCGGGAGCAGTCGCCGCCGAACGCGGCGCTAACCTGCATGAACGATGGTGGGCGCGGCGCGGAGGGTTTCGAGCCCCGACCGCTGGTGTGTAAAGCAAGCCGAAACCGTTGAACGGCGTCCCTAACCGTCTCATCCGCGCACTTAGAGTGCTTGAATCGTCTCCCAGCGTCTTACCGACACCTCCCTTCGCGGCGCGTCTTGGGACAATCTAGGGACACTGGCGCCAGATGTTTGGCGCAACGCGGCCCACACAGACGGCTGGGGCGACCATGGGCCCAGCGTGCAGATTCAAAGGCCGACCACCGCGCGAAGAAATAGCTACGCGGGCAGATCCACCCGCAGCGCCAGGTGCTCATCGAGTATCCGGCGCAGCGCGGCGTCCATGGGATGCGCGGATGCGAGATCGTGGCCGAACCGGCTGTCCACCACGACTACCGCGCCCTCACGCAGTTCGGCGGTCTCGACCTGATCGACAAACGGATCGAACAACGCGGGCGGCGTGGCCAGGTAATACAGCGTCCGGCGCGACTCCTTCAACCCGGCGGCATACATCAGTCCGTTTTGGGTGATCACAAAGAGTTCCGAGGTGATCCTGGCGTTCGGGGTTTCGGCTTTGCCCCACACCATTGCGGCGCGCCGGGTCTGCGCCAATCGATCCGGGACGTCGTCAGTCAAAGTGAGCAACCTTTCGACAAGTGCTCCACCCATTCGCGGATATGCGTCGATGTCGGGTCTGAAGTACCGCCGGAAGATCCCGCCGAAAAAGTCGTACAGTTGCTCGCTCATCGCGGCTCCCCGGAGTTTGGACGGACACCCCAATTGTGCGCCCGAACGGTCAGCTGAGCACGAGTTCGGCCAGGACGTCTTGCGTCGCTGATGTCGATGTCCTTGGTCGCGGTGAAGGGTGAGCATCTTCTTCCGGTGCCGCAATGTTTGCCGAGCCCGACAGACTACCTCGCAGAAGCTATCGGTTGAAACGTGCCGAGGTTTGCGAGGCACCAGGGTTGGACCGCGTTAGACTTGCGTTAGATCCAGGTGTTGGATGATGCTGGGATCAGCTTACTGCCGTAGCTACCTTTGCTGCTCGGGCCGCTGTTCCCGTTGGCGCCGCCAGACGCGGTGGGTAGCGGGAGCACCGGCTCGCACCGTCTCATCCGGATCTCGGTGACCCGTCGGGAGCCGTCAGGGTGGCAGTGAGGCCGATGAACAGCAGATCGAGGGCGCGGTCGAGTTCGGCGGCGCCGTCGTAGGCGGCCAAGGCAGACGCCAACCCACGCACCTGGGGGAACTCGGTGATCGTTAGCCGGTGCAGACCGAGGCGCAGGACATCGTCGGTCTCCTCGGGTCGCTCGACGACCTCCTGCAACTCGGTAAGGATGTGTCCGTATAAGTAGCCGAAGAGCACCCGGTACATATGTAGCGCATCGTCGGCGGTGAAGCCGGCGGTTGTCAGTAGCGCCAGAATGTCCTCTAGGGGGCGCAGCATCCCCGCAGGACGTAGGCCCAGCGGGGTGGCCAGCGGCCGGGTCACCAACAGCGGCACCACGTTGGGGTGCGCCAGCGCCAGCCGGCGGAAGTCGTGGGCCACCGTGCGCAGCTGGGTCGCCCAGTCCGGATCTGCGGTGTCCACGTGTAGTTGCCCGAGCACGATCTCGGCGACACCGTCGAGCAGTGCCGCCTTGTTCGGTATGTGCCGGTAGAGCACCGTCGGATCGCGGCCCACCTCGTCGCTGAGGCGTCGCATCGACAGGCCGTCGACACCGTCACGGTCGATGATGCGCAGTGCGGATTGCAGGATCAGTGACCGGCTGACCGGACCATCGGCACGGTGGGCGGTTGCCGCCGCCGGGTCAGTTCGGTCGGCGCCCGCTGCGGGCACGGTCGGCTGCTTTGTCATCACGGCCAGCACTTCCCTTCGGCTTGTCACACTCCACGTCGTATGTTAACGCTTCCGGTCAACAACGTTGACAGCGTTGCCGAATTGGTGTGTACTGGAGGTCTGCTACCAGATGAGAGGCGTTGAATGCTTGTCATCGTCGGTTTGTTTGTTCGGCTCGTGGCCGGGATCGTCGCGATTGCGGGCGAGTTGAGCAATGCAGGGGCGGCCCACCCGCTGACCGAAAACCCGCGTGTTCGGCTATCACCTCACCGGGTCGACCGGCACGTTGTTCCTCTTTGGGATCCTGGTCGGCGCGGTGGCGCTGCTGGAACCGAGGGTGCTCCTTTCCGGCGCGCGGCGCACCGCAAGCCGCGGGCCCGACGGGCAGCCGTCCGCTTGCACGGTAAAATGGCGTTCATCAACCGATCCCGCGACACCCGGCTCGAACACCAGCAGCGAGCCGACAGCGCACCGGCGCACCGGTGAAGGCGCAATAGGTCGGCACCGAAATCGGCTACCGGGTCGCTGGTCACACGGCCGACCTTCGATGAACTCCCGGCGAGCCGACGAAGCTCGCAGTCGGGGTCTGTAATCACCACCAGCGGGGCAGCGACACGAACTGCGCGGTGCCACAGCCGAGTTCAAAACCCCCGGATCCGGACACACCCATTTGGTGCCCGCCGACTCGCATGCAACGAAACCACGCTCAACCAACGTGAGCCGCCGATATGGCCACCAACACAACCGTTTTGATCGTCGTCACCGCACTGGCGGCAGTTGTCCTCGTGGGAGTGCCCGATAAGACGCGTACCGGCAGCGCAACGTCAACAGGCGAAACGATCCGCGATCAGGCCG
>CAZEHT010000091.1:11509-16109 GCA_964511995.1 uncultured Mycobacterium sp.
GCCCGCCATTCGCGTATTGCTGGCCATCATCGCCCTGCGTGGGATGGCGCTCTCGTTGACGGTCGCGACGCAATACCGCAGGGTCGTGGTGTTACGGCTCGGCAAGGTGCCGGGTGAAAAGAACCCGTCACCGAGGCCTTCGGCTGATTCTGCCCCGCGACGCACCGTGGCTTAGCCACGACCGAGCGTCCAGTGGGGTCAGCACTGTCAAAGGCGGATGTCTGGGTGCTGATGAGTGACCTGTTCGGCTTCGAGGGAAACCTGCCGCTGGACAAGGTCACGATGCCCACATCGCTAGCCAGAGCCTGCCCTTGCTAACATCCCCGCCAGGCGGAAGGCTAGGGATCGGTGGATGTGACGTTCGTTCTGGCGGTCACGGCCGCCCTTGCGTTCGCGTTCACCAACGGCTTTCACGATGCCGCCAATGCGATCGCGACGCTGGTGGCCAGCAGGGGCGCCAGCCCGGGCGCCGCGATCGCCCTTGCCGCGGTGTTCAACATGCTCGGACCGCTGCTGTTGGGGACTGCGGTGGCCAACACGATCGCGACGATAGTTGAAGTGCCGGCGGCGCAGACGGTGCAGGTTGTCGGCGCAGCTCTGACAGCGGCTGTAACCTGGAACGTGATCACCTGGTGGCGCGGGTTGCCGTCGAGTTCCAGTCATGCCCTGGTCGGAGGGCTAATGGGGGCCGGGGTGGTCGAGGCGGGTATGGGAGCGATCAACTGGGGCGGCTTCGGCGGGGGGCATCCGGACGGGGTGATCGGGATTTTCGTGGCACTGGCGATTTCGCCGGTTCTCGGTTTCGGTGCCTCGTGGGCGATGGAGCGCGGCGCACAGCGCGGGCTGCGCAGGGCGACCACCCGTTTGAACCCGCTCGTGCTGCGGTTGCAGTGGCCGGTATCGGCGATGCTGGCGTTTACCCACGGCGCCAACGACGCCCAGAAGTCGGTGGGAGTTCTAGCGGCAGTATTGTTGGCCCACGGGACGACGCAGTCGCTTTCTGCGCCGGTGTGGGCGAAGGCCGCTTGCGCCGCCGCGATCACCGCGGGAACTCTGTTGGGTGGGTGGTCGATCATCCGTACGATAGGGCGGCGTATCTTCCGAATCCACCCCGTCGACGCCCTCATCAGCCAGACCAGCTCGGGGGCCGTTATCTTGTCGGCTTCGCTGCTCGGCGCGCCGGTGAGCACCACACAGGTGGTGGCATCTTCGGTGGTCGGCGTGGGGGGTGGCCGCCGCCGATACCGCCACGTCGGCTGGAAAATCGTCGCCAACATCATGCTGGCGTGGGTCACGACGCTTCCCGCCGCGGCGCTGCTCGCGGCGCTGTTTGTTGCCCCATGGAGGTGGTTGGCTTGAAGCGAAGTTGGTTCCTGCCCGCGAGACCAGACGTTTTATTCATGCTGCGCCAGCAGGCTGCGGTGACCATCGAAGGCATGCACTCACTGGCCGCATGGGCGACCGGAGAGGTGGAAGCGGCCCAGCGAGTCCGGGACTGCGAGCATCGAGCCGATGAGGCTAAGCGGGAGCTGCGACGGGCTCTCACCGAGGCTTTCGTGACCCCGATCGACGCCGAGGATCTCTATGTAATGTCCGAGCGGCTCGATGCCGTGCTCAACGGCGCCAAGGACGCCGTACTCGAGGCCGAAGTCATGGCCGTCGCGCCCGACCAGGCCGTGGCAGACATGACGGCGCTGTTGGCCGAAGGGATCGCGCATCTCGCCGAGGCATTCGAGCGACTGAACCCCGACGGGCGGACGAAGGGCGATGCCAGCGCCACCGATGCGGCCGACGCCGCCGTGAAAACCCAGCGCAAGCTCGAGCGAGTCTACCGTCAGGCGGCATCCGCACTGATGCGGGTCGAGGACCTCCGGGAGGTCATGGGCAAGCGAGAGCTATACCGGCGCATCTCACGGATCAGCGAAACCCTCACCCAAGCAGCCGACCGAGTCTGGTACGCCACCGTGAAGGAAGGTTGACAGCTCGTCAGCGTCCTGGTGTTCAAGCCGGGTTTCCAGCAGCCGTTGGGGCGCCGGACTCGATTTATGTTGTGCTGCAACGGGAGTGCTTCAATGTGTTCCCGGACGAGATGTTCGCCGACTTGTTCACCGATGTGGCACGGCGTAGCGTGCCGCCGATGATCGTGGCGGCGGTGATGGTGCTTCAGCGCATTGAGGGTCTGTCGGATCGGGAGGCGGTGGATCGCTTGACCTCGGCGCGCGGGTTCGACGGGTTCAAGGGCCACATCGCAATCGATTCCGAGGCCGAGATCATGACCGCCATCGAGGTCACCGCGGCCAACGCCGGTGACGCCGAGCCCGCTGCCGATCTGCTCGCCGACGGCCTGCCCGAGGAAATCCTCACCGACACGGGCGATGCCGGCAAGGATGGCCTGAACCTCGGCGCCGCCGGTGCGGCCGCAGTGTGGGCGATCGACGAAGCGATCAGCCGAGATGTTCCGCGCCAAAGGTGATTTCGAGAGGATCTCACTTTCGGTGGCATCACGGGCCTTCGGCTTTGACTCGTGAGCCTGCCGAGTTGGCTGCCGATCATCACGAATGCGGTGCCGGCCAGATAGCCGACCAGCACGGGCTTGGACAGCCAGGAACGTGCCTGTGAATCGGGCGCCCTAACCTGAGAACCGGCCACCCAGTGCTGGTCGCCCAGCATCGCCTCGATGATCCGCGCCGTCGTCAAGCCGATCGCGAGATTGGTCGTAGGCGGCACTGACGACGTTCGAGGAGATCGTCTGCCGGGCCGCGAGAAGATTCTGCTGCCGTGTAGCCGGATCGAACACCTTCGCGCCGTTGAGGGTGAACTCCCCGGCGGGCACGCCACCGACGGACACGCTGGACCACAGCGGGATCTTCGAGACCAGGCACGGAGCGGGCCAACGACCCTTGAGTCGGGCAAGGCACCCTCAAATGTACGACGATGGAGGCGATGAGAGGGGTGCGTTGTGGGTGATCGCGTCGAGGAGTCCGAACTGATTCTCGGGCACGGAGACGAAGTGCAGCGCAGGCTCGAGCGGTGCGTTGACGCGCTGAGGAGCATGCTCGATGCGGGCTGGTTCGTCGGCGACGAGCACACCGTGGGCATGGAGGTGGAACTCGATCTCGTTGACCCGTTGGGCAGACCACGGCTGGTCAATGACGCGGTCTTGGCGCGGCTGGAGCGGGCGGACATGCAGCACGAGCTTGGCCAGTTCAATATCGAGCTGAACGTAGCCCCCCGCCAGCTGAGTGACGCCGTTCTGCGGGACACCGAAAAAGATCTCCTCGACATTCTCGACACGTGCAGAGCGCGGATCGAAAATCTCGGCGTACGGATCATCGCCGTCGGCATGCTGCCCACCCTTGGCGCCGAGCACCTGACCGCCCAGCGGATCTCGACCAACCCGCGCTACGCCCTGATGAACCGCCGCGTGCGTGCCGCTCGACACCGGCCGTTTCTCGTGCGCATCATCGATGCGTGCGAGCCGGTGGAATTCACGACGGATTCAATCGCCCCCGAAGCCGCCGCCACCAGCCTGCAGCTACACATGCGGGTAGCACCGGACCGGTTCGCCGACTACTATAACGCCGCGCAAATGATTGCGGGTATGCAGGTCGCGGTGGCTGCCAACGCGCCGTTTCTGCTTACTCGCCAGGTTTGGCAAGAAACCCGAATCATATTGCTGGAACAGCTCCTCGACACCCGTGCACCCAGGGAGGTCAGAGCCAGTGCACCGTCTCGTGTGAGGCTCGGGGACCGCTGGATCAACGGCCCCGTGGAACTGTTCGATGACCTGGTCCGGCTGTACCCGCCGTTGTTTCCCACGCTGGAGGACGAAGATCCCGATGCCGCCCTGACGGCGGGTCGCGCTCCCGCGCTGCGTGAGCTGCGGCTGCATAACGGCACCCTTTGGCGGTGGAATCGTCCCGTATACGACGTCCAGGCAGGCCGCCCGCACTTGCGTATCGAGAATCGGGTGCTGCCAAGCGGACCGACAGCCATCGACATGGTCGCCAACGCGGCGTTCTACTACGGACTGGTTCGCGCGATCGTCGACAGCGACCGTGCCCCGTGGCGCGAGATGTCGTTTGCGGTCGCCGAGCGGGACCTGCACTGCGCAGCGCGCGACGGGCTGGCGGCACAGCTGCACTGGAAAGGCGAGGACCACTCGGTCGTGGAGCTCACTCGTGATGTGTTGCTGCCGGCCGCCGCGACCGGTCTCGACGCCTGGGGCGTAAGTGAGACGGACCGTGATCGGTACCTCGGTGTCATCGAGGACCGAGTGCGAAGCGGCCGTACCGGCGCCGCCTGGCAAACCAGGACGGTATGCCACCTCGAAGAACGCGGACTCGCGCGTATCGGGGCGCTGCGCGAGATGACTCGCCGATACGTCGAATACGCACGCACCAACGCCCCGGTCCATGAGTGGCCTCTGACATGAAAATGAAGGCGACCACACACTGGTGAGTGCATCGTTCTGCAGCTCGCCTTTGGCTAGCGAGCTGGGATCTTTTGTCGCGGTCGTTTGTTGGGGTGTCAGGCGGTGTCAGCCAGTGATTCGAGGGTGACCTTGTAGCCGAGCGATTCGAGTTGGTGCACGGCGCGA
>CAZEHT010000092.1:0-15823 GCA_964511995.1 uncultured Mycobacterium sp.
GCCAGCATCTCGCGCATCCCGGGCCCGCCCTTGGGGCCTTCGTAGCGGATGACGACGACGTCGCCGGCGGCGATCGTACCGTCCTCCAGGGCGTCGAGTGCGGCGCGTTCCCGCTCGAAAACGCGTGCCGTGCCTTCGAACACGTCGGCGTCGAAGCCCGCCGACTTGACCACCGCACCCTCGGGAGCCAGCGATCCATGCAGAATCGTAATGCCCCCGGTGGGGTGGATAGGCTGCGACAGCGCGCGCAACACCTTGCCGTCGGGGTCCGGCGGAGCGATGTGCGCCAGGTTCTCCGCCATCGTCTTACCCGTCACCGTCAACACATCGCCGTTGAGAAGACCAGCGCCCAACAGTGCTTTCATTACCACCGGGACGCCGCCGACGCGGTCGACGTCGTTCATCACATAGGCACCGAACGGCTTGACGTCGGCCAGGTGCGGAACCTTGGCGCCGATCCGGGTGAAGTCGTCCAGCGACAGCTGCACCCCCGCCTCGAAGGCGATGGCCAGCAGATGCAGGACCGCGTTGGTCGACCCGCCGAACGCCATCACGACCGCGATGGCGTTGTCGAACGCCTCCTTGACCAGGATGTCGCGTGCGGTGATGCCGCGGCGCAGCAGCTCGACGACGGCCATGCCGCTGCGCCGGGCGAACCCGTCGCGGCGGCGGTCCGTCGCCGGAGCCGGGGCAGATGGCGCGCTCGATGGCGTCGACGTCCTCGCGTGACATCAGCCCGCGGGCGCACGCGCCGACCGCCTCGAAGGCGTCGATGATCGTGACGTCCTTCTCGGTGCCGTCGGACAGCTTGGCGCGCCCGGGCAAGATCGACCCGCCGTAGAGGAACACGCTGGCCAGGTCCAGGCGAGCGGCGGCCATCAGCATGCCGGGCAGCGATTTGTCACAGCCGGCCAGCAGCACCGAGCCGTCGAGGCGTTCGGCCTGCATGACGGTCTCCACCGAATCGGCGATGATCTCCCGTGACACCAGGGAGAAGTGCATGCCCTCGTGTCCCATCGAGATGCCGTCGGACACCGAGATGGTGCCGAACTCCATCGGGTACCCGCCCGCCTCGAAGACGCCCTCCTTGGCCGCCTTCGCCAGCCGGTCCAGCGAGAGGTTGCACGGCGTGATCTCGTTCCACGACGAGGCGACCCCGATCTGCGGCTTCGCGAAGTCCTCGTCGCCCATTCCCACCGCGCGCAACATGCCGCGTGCCGCGGCCCGCTCCAGACCGTCGGTCACATCACGGCTGCGTGGTTTCATGTCCGGACCGGTGGGCGTCGCTGAGGGCATAGACGTCAAGTATGCCCTCGCGCGAATCGCCGCCAAAATCCGAAAAGTATACCCCAGTGGGGTATCGGGTACCGTGGTTGCATGACTCCTATACGCATCGTTGCGGCCGTCGCCGCGTTGGCTACCGCCGTCGCTGTGTCCGCTTGTTCGTCCGATACCGCTACTACGAACGGCCATGACGGCGACGCCGGGCAGACCACGACCGAGCCTGCTGCGCAGACCAGCGTCGCGCCGGCGGCGTTCAATGCCGACGACGTGGCGTTTGCGAGCGGCATGATCCCACATCACCAGTCAGCCGTGGAACTTTCGGCGCTGGTAGCCGGCCGCACCGAAAATCCCGAGCTGATCGACCTCGCCAAGCAGATATCTGCGGCCCAGGAACCCGAAATCGTCACCATGCAGGGCTTCCTGGAGCAGTGGAATCAGGACCCGGCCGAGACGACGGCCCATTCGGGGCACGGCGGCCATGCCGGTCCGGCGATGAGCGGCATGGTCGACGCCGCGACGATGTCCAAGCTGCGGACCCTCAACGGGGCGGAATTCGACGCGCTGTGGCTGCAGTCGATGATCGGTCACCACGAGGGCGCCGTCGAAATGTCCGAGACCGAACTCGCCAAAGGGCAGAACGCCAACGCCAAAGAGCTGGCGCAGGCCATCATCGACGCGCAGCAGGCCGAGATCGCGCAGATGCGGCAGATGCTGGGTGCCAACCCGTGAACCACGAGGAGGCTGCTCCCGCGCACGGCTACTCGCCGAACAAGGACAACTACGCCAAACGGCTCCGCCGGGTTGAGGGCCAGGTGCGCGGCATCGCGAAGATGATCGACGAGGACAAGTACTGCATCGACGTCCTCACCCAGATCAGCGCCGTCACCAGCGCGCTGCAGTCGGTGGCACTGGGTCTGCTCGACGACCACCTCGGGCATTGCGTCACCCAGGCGGTGGCCAGGGGCGGTGAAGATGCCGAGCGCAAGCTTGCCGAGGCATCCGCGGCGATCGCCCGGCTGGTGCGGTCGTAGTTCGGTGTGGCCGCGGTGGGTTTGCTGGCTCGTCGAGGGCATGGTCCTTCGGCCGGTGAGTCGGCGATGCCGTGGGCCTGCCGGGTGGCACGCGACCCATCCGTCCCGGGTAACAAAAGACGAGGTCGCTTCGATGAGATCAGGGAGCTGGGTCAGGCGGCGACGCGCCTTCCCGGCCATCTCCGGGAACGCGTACCCGGTAGCTGGCCCGGCGCCTGTGCAACACTGGACGGACATCAACACGTGGAGGTTTGTATGCAACAGCGAGCGCAGCGCACGCTGAAGGCGACGCTGGGGGCCGCCGGTCTTGTTGCCGGAATGGTGCTCGGCGTGCTGCCGGCATCCGCCGATCCGGACCTCGATCCCGCCGATCCGGTGGTGGTCGAGATTCCCGCGCCGCCCAACCCCCCGCCCGTCGGGGCCCTTCCTCCGGCCGAACCGGCGGCCGTCATCCCGCCACCCCCGGTGGAGCCGGTGGCTCCTCCGCCCGCGGTGGAACCCGTGGCGGTGGCTCCTCCGCCCGCTGCTGTCGCTCCAGCCGCAGAGTCGCCGGCCTCCCCGCCGGCAGATCCGGCAGCGGCTCCCGCGCCGCCCCCCGTCAACAATTACGGAGCACCTCAGGTGATTCCGGAGGGAACCCCGGCAGGGCAGAACCCGCTGCCCTTCACCGGCACCCCGCCGTTCCGTCCGCCGTCGTTCAACCCGGTCAACGGGTCGATGGTCGGAGTGGCCAAGCCGATCTACATCAACTTCGCCGTGCCGATCGCCGACCGGAAGATGGCCGAGGACGCCATTCACATCTCCTCAGTGCCGCCCGTGCCCGGGCGCTTCTACTGGACCACCGACAGCCAGGTTCGCTGGCGCCCGCAGGACTTCTGGCCGGCGAACACCGTCGTCACCATCGACGCCGCCGGTACCAGGTCGACGTTCCGCACCGGCGACTACCTGGTGGCCACGATCGACGACAAGACCAAGCAGATGGAGGTCATGCGCAACGGCAAGCTGGAGAAGACCTTCCCGGTATCGATGGGCCGGGCCGACGGCAAGCATGAGACCAAGAACGGCACCTATTACGTGCTGGAGAAGTTCGCCGACATCGTCATGGACTCCTCGACGTACGGTGTCCCGGTCAACTCGGCAGAGGGCTACAAGCTCAAGGTGCAGGACGCGGTTCGGATCGACAACAGCGGCATCTTCGTGCACAGCGCCCCGTGGTCGGTCGGCGATCAGGGCCGGCGCAACGTGAGCCACGGCTGCATCAACCTCAGCCCGGCGAACGCGCAGTGGTTCTACGACAACTTCGGCAGCGGCGATCCGGTGGTCATCAAGAACACCGGCGGCGGCTGGTACAACAAGCCCGACGGGGCGTCGGACTGGCAGATGTTCTGACCGTTTTCACTGTCACCGAAAGACCGAACCCCCGCCCCGGCGGGGGTTCGGTCTTTGTGGTACGGGGGGCGGCCGAATCCCGATTCGGCTCGTCGAAACACCACCGAGGCAGCCCACAGCGACACGCGGTCGCCGTGAGTGAGCCCTTCGACGGCGTGCCTTGGGTGGCCTCCTACCGAATTGCGGACGACACAGCGGCCAACGCCCCAAAATCACGTGAATAACACGCGCGTCCAACTGCGAAACTCAAGCCATCTTTCTGAGCCTGAATCCGTTGAATGGGTGATTTCGGGCGGCTGTCTCCGGGGCGGTGGGATAGGCCCACCACTGCACCCAGGCTAATTCCAGATCCGTACTCGCCGCGACAGCTCCAGGTACAACCCGTCACCCTCCTCGACGCCGAACGCGTCGTAGAACGCGTCGATGTTTCGGACGACCCCGTTGCACCGGAACTCAGGCGGCGAATGCGGATCGGTGGCCAGCCGCCGGATCGCTTCGGCGTCGCGGGATTTGGTGCGCCACACTTGCGCCCATCCGAAGAACACCCGCTGCAGGCCGGAGAGCCCGTCGAGAACCGGCGCCTCACCGCCGGCCAGAGCCAGCCGATAGGCCAGCAGCGCGATCGACAGGCCGCCGAGGTCGCCGATGTTCTCCCCGACGGTGAACGCGCCCTGGACGTGAGGCGCGCCGGCGTCGCCCTGCAGTGAGCGAGGCACGAAACCATCGTATTGCTCGATCAAAGCCTTTGTACGAATACCGAATTCGGTGCGGTCGGCATCGGTCCACCAGTCCACGAGGTTGCCGTCGCCGTCGTACTTCGAGCCCTGGTCGTCGAATCCGTGCCCGATCTCGTGGCCGATGACCGCGCCTATCCCGCCGTAGTTGGCGGCGTCGTCGGCGTCGGCGTCGAAGAACGGCGGCTGCAGGATCGCCGCCGGGAAGACGATCTCGTTCATGCCGGGGTTGTAATAGGCGTTCACGGTCTGCGGCGTCATGAACCACTCGTCTCGGTCGACCGGGCGGCCGAGCTTGTCCAGTTCCCGGTCATAGCCGACCTGGTAACCGCGCCGGTAATTGCCATACAGATCGTCTTGGCGCACAACCAGTTCCGAGTAGTCACGCCACTTCGCCGGATAGCCGATCTTCGCGGTGAACTTGTCGAGCTTCTCCAGCGCACGCTGGCGCGTCTCGGGCGTCATCCATTCCAGCTCGCTGATGCTTACGCGGTACGCCTCGTGGAGGTTGGACACGAGTGCGTCCATCCGGGCCTTGTTGGCCGGCGGGAAGTGCCGTTCGACGTAGAGTTTGCCCAGGGCGTCGCCCATCAGGCTCTCGACCAGGCCGACACCGCGCTTCCACCGTTCCCGGATCTGCTCGGCGCCCGTCAGCGTCATACCGTAGAACGAGAAATCTTCGGCCACAACGGCTTCGGTGAGTAGCCCGGCGCGGGCGTGGATGACACGCCAGCTTGCCCAGTGCTTCCAGTCCTCTAATTCGGCGCTGCGCCACAATGCCGCGAAGGCCGTGAGGTAGTCGGGTTGGCGCACCACGAGCTCGGCGGCCCGGCCGGGGGAACTGCCCAGCGCGTCGATCCAAACCGCCCAGTCGAAGCCCGGTGCTTCCGACGCCAGGTCGGCGAAGGCGCGCAGGTTGTAGGTGAGGTCGGCGTCGCGTCGTTTGACGACGTCCCAATGCGCGGCCGCCAGTTCGCTCTCCAGCGCGACGATGCGGGCCGCGGCCGATGCGTGGTCGTCCGGCATTCCGCCGTAGACCAGTGCGAACATCCTCGCGATGTGGCCCGGGTAGGCCGCCAGGATGCGGGCGTGCTGCGGGTCGCGGTAGTAGGACTCATCGGGCAGCCCGATGCCGGACTGAGTGACGTGCACCAGGTAGCGCGAGGAGTTCTTGGAATCGGTGTCGACGTAGACGCCCACACCGCCGCCCACTCCCGTGCGCTGCTGGCCGCCGAGCACGACGGCCAGGGCGCCGGGGTCGGCGGCTTCATCGACGCGGGCCAATTCCTCGCGCACCGGCCCGACGCCGCGGCGTTCGACGCCGGCTTCGTCCATGAAGCTCGCGTACAGGTCGCCGATCCGCTGGCGGTCGGTGCCGTCGGGTGCGCCGGCCCGTGCGGACTCCGCGATGAGAACCCGCACCTGCTCCTCGGCCTGGTCGAACAGCGCCCGGAACGCCCCGTCGGTGGCCCGGTCGGCGGGCATGGCGTGATCGGCGAGCCAACGGCCGTTGACATGGCCGAACAGGTCGTCTTGCGGTCGGGCGTTCACATCGAGATGGGTAAGGTCCAGACCCGAGCGGATAGCTTGTGGTGTCACCCCGACATCCTTCCAGAACTGCCAGGTACCCTCACGGCCATGCCCGACGCCGAGCCTACTCGAGAAGTCAAGGACGAACTCCAGGGCGAAGTCCCCCAAGGCGGGCGGGCAGAGGCCGACAGAACGGGCAGTGATACCGGCGAGGCGACCAGCGCACTGTCGAAGTACGGCGTCGGTTGCTTGGTGCTGGGCGGGCTATGCGCCGTCGCCATTGCCTTGCTCGCGGCGATCTGGTTCAGGCATCACCACGAAGTAGCCGAGCGCGCCTACCACACCAGGGTTATGCAGGCCGCCGCCGAGTGGACCGGTGTCTTGATCAACATGAACAACCAGAATGTCGACGACAGCCTGCGGAAGTTGCAGGAGGGAACGGTCGGCCAGCTCAGCGAAGATTTCGAGGCGTCTATCAGCCCGTACCGCGACGTGGTGCAGAAGCTGCAATCGAACACCACCGGACGGATCGAATCTGTGGTCATCGAAACGCTGCACCACGACCTCGACGCGATACCGGGTGCACCCGTCACCCCGTCGCCGGGGTGGATTCCGCTGCCGTCGGGAATGGTCGAGCGCACCGACACCGTCTTGGTGATCGCGTCCTCGGTGAACCAGAACCGGGGTGCGCCTCAGCCGCCGGTGCGGTGGAACCTTCGGCTGGACGTCTCCGACGTCGACGGGAAGCTGCTGATATCCCGGCTGGAGTCGATCCGATGAGAAACGTCCTGCGCTTGCTGGTGTTCGACATCGTGTGCCCGGCCCTGACGATTGCCGCGTTGCTGTTGATGGGCGTTTTTCTCGACTGGCCGCTCTGGTGGGTGGCCGTGGCATCGATGCTTTGCCTGCTGGTCGTCGAAGGCGTCGTCGTGAACTTCGTGCTGATGCGACGCGACCACGTAACGGTGGGCACCGACGACGACGGTCCGGCGCTGAGACTGGCCGTGGTCGGGCTGGTGACCGTCGTCCTGGGCGCCGCGGTGGCGGTGGGTTACACCCGATGGACCGCCCCCGACCGTACGTTGCTTCGCGACGCCGACGAGGTGGTTCGCATGGCTTCGGCGGTGTCGGAGGCCACCGCCACGTTCTCGCCACACGATCCCACGTCGTCGATCGAGCGGGCCGCCGCCATGATGGTGCCCGAGCAGGCCGCGGCATTCCGCGAGAATTTCGCCAAGTCGACCGCGGACCTGGCACGCCGAAAGGTCACCGCGCAGGCGCAGACCGTATCGGCCGGCGTCGAGGCGCTGGGTCCGGCGGCCGCCAGCGTGGCCGTCGTCATGCGCGGCACCCAGACCGCGCCCGGTGAGCTGCCGGACCGTGCCGTTATCGCGCTGCGCGTCACGTTTGCCAAGCAGGACGGCAGGTGGGCGGTTTACGACGTGTCGCCGATCAAGAGCGTGTAGCCGCCGGCTATCCGTTCATCTCGTTGTCTTGCGCGCGCAGCTTGGCGAAGCGGTCCGCCAACCGTTGCATCCTGATGACCAGTGACACCGGTGGGCTCACCCTGCCGTCGAGGTAGCGCGCCAGATCTGACGCCGGCACCCCGATCCGGGAGGCGAATTCCTGCGCCGACAGGCCCGAACGGTCGAACAGTGCGCGTATGCGGCGCGCCGCCTCGGCCCGTTCATCGGCTTCGAGGTGCCGTCGCGCGCGGGAGAGCACCTCGGTGAGGGCCTTGGAGATGCCCTCGTCGGGCGTGCCGGCCAGAACCTCCTCAACTTGGCGCGCGGTCCTGCCGAACGGGTCTCGTTTGATCGCGACGACGATGCGTTGCCACACCGAGATGTCGCCGGTTTGGAGCGCGGATTTGATGGCGGTGGTCGGCCAGTGCTCGACGGGACGGTCGCCATTTCCGCCCAAGATGGGGGCGGAAGCCGCTTCGTTCGGCCTGGAGAGGGGATCGCGTGCGTTACCGGCCCCGCCGGTGTCGCGCGCTGTCAAAGTCACCTCGATCCTCCAGCATTGCCACGGCCACGGACAGACAACACTTCTTGACCGCCTCCCAGTCGACGTCCGGATCCATTCCGGCGTGGTCGGCGCCTTCGTCGCGGGGACGCGGATCGGCGAGTTGTCGGAACAGCTGGGTGGCAACCCATTTCTGCTCAGTCGCTTCACCAGCGTAGTACCTGTCCATGTGCACCAGCACCATTGCGGCGGTCCTCGGTTCCATCGCAACCGCCAGACCGGCAAGCTCCGCGAAGTCACGGCAACTGTTGCGGCGCACGATCAGATACCCCGTCAGGCGCAGTGTCTCGGCGCCCGTGGGGATCTGCAGCCGGTCGCCTGTCGGGAGTTGGACGTTCGACGTCTCCAGGGGGAGCAGTCGCCGCACCGCGGCGTCGGCGTCGGTGTCTTCCAGGTTCGCCTGCGCATCGAGGGCGTCCAGTGCCACCGACAGCCTGCCGCGCCACATCGTGACGGGATGCATCGCCCGCTCGCCGCGGTGGCCGTTGGCTCCCCGAGGCGCAAGGGTGAGCACGTTACCGGCCGTCACCAGCCCGCTCGTGCGCTCCCGCCGATGGCCAGTGTCGGTGAACTGGCCGCCGGGCTTCTCGGCTCCGGTCGCGGCAGGGTCGAAGGAGCTGTTGCCGGCCGCGCAGCCGCTGAACGCCAGCGGATCGGCCACGGTGACGGCATCGGGTGCGAGGTTTCTGAGCCGTGCGGCCGTCTTGACCACCATCCGCAGGTCGTGCCCGGGCGCGACGAGGGCGGAGATGTCGTCGGGGATGATCACCAGGTCGCCGAGATCGACCTCGGGTAACGGCTTTTCGAAGTCGACCGACGGCAGGATCCGGTCCAGCCAGCGCGGC
Organism: uncultured Mycobacterium sp.; assembly: GCA_964511995.1. Lineage (GTDB taxonomy): Bacteria > Actinomycetota > Actinomycetes > Mycobacteriales > Mycobacteriaceae > Mycobacterium. The sequence continues at coordinate 8,842 of CAZEHT010000092.1, forward strand.
ACCCACCAGTTCCACTGGTCGAACATCGACATCAGCGCGGGTACCAGCACCAGTCTCACCACGGTCGCGTCGACGGCGATCGCCACCGCGCATGCCACACCTAACTCGGCCACCAGCGGCATACCCGCAAAGGCAAAGCCGATGAACACCGCGAGCATGATCAGCGCCGCGCTGGTGATGGTGCGCGCGCTGGTGGACACGCCGTAGGCGACGGCATCGCGGGTGTCGCCGGACTGCAGGAAGCGTTCCCGAATCCGGGTCAGCAGAAAGATCTCGTAGTCCATCGACAGTCCGAAGGTCAGGGCCATGACCAGCGGCGGAATGGTGCTGTCGATCGACGTGATGGGCGCGAATCCCAGACGCTCCAGCCAGCCCCACTGGAAGATCATCACGAGGCTGCCGTAGGCGGCGGCGACCGACAGCACGGTCATCAACACGCCCTTGAAAGCCAGGAACACCGACCGGATGGCGATGAGCAGCATCACGAACGCGATCAGGGCGACGGTGACGAACACCAGCGGCTGAGTCTCGGCGACCCGGTCGTCGAAGTCCTTGATCAATGCCGTGGGGCCGCCGACGTCGATGGTCGCGGCCTCGGCGCCGGGCACCTTCGGCAGCTGATCGCGCATCCAGTCGACGGTGTCGCGGGCGGCCAGATCCTCGGGGTCGACTGCGAGAATGCCGCTGAGCAGGTAGCTGCGTCCGTCGTCGGCGGCTTTGGGGGGCGATACCGAGACGATGTTGATGGCACTGCGCATCTGCCTGGCGATGGCGTCGACGACCTCAGAGTGCTGCGGCGCCGGGGTGTCTTCAGGAAACGCGACCAGCACCCTGACCGGACCCAGCGCCCCGGGGCCGATCGCCTCGGCCGTCGCCCCGACGCCGCCGCGAATCTCGTGCGAGGCCGGGAACTGCCGAAGCATGCTGTTGCCGAGCACCATCGAGAACGCCGGGGCGGCCAGCATGAGCAGGAACGCGGTCGCGACGAGCGCTGATATCCACGGCCGGTGCATGACGGCGCGCACCCAACGGGTCCAGAACCGGGACTCGGTGGTTTCGGTCCCCCGGGACCACCTCAGCAGCGACGAACGCTTAGCGGCCGACCGCCCGAAGGTAGCCAGGATCGCCGGCGTCATCGTCGTCGATGTCAGGACTGCCACCGCGACCGCCAATATCGCTCCCGTGGCCATGGATGACAGCACGGGGGTGTTGATGAGGTAGATCGCGGTGACGGAGGCGATCACCGTCAGCCCGGACAGCACCACCGCCAGGCCGGATGTGGCCATGGCGGCATCGGTCGCCTGGGACGGGTCACGGCCGGCACGCAGCTCCTCGCGGAACCGCATGAGGATGAACAGCGAATAGTCGATCGCCAGGGCGATCCCGAACATCGAGACCGTGGTCGTCACGAACACCGACATCGTGGTCAGATTCGACAACAGGTAAACGACCCCCATGGTCACCACGACCGTGCAGGCTCCCAGGGCAAGCGGGATGGCGGCCGCTGCCAGAGAGCCGAACACCGCCAGCAATATGATGAGGACGATCGGTAGGTTCCACCGCTCGGCTTCGGCCACATCGTGCTTGGTGGTCTCCGAGGCAGCGGCGCCCAACGCTCCCTGCCCGATGACGTACAGCTTCACCTTGCCGTTGGCCGTCTCGCCCGGCTTGTCGCCGACGACGCCGACTTTTTGGCGCAGCTGATTGGCGACGTCCACCGCGCCGGTGTTGTTGAAGTCCAGGCGCAGCGGCACTACGTAGGGGCGGTCGGGCTGCGGCGACGGTTGGAGGCGGTCGGGCACCACGGTGACGCTGGGCACCTCAGCGGCGATCCGGACCAGCAAGTCCGCGGCGGAGGTCATATCCGCGTACGCGGCGTCCGATCGCGGGGCGGCGACCAGTGCCAGCGGAGAGGCGCCCTCGTCGGGGAAGTGGCCTTCGATCTGATGCTGGACATACAGTGACTGGGAGCCCGCCACCTCGAACCCGCCACCGGTGAGTTGGCCGGATTGGGTGAGCGTCAGCCAGAACGCGGGCAGAAGCGCCAGCGCCCATGCCGCAAACACCAGCCAGCGGAATCTGCGCAGGTTGCTGCTCAGTCGCATCATTAGCTGCTGGATGGCGGTCTCCCCGCATTCTGGTCGAGAGGGTGCCGCGAGCCTACCGCAGCACGCTGAGGACCAATGCCGCAACGCACAGCGCTGAGCTGCGACGACGCCGTTGACAGGGTCGCGTAGGCGGTTCCGGATTAGCGAACGGGCCCGCCCGGATGCGAGGATGACGCCAAGTCGTTACCAGGTCGAGATCTTTGGCGAGGTTCGCATTGCGCAGGTGGGCACTCGCGATTCTTCTGCGCAGTGTCGACTTCGTCGAGGACGCCGGTGCGGGGAACTGCGCGTTAGCCAGCACACCGCAACGCCTAATGTGGCATCGTGTGACTGTCGCGGCGTAGTCACATCGGCTGTTGATTGCCAGAACCGCTGATCTGGCCGTGCCGCCGGTTCGACCCCGTTTTGCCTATCTAGGAGCTAACCATGTTGCTCATTGCCAGCCGCGCGGCGATCGGTGCGATCGGAGCGGGTGCCGTTGCCGGGGCGATGCTGCTTGCCGCGGCGCCCTCGGCGCTCGCCGCCCCACCGCCGAACTGCAGTGCTGCCGACCTCGCCGGAGTCTCCTCAGGGGTGTCGGCCAGTACGGCGGCCTACCTGTTCACCCACCCGGAAGCGAACGCCTTCTTCTCCAGCCTCGAAGGCGCCCCGCGTGAATCGGTGCGCGCCGAGGTCAAGAAGTTCCTGGATGCCAACCCGCAGACCAGGGCGGAACTGCAGGGTATCCGCCAGCCGTTGGTCGACATCAAGAACCGGTGCGGGGTCGCGCCGGCAGGGGCAGCATCGCTGCCTGCCGGCTGATCCCCGCGGGACAGGATTTACGGCCGGTTTGGCGTCCGGCGGTGCCGCGGGACGGCCAGGCGCCAGCCCAGTAGCAGCAGCGCCGTCGCGATGCTCGCCACGACGACGAAGCTGGCGGCGACGCCCTGCCCGGTCGCCCCGCGTAACAGCATTCCCACCGCGACCGTCGACACCCAGACGGCCACGCCGGTGGGGACCAGCGCGGCGGGACGCCGCCAGCCACGGACCAGCACCCAGCCCGCGACGGCACCGGTCAGAAACGGCCACGCCGTCTCGGCTATGCCGACAACAGTGAGGCCCTCAGCGTGACTGCGGCGCCCGACAGCACAGAACAGCAGCACGCAGAAGATATCTGCGGCCAACGCGGCGGCCGGTGCCCGAGCGGCGGTCAGCGTGTCGGGGCTCATTGCCCGGCGGAGTAATTCATCACGTTGAGGACCAGGGGACTGACGTCGGTCGCATCGCGGGAGGCGAATCCGGGTTGCAGTTCCGCCGGCTGTCCGGTGAACAGCCTGTCCAGCCCCTCTTGCGACGCGATCCGCTGATCGAGCCGGAAAGACTTGATGACGAACGGGAGCCCGTTGGCCGCCAGCGGCTGCGGCCCATCCATCACCTGAAAGTGCAGATGAGGAGCATCGGTGTTGCCGGAGTTGCCCAGTGCGGCGATCGATTGGCCGGACTTGAGCTCATCGCCCGCCTTGACGGTGATGCTTCCGGGCTTCAGGTGCGCATACAGCGCGTAGTTCCCGTCGCCGAGGTCCTGCACGATGTGATTGCCCGGGTACTGGTCGAGCGGGAGGCCGCTCGGTAACCTGCCCGGGACCTGCTCGGGCAGGTTGTCGACGACGGTGACCACTTTGCCGTCGCCTACGGCGTGGATCGCCGTTCCGAAGTAGGGGTAGCTTCCCAGCTGCGTCGGATCGCCGTTGAACAGCCGGAAGTCGTTGGTCAGCTGGACGTAGTCGATCGCGAACCGCTCCGGGAACCACAGCTTGGCGTTGATTGGGTTGGCGGCCATGCGGTGTGCGGTCATGGCGCAGCAACCGTTCGCGTTGGCCCAGTTGGCCCCGTCGAGGGGAGGCGAGATCGATACCGGTTTGTGCGTCGAGACCGTCACCGGCGCGATGTCCTGTGTCACGTCCGGCCCGATGAGCCCGGCAACGGGCTTGGCGACGGCCAGCCGTATCGAGTGGGTGATCTCCGTGGGCACCGGTGCGCCGCCGTCGATGGTGAGGTCGAGCCATACGACCGCGGTCTGGCCGGGGCCCAGCACGTTGGTGGGCGTCGTGCTGCCAAGTGTTCGCGTCCAGTACTTGAGGTTGTCGCCCGATAACGTGATCAACTCGCGGTCGCCCGCCGACGCGGTCAGGGAGTTCAGGACGGCGTCTCCGCCGAGCGCGTTGGTCAGTACCAGCTCATAGACCAGGTGCGTCCTGCCGTCTGTCGTCGGCACGGCGACCGGGGCTGCGCTCACTGCACCGAACAGCGGAGTCGCGACGGCCGGCGGGACGGCGTAGGTTGTCGGCGTTTCCGATGAGGTCGTTTTCGCCGACGAGCAGGCCGCCAGGACGGCGATTGCGGCGACTATGGAGAGTGTTGCGGAGAGCACCGAGAGTATCGAGAGTTTGGCGACCAGATCCGAGACCGATCGCGGGAGCGCGCGTGGCGGCATGGGCCGATCCAAGCACGACACGATCGGTCTTGTCCGGCGATCGCTAGCTGTTGCGGGCGGCCTCCGGAGGATCCCAGAGATCGGTGTCGGCACGTCCCGGCGGAGCCTCGTCGAGCAAATCGGGATCGACCTGGTTGTCGGTGCGGAACATAAAGAAGAAGATGATCCACCCGATCGCGGCGATGAATATCCAGCTCACCAGGCGGTAGATGAGCATCGCGGATATCGCGGCCGGGAGCGCCATGCCGCTGGAGACCAACCCGGGCACGAGCACGGCTTCCACCACCAGCAAGCCGCCGGGCATCAGCGGAATCGACCCGACGGCGCGGGCCGCGGCGTAAGCCACCGTCAGACCGGCCAATGAGGGATGGCCGCCGGCGGCGTAGGCGGCGAACGCCAGGCACGCGACGTCGGCAATCCAGTTGAACAGGGACCAGCCGAACGCGGCACTCATCTGGCGACGGGTCAGGATCACCGACTCGAGTTGACGAAGGATCTCCCGCCACTTCTCCAGCCAGGTGTCGGCGGGCTTGTTGCGCAGCTGGTTGATCCAGGCTAGGACGCGCACTCCGATGCCGTCGATCAGATCCGGCCGCGACGCCACCGCCTGGGCGAGCAGCAGCAGCACGATGAACCCGCCGAGGGTGAACAGCAGCGAGAAGGGGTTGTTCTTCGCGCCGAGCAGGAAGGCGCCGCCCAGGCCGAGCAGGGCAAGACCCACCACCTGCAGCGCGCCCGACATGACAAGCTGCCACGATGCCACCACGGGGGAGGCACCCCACATGCGTTGCTGCCGATAGACGAACGTGGCCGACAACACCGGCCCGCCCGGCAGCGTGGTGCTCAGCGAGTTGCCCGCGTAAAAAGCGGCCTCCGACCGCCACTGCTCGATCGGCACGCCCGCGGACTTCAGCAGGGTGCGTTGAATCTGGGCGAAGCTGTGCATGGACAGCATCGCGGCGAGGATCGCCGCGAACACCCACCATCCGTTGGCGGTGACCAAGCTGCGGAACGCCTTGGCTAACTGGTCCCACACCAGGGTGGCCTCGACCGCCAGCACGACGCCGACCGTCGCGAGTACCGCACCGCGCACCCACCAGTACTTGCCGCGGTCGGTTCCCTCCCCCGGCATCGCGGTATCGCTGGTCCAAGCTTCGTCGGACACGTCGATCAGGGTAACGGTCTCTCACTGGGGACGTGCGCCACGTCGTCGGGTGCCACAAGGATGCGACCGGACCGTTACGCTGGCGTCATGCCGACGCGCCCGGCCAGCCCGGACGAGGCGGTGAGTCCGCTGGTGCGCGCTGCGGCAGCCTGGGCTTGGCGCCTCCTCGTCCTGCTGGCCGCTGTGGTCGCCGTGTTGTGGATCGTCGCCAAGCTCGCGTTGGTCGTGGTGCCCGTTGCGCTGGCCACCATGTTGGCGGCGCTGCTGCTGCCGGCCGTGGACTGGCTGGACGGCCGCGGAGCACCTCGCGGCGGTGCGGTGGCATTGGTTCTGCTGAGCAGCTTCGCAGTGCTCGGTGGCATCCTGACCTTCGTCGTCAGCCAGTTCATCACGGGTCTGCCCGGGCTCACCGAGCAGGTCACCCGCAGTGTGGACTCCCTGCGGAACTGGCTCATCGACGGGCCCGCGCACCTGAGCAAGGAGCAGATCGACCACGCCGGCGACGCGCTGATCGACGCGATGCGAGACAACCAGGCGAAACTGACCTCCGGAGCGCTGTCGACCGCCGCCACGGTGACCGAAATCGTGACAGGTGCGCTGCTGACGCTTTTCACGTTGATCTTCCTGCTGCACGGCGGTCGCAACATATGGGCATTCCTCACCGGCATCTTTCCGCCGCAAGTACGCGTCCGTGTCGCCGAAGCCGGCCGCGCGGGCTTCCATTCGCTGATCAGCTTCATCAGGGCGACATGCCTGGTGGCCCTGGTGGACGCGGTCGGGATCGGAGCCGGGCTGGCCATCATGGGCGTGCCCCTGGCGTTGCCACTGGCCTCCCTGGTGTTCTTGGGCGCGTTCGTTCCGTTGGTGGGCGCCGTCGTCTCGGGATTCTTGGCGGTGATCGTCGCTCTGCTGGCGAAGGGGTTGATCTATGCGCTGATCACGCTGGGCCTGATCATCGCCGTGCAGCAGTTGGAGGCTCACGTGCTGCAACCGCTGGTGATGGGCCGCGCGGTGTCCATCCATCCCCTTGCGGTGGTCCTCGGCATCGCCGCCGGTGCCGTGCTGGCGGGTATCGCCGGGGCGCTGCTCGCGGTGCCGACGATCGCCTTCCTCAATAGCGCGGTGCGGGTGCTGGTTGCCGACGATCCGGCCGACGAAGCCCAACAGGAGGAAGCATCGGTGGAGGGCACCGGCCAGTTGATAGCCGCCGAAGCCGACGAGCCCCCCGGTTAACCC
>CAZEHT010000093.1:0-15741 GCA_964511995.1 uncultured Mycobacterium sp.
CGGTGAGTTCGCAGCGCACGAAGAAGACGCGTGAGTTCAGGGCTTCCCGCGGCAACGTCATCACCTCGACAGCGCCGTTGGCGCCGACCGCGATCACGCGCGAGAGGCGGTCGTCGCGCAGATTGCCGTTCAGGTCGTAGACGCGCACCCGCGCCCGCAGGTCGCGCTGGTCGCGCGGGCTCTGGTTGACGACGGTGATCCGCGCCTTGGAACGGTCGCCGGTGGCGTAGGAGTCGAACACAACGGATAGCGGCTGAAGCCCCTTCTTCGCTCCGAAGTAGGCGCCGCCGGGCCGCAGGTAGTAGTCGAAGAGATGGCCGAAGAACGACGGCCAGTGGTTGTTGAGCATCCAGTAGATGGTCATCTTGTGGGTATCCCAACCGCCGGCGGCGAATGCCTCAAATTGGGCCCGGGTCGATTCGTAGTGGGCCAGCTGGGCCTTGCGGGCGAACTCCTGCGCGCTGTGGGAAACCCCGTAACGACGGCCGACCGCCGTGCGGATCGAGTCCAGCCGTTCGTTGTGGTTGTCGGACCCCGCATGGAAATACCAGGCGTCGTTGATGGGCCACAGCTTGTCGGCGGGAATGAACTGCTTGAGGCTGGCAAAGGGAGGGATGTGCTCGTTGTCGCCCTGTTCAGCCGAGGCTCCCCGAGTGGCGGCGTAGCGCCCCGAGAACCAGTAACTCGGGGGTCGCCAGCTGTACGGGCCGGCCATCTGGATGCCGTCCCACATCGGTTCGCCGTCGTCTCCGCGGTTGACCGACGACACGGTGTCCACGGTTGCGTTGCGCCAGTGCGCCTCGGACAAGATCGCGTGATAGCGCGTGAGCACCTCGTCCGGTGGCCGGCCGTCGCTGGCGTTGGCCCAGACGAACGCCGAGGCATGCGGCTTGAGTGCGTCGATCTGGGACCGCAGACTGGCCTGCGAGACGCGGCGATCCTCGTCGTCCCATTGATCCCATTTTTCCCACTGGTTACAGCACATCCAGCCGTACATCACCGGGATGCCGAGTTCGTCCGCGGTGTCAAGCAGATGCTCGCCGGGGAATTTGCCCTCCAGGCGGATCATGTTCAGCCCCAGGTCGCGGACATAGCCGAGGATGGCGGTCTCGCGGTCGGGATCGAATCCGAACAGCAGGTCCGGAGTGTACGTGGCGCCCCGCACCAGGAAGTCCCGGCCGTTGACCTTGAGGTAGAAGCTGCCACCGCGCCCCCACTCGGGAAAGCGTTCGTCGTCGTCGCGGAATTGCTCGACGCTGCGGATCCCGAACCGTTGGTGCGCCACGTCCACCACCCGGTCATACCTTCGGAACTCCAGGGTGAGGTCGTAGAGGTCGGGGCGGCCGAGGGTATAGGGCCACCAGAGGTCGGGATCGGACAGCGTGAGAGCCGGGAACGCGTCGGGGGCGAACCGCACTTCGACATCCTCGCCGGGCCGCAGGGTGACGGGCTGGTCGATTTCTACGCCGGATTTGCCGGGCCGGGCGATCCTGGCGCGCATGATCCCGCGGACTGTCCGCGCCGAATCGTTGCGTGCGTTTGCGTAGATCGTCAGCTTCGCGGAATCGGTTCTGGGCAGGGGCAGTTCGGTGGTCACGGCGGCCGTCCCCAGGGTGACCGCACCGGAGAGCCTCAAGTAGACGGGCTTCCAGATTCCGGCGTTTCGGTCGGCGACGAACGAGGTGCCCGCGGCAAGGTCGTCATCGGTCGGCCGGTAGCCGATGCCGCGCCAGTTGATCCAGTCCCACCAGCTGTCGGCCAGTTCGACTCCGTCGCGATCCTGCAGCGCCTGCTCGGGCGTCACCCGGATCGCCAACGTGTTCAGCCGTCCCGACCGGACGGCCTGCGTCGCGTTCAGTTCGTGCGCGCTGTACATTCCGACGATCCGCGAGCTGTCGGCGAGCATCTGCCCGTTCAGCCATATTTCGGCGCGATAGTTGATACCCGGCAACTGCAGCGTGTACGTCGAATGGCCCACGGGAGCCGTGAACGTCGTCCGGTACCACCACCGCTGCCGATACAGGTCCGCCGGCACGCGGTCACGCAGATTCGTGCCGAGGTAGAGGTCGGGGTAGACGTTGTCGTCCTGCAACGTCTGCAGGACGGTAGACGGCATACGCCGCACCGTGTGCCAGCCGGAGTCGTCGTATCCGGCCGCCGATACCGCCTCACCGTCGATCGGGCCGGGTATATCGCGCTCGGAGGCCAGCTTCCAGCCCTGCGACAGCTCAAGGGTGGCCGGTGCAGCCTCGGTCCGGGAAAACGACCCGAGGTCGCCCGCGGTGAGCGGCAGCACGACCACGAGCAGCGCGACGAGGCAATATAAGCTCGATCGTCGGTGCCCCACCCCGATACATTACGAGACGGGCCGCCCCCGATCAGCCCTACCGCGGGTCGTACTAAACTAGAACACGTTACAGTTCTTACTACCTCCGCGCCAAGGAGCAATATGCATACCGCCATTTGCGATCAGTTGGGAATAGAGTTCCCAATCTTCGCTTTCACACATTGCCGCGATGTCGTCGTCGCGGTCAGCAGAGCGGGCGGATTCGGCGTCCTCGGGGCCGTCGGGTTTACCCCCGAGCAGCTTGAGATCGAGTTGAACTGGATCGACGAGCACATCGGCGATCATCCCTACGGTGTCGACATCGTGATTCCCAGCAAGTACGAGGGAATGGACTCCAATATGTCGGCCGAGGAGCTCACCAAGACGCTGCAGTCTCTGGTGCCCCAGGAGCATCTCGACTTCGGGCGGAAGATCCTCGCCGATCACGGGGTGCCCGTCGATGAACTCGACGCGAACGCGCTCCAACTGCTCGGCTGGACGGAGGCCACCGCCACGCCACAGGTCGAGGTGGCACTGAAGCACCCGAAGGTGACCATGATCGCCAACGCGCTGGGCACTCCCCCCGCCGAGATGATCTCCCACATCCACCAGGAGGGCCGCGTGGTCGCGGCGCTATGCGGGTCGCCGTACCAGGCTCGCAAGCACGCCGACGCGGGGGTGGACATCATCATCGCCCAGGGCGGCGAGGCCGGCGGTCACTGCGGTGAGATCGGTTCGATCGTGCTCTGGCCCCAGGTCGTCAAGGAAGTCGCTCCGGTGCCCGTGCTGGCCGCCGGCGGAATCGGCAGCGGCCAGCAGATCGCCGCGGCGCTCGCGCTCGGCACCCAGGGCGCCTGGACCGGCTCGCAGTGGCTGATGGTCGAGGAGGCCGAGAACACCCCGGTACAGCAGGCCGCTTACGCCAAGGCGACCAGCCGCGACACCGTCCGCAGCCGCTCGTTCACCGGCAAGCCCGCGCGCATGCTGCGAAACGACTGGACCGAAGCCTGGGAGAAGCCGGAAAATCCCAAACCGCTGGGCATGCCGTTGCAGTACATGGTCTCGGGTATGGCCGTCGCCGCCACGAGCCGCTACCCCAACGAATCCGTTGATGTGGCCTTCAACCCGGTGGGCCAGGTGGTGGGCCAGTTCGTCAAGGTCGAGAAGACTTCGGCGGTCATCGAGCGCTGGGTGCAGGAGTATCTCGAGGCGACCGCGACCCTCAATGAGCTTAACGAGGCCGCCGAAGCCTGATCACGAGCCGCCGGCGCATGTTCGGAAGCAAAACGCGGCTCCGCTAACCGCAACTTGGCTGTTCGGGATGGTTTCCTTGTGGCTATGCCGTGCATCCGACATCTGCTCGCCCTGACCGGACTGGGGGCCCTGGTCGCCATCGTTGTCGTGTTCTTCACTGTGACGAACCGCCCGGATGGCGACTCTGGGCTCCCGGCCGGGCTCCCGGTAGCCCACGCAGCGCCGACGACGACCTCGGCCACAACGGCGGGATCCGCCACGACCACCGCTTCGGCGGCGGTTGCTACGACGACGCCCACGACTACATCGACGAGTATGGCGAGCACGTCGACGAGCGCCTCGGCAGCGGAGACGAGGGAATCGCGTGGCGCCACGACGTCCGACCCCCGCGGTTACGTGGACTCGCTGGCGCGATGCCCGGAGGGCCAGACGGCTGCCGCCTTCGGACGCACCCAGCGTTCCCAAGTGGTGATCTGCGCGACCGGAGACGGAAGCTACGAATACCGCGGAGTGCGGCTAAGTGATGACGCAACGTTGCAGACCGCCGCGGAGGCGGTCGACGACGGGTTCGTCGCCCGACCCGAGGGCGCGACCTACACCGTCACGCCGGAGATCTTGGAGGTGATCTCCGGCGGGAAGGTGATCTACCGCGATACGTGGATCGACTACCACCGCTCCTTTATGGCAGCAGAAGGCAGCGGCACGACCACCACGACTGCCGCCACCACCGCGGCTACGACCACCCCCACGACATCGGCCGCTGCTACGACGTCGGCTACGACTACGGCAGGCACACCGGCCACGACACCGACGACAGCTGCGACCAGCGCGCCGACTAGAGCTACGACCACTGCTACGGCGGTCCCCACCACAACAGGTAGTGCGACCGCACCGACTCGTTCGGACGGCTGATTACTACGGGATCGGATGTTCCAGGGCCGGCTGCTCAAGAGCTGGCTGCTCCGGAGCCGGTTGCTCCGGAGCCGGTTGCTCCGGCGGGGCTGGCCGCGGCAGCGGCGCTTGCGGGTTCATCGACACGCCGGCCGGAGGTGTGGAGTTCGCGTCCATCGGACGCTGGGTCAGCAACAGCAGCGCACCGCTACCGCTGATGTCCTGGGTCTTGTAGGCATGCCACAGCTCCCGCAGGTAGGAGGTCCTCGGCCCCTGGTTGGCCGGGTCGGCGGTGGTCCCCGGTGGCAGGTTCTCCGGACTGGACAAATGCGGGACCGGCGCGGCGGCCGCCTCGGGCGCCGCCTCGGCGGCCACGATAGGTGTGGGAACACCGGGACCCGCTTCAGCGGCAGCGATCGGATGGGACGCCGTGGTCTGAGCCGGCACACCCGGATCGGGCGTGGGCGCCGGTTCGGCGGGGTCGGCCCATGCCGAGGGTGCCATCAGCAATGCCCCCGCCGCACCGATCGCAGCCAGCACGGCCTTCTTGCCTGTGGTGAATCGCGCCATATCTGATCCTTCCTCCGAGCCAGGATATCTGTTACAGATGTGACGCGCGACGCGGTCCATGAGGTTTCGCCGCACCCGTGCGTGGCGTGCTACAGCATGAACTCAGCTTTCGGTGAATCTGCCCGGAGTGTCGATCGGCGGTGTACCAATGCGTTTGAAAGGCTAAAGGCCTGAGAACCCGGTAACACATCGATTGTGTTGAGGAGTCGCGCGCGATGCCCAACCCCAACCCGAACCTTCCCCTTGGATTCGATTTCACCGACCCGGACCTCAACTGCGAGCGGCTGCCGGTCGAGGAACTGGCCGAGCTGCGTCGCACCGCGCCGATCTGGTGGAACGAGCGGCCCGTCGACACGTGCTACGAAGACAGCGGCTTCTGGGTGGTGACCAAGCACAAGGACGTCAAGGAAATCTCGTTGCGCAGCGACGTCTTCTCGAGCTGGGAGAAGACCGCGCTCCCCCGGTTTCCCGAGGGCGCCACCCGCGAACAGATCGAGACCAGCAGATTCGTCCTGCTGAACATGGACGCACCCCATCACACGCACCTGCGCAAGATCATCTCTCGAGGGTTCACGCCGCGTGCCGTCGAGCGGTTACGGCAGGACCTCGCCGAGCGTGCCCAGGACATCGCCAAGACCGCCGCGGCGGAAGGCTACGGTGACTTCGTCGAACAGGTCGCCTGTGAACTGCCGTTGCAGGCGATCGCGGGCCTGCTCGGAGTGCCGCTGGAGGACCGCATCAAGCTGTTCGATTGGTCCAATCAGATGGTCAGCGACGACGACCCGGAGTTCGCGCACTACGACAACCGCGCCGCGTCGATCGAACTGATCCTCTACGCGATGCAGCTGGCCGCCCTGCGGGCAAAGGATCCCGGCGAGGACATTGTGACGAAGCTCATCCAAGCCGATGTCGAGGGACACAAACTCTCCGACGACGAGTTCGGGTTCTTCGTGGTGCTGCTTGCCGTGGCCGGAAACGAAACCACCCGCAATTCCATCACCCACGGAATGATTGCGCTCGCCGAGAACCCAGAGCAGTGGGAGCTCTACAAGCGCGAGCGGCCGATCACCGCGGTCGACGAGATCGTGCGATGGGCCACCCCGGTGTCGTCGTTTCAGCGCACCGCGATGAAGGACTACGAACTCTCCGGTGTCCCGATCAAAGCGGGTCAGCGCGTCATGATGTCCTACCGGTCGGCCAACTTCGACGAAGACGTGTTCGAGGATCCGTTCACGTTCGACATCATGCGTGACCCGAACCCGCACCTGGGCTTCGGCGGCAAGGGAGCTCACTACTGCATCGGCGCGAACCTGGCCCGAATGACGATCGACTTGATGTTCAACGCGATCGCCGACAATATGCCCGACCTCACTGCCGTGGGCAGCCCGGAGCGTTTGCGCTCAGGCTGGCTCAACGGCATCAAACATTGGCAGGTCGACTACCGGGGAGCGACCGCGCCGTCACAGTGACGCGCGAAAACTGACGCCGCGGCCACCACGCGGGTGTACGCGGGCCTCAGTACTCCGGTGACAGCCGATGCAGGCCCGGGATCCTGTTGAGAATGCGGTCGCGCAGCCGCGGTTTCTCGACCGGTGCGCGCGGAATGACGATGGGTGCCGTCGCGGCGGGCACCGGCGCCGGTGGCGGCGGCGCCACGACGGGCACCGGTTGAAACTGCGCCGGGGGCGGTTCGTAAGCCACGGCGGGCGGTTCGTAAGCCACGGCGGGCGGTTCGTAAGCCACGGCGGGCGGTTCGTACGGCGCAGGTGCGATGGCCTGGACGGTCGGTACGGGCGCGACTGGCAACGCCGCCTCGACATGGGCCTGGCCGGGCGGGACGATCTCATGCGCCGGCCGCACGGCGTTGGGGATGGGCTCGGAGACTGGAGGCAGCTGGGGTACCGCAGGTATGCGGGCGGGCGCGTGCGCAGGCGCCTCCGACGCCCGGACCTCGGCCTGCGGAGTGACGTGGACAGCGACGCCATCGCGTTCGGGCAGTAGGCGCGGACTGACCGCCAGTGCCAGCGAGGCGACGAAGACCACCGCACCCCCCGCGAGCATCGCCGCAGGTGCGGCCGTGGACCGTTGCCGCAGCTCGACCGCGGTGGGTGCCGCGACGGGTTCGCCGCGCGGTCCATCCGCCGACGCCAGCGCCGCGCCGTGGGCGAGTGCGAAATCCGCCTCGGGCGGATTGAATACCGGCAATCCGAGCCGCCGCTCCAGCCGGGCGGTGAGCTCATCGGGGCCGTCGACCGCGCCGGCGACGTACAGGCCGTCGGGGCGCCACGGATCGTCGCCGAAGACCGAGGCCATCCATTCGATCAGGTCGTCGGGGTCCGCGGGCTGGTGGAAAGTCGTCTGGACCTCACCGTCTGACATATCGACCGTCGACAAGATAACGGTGTCGGGTTCCACCACGCACACGGCCGTGCGACGGTGACCGACACCCCTGCCGATGCCACGCGCCAGCGCCTCGGCGGCCTGAGAAGGTGCGACGGCGACCACGTTTCGAAAACCGACGTCGACGAGCGAGTTGAGGACCAGCGAGGCTTCGAGGTCGGCATCATCGCTCCATGTGACGCCGATGGCGTGCAGGTGGTGGCCCCCTGCCCTCGCCATGCTCAGCGCCGTCTCGGCGACCTGTTCGCAGGCGCGGGTCGCCGACATGTCCCCGGAAAAGGCATCGGATTCATTGCTGTCGACCGTTAATCCGTCTGCGCCGCGTCCTTCGACCAGGACGGTCCGGACGTTGGTGGCCGTCAGCGACAGCCCGAGCACAGTCTGCACTCAACCACTCCCTTCGCGTCCGGGCGGTGGCGGAAACGTGTGGGAACGGACCCGGGATCGCGTGCCGCCCCGCGGACCGTGCCGGTCGAAACTGGCGGCTCTCGACCATACTTCTCTACCTCATTGCGCTAGAGAATGCGAACGCCGGAATTCAGTGGGCCACTGGCATACCGGCCACCAAGGGCGTGTCCACGCCCAACCGACCCGTCCGCGAGGCCCCGCCTGGGTTTCCGAGCGGAGCGTCACGCCCGGGCAGGACTTGGGTGAAGAAGGCGGCGTTGTCGGCGAGGTGCTGCTGCTGGTCCTCGGGGAGATCGGTCTCGTAGTAGATCGCGTCGACTTTGCAGATGAACGCGCACGCAGCGCAGTCGACGCATTCGTCCGGATTGATGTACATCGACCGGTCGCCCTCGTAGATGCAGTCCGCCGGGCAGTCCGCTACGCAGGACTTGTCCACCACGTCGACACATCCCGAACCAATGACATAGGTCATGGACCACACGCTAGGCAGTACCCCCCGGCTGCGGATCCGGCGAAAGTCACCGCCCGCGAGGACTTCGGTCCTATCCCGGGGCAGTGACGCCGAGGCGTGCGGTCAGTACGCCGGCGGCGTGCAGTTGAAGGGGCCCTGCCCGGAGAAATACACGGCGGGCATACCGTCGACGTAGACGTAGTCGACTCCCTCGGTCCACGATGTCCCCGGCTTGACCCACGTTGGCACGCCTTCGGGATAGGCCACGGTGAAGTCGGCGTAGAACTCCACGCCGTCGGGACATCCAGGGACCCGCGGCGGCAACGGATTCCATGCGTGAACGATGATGGGGTTGGTCAGTCTGCGGCCCTCGGCACAGTTGGGCCGGCACTCCACGGCGTCGTCGATTCCGGTTCCGGTGGCCCCGTCGGCACCCCACGCAGTCCAGGTCATGTGCTCCATCACGCTCGATGAGTCGCATCCGTAGACCACTCTGGCCGGCCTCTCTTGCACCGGCTGACTCGAGTTGAAGCAGGAGCCGAACATGTAGACCGTGTCCGACGGCGGCTCGGCCGAGGCGGTAGCGGTCTGGATTGCGCCTGCGCAACACACGGCGAGCATGCTCGCCGCCGCCACCCGCATGGCTGAGGTCATGGTGGGGTCTCCCCTCGTCGGGCGGACACTGGCTGGTCTCGTCGCATGCTAATCAAGCTGCCCCGGAGTCGCCACGCCCATACCGACACCCCCATGACAAGCGCTGCCAGCAGCAGCACCCATGGCGTACCCCCGTGGTCGTGGACCCATCCCGCTATCGCACCCTGAATACGGGCCGCCGCGGAGATCACCGCGTCGCGGGGATCGGGTCCGCCGTAACCGAACAGTCGCAGTTCGTAGCTGCCGTAGTAGGCCACATAGGTGCCGACGACAACCACCAGCGCACCGCCGATCCGGTTGATGGTGGGAATCCAACGGCGCATCCGGGTGGCCAGTGCGGAACTCGCGAATGCCGCGGCAACCGCGAGGGTGCCGACGATCAACGCGAAACCGCCGGCGTAGGCGAGATAGACCATCGTCGCACCGGCGGCGGTCCCGCTTCTTGTCCCGGCGGCCGTTACGGCGAGGAAGGGGCCGACGGTGCACGACAGCGACGCGACGGCGTACGCCATGCCATACCCGAACATCGACCCGAGCCGCGCCGTCGGCGCCCACCGGTCGGGCGGTGTCGTCGGCATGTACAGGCGGTATCCGGCGCTCATCCACAGTCCGACCGCCATCAAGAAAACGCCTACCACCACCGTCACGAACGGGAGATAGCGCTGCACCGCGGTCGCAACCGGGATGGTGAGCGCTCCGAAGGCCGCGAACACCGCCAGGAAGCCCGTCGTCATCGCCACCGTCGCCGCCACCGCACGCGCCACGGTCAGCGGATGACCCGGTCGCGTATCGCCCACCACGAAAGCCAGGTAAGCGGGCAGCAACGCGAATCCGCATGGGTTCAGTGCCGCGACAAGTCCCGCGGCGAATGCCAGTCCCAGTAGTTCGTCGCTCACTCGTGGCCGCGCCTATCCGGTCAGCGCGGACACGCGGCCGCCCAGTTCCTGCTCCGACATCGCAGAGGTCGGATTGTTCACAAAGTTCGACGTCCCGTCGGGCTTGACGAAAAGATATGCGGGTTGCCACGGGACGTTGAACCGCGTCCAGAGCGACCCGTCGGTGTCGTCGAGGTTGACGAAGTTCAAGCCGTATCTCGACACGAAGTCACGCATCGCAGCGACATCGGAACGGCCCGCCACGCCCACGAAGGTGACTTTCGGGTTGGCGGCGGCGACCCGGCTGACACTGGGCGCCTCCCGATTGCAGAACGGGCACCACGGCGTCCAGAACCACAAGACCACCGGACGGCCGTGAAGCGACGAGCCATCGAAACGGGCACCGTCGATTGTTGTCGCGGTGAAGTCGAGACGGTCGTCGGCGCGCACCACCGGCCCGGCGGCGATGGCGGTGTTGAGTGCGCACGCGGCCAAGACCGTGATGATCGCGACGCGAATCCGCTGCCTCATGGCTCCCTCCATCACATCCTCGCCTGGAGCTTCTGCGGATCACACTCAGATCACGTGCGGGACGCGTGGGTCGTTCACCGGGGATTGCCACCAAGTTCTTAGAGATAAAACTGTGATTTGAGTAACGGGTGCTTCCAATGAGGCGAAAGTACACATATGCAAATCATCCGGAAGCTCCTCGCCATTGCGGCACTGACGGGCGCGTTCGCCCTGGCCCTCGTCGCACTGACCACAGTGTCGGGGACGTCGATTGCGACGGCTCGCGCGGACAGCGTCAACTGGGACGCGATCGCGCGATGTGAATCGGGTGGTAATTGGTCGATCAATACCGGGAACGGCTATTACGGCGGGCTGCAGTTCAGCCCCGCGACGTGGGCGTCCAATGGTGGCATCGGAAATCCCGCCGTTGCTTCCCGCGAGGACCAGATCCGCGTTGCCGAGAATGTTCTCGCGACGCAGGGCCTCAAAGCATGGCCCAAGTGCGGCCGCCATGCCGGCAGCACCTTCGCGGCGGCCCCGATGCCGGTGGGAGTGGGCCTGCCGTCCACCGGGGTGTGGCGTCCGGGCCGCTATCTGGTCAACACCATCAACGAAATCCTGGCCTTGTTCCCGGTGCCGGTCCGGTAGGGACCGCGCCGACAAGTTGGTAGCTTGGCGTTGTGGCGATCGTTTCTACGGAGAGCGTGGAGCGCGTCAACGGGCAGCCGCCGGCGTACGTCCCGCTCGATCAGATCGACCTCAGCAGCTGGCGGTTCTGGTCCCGCGACGACGACGTGCGCGATGGAGCGTTCGCGACGTTGCGTGCGGAGTCCCCGATCACGTTCTTCGGAGCCAGGGAGAACTTCGCGAGCGGTGCCGGCCATTGGGCTTTGACCCGCTACGACGACATCCATTTCGCGAGTCGTCACCCCGAGATCTTCAGTTCGAGCCCCAACATCACCCTCGGTGATCAGACACCGGAACTGTCGGAGTATTTCGGGTCCATGATCGTGCTGGACGATCCGCGCCACCAGCGACTACGGTCGATCGTCAGCCGTGCCTTCACGCCCAAAGTGGTGGCCCGCGTCGAGACATCGGTGCGGGAACGCGCGCGCCGCCTGATCGCCGAGATGGTGGAGAGTCATCCCGACGGCGATGCCGACCTCGTAGCCGGACTCGCGGGTCCGCTGCCGCTGCAGGTCATCTGCGACATGATGGGCATCCCCGCGGACGACTACGACAAGATCTTCGCCTGGACCAACATCATCCTCGGTTTCGGCGACCCCGACCTGACCACTGACTTCGACGAATTTGCCAGGGCCACAATGGATATCGGGGCCTATGCGCACGAGCTCGCCGAGCAGCGGCGGGCCCATCCGCACGAGGATCTGACCACCAGCCTGGTC
Source organism: uncultured Mycobacterium sp. (assembly GCA_964511995.1). Taxonomy (GTDB): domain Bacteria; phylum Actinomycetota; class Actinomycetes; order Mycobacteriales; family Mycobacteriaceae; genus Mycobacterium. Next base: position 11,746 of record CAZEHT010000093.1, read on the forward strand.
GAGGCCGAGGTCGACGGTGAACGACTGTCCTCGGCCGAGGTGGCGATGTTCTTCATCCTGCTCGCCGTCGCCGGCAACGAGACCACCCGCAACGCCATCAGTCACGGCCTGCTGGCGCTCACCCGCTACCCCGAGGAGCGGCGGATATGGTGGGCCGACTTCGACGCCGTGGCCCCGACTGCCGTGGAGGAGATCGTCCGCTGGGCGTCCCCGGTCATCTACATGCGACGCACGCTCACCCGGGATTTCGAACTGTCCGGTGTACGGATGGCAGAGGGCGACAAGGTCAGCATGTGGTATTGCTCGGCCAACCGGGACGAGGCGAAATTCGCCGACCCCTGGCGGTTCGACGTGCGGCGAAACCCCAACCCGCAGGTCGGGTTCGGTGGCGGGGGTGCCCATTTCTGCCTCGGGGCGAATCTGGCCCGTCGTGAGATCAACGTGGCTTTCGACGAATTGCGGCGCCAGATCCCCGACGTGACGGTGACCGCCGAACCCGCCCGGCTGTTGTCGGCGTTCATCCACGGGATCAAGCGCCTGCCCATCGGCTGGACTCCGCCGAGCTGATCCGGGTGGATCCGGCCGTAGTGTGGTCATCGTGAGGCAACGGCTGCACTGGTTCGCGTTGCACGGCGTGGTCCGTGGTCTGGCGACAGTGGGAGCACGTCGTGGGGACCCGCAGGCCCGGTTGCTCGCCGACCCGGCGGTGCGTGCCGATCCGATCGCCTTCTACGACGAACTGCGCGGCCGTTCGGCGGGAAAGCGCTTGTTGCGCACCCGGGTCGGGTTCTTGACGGTGGACTATGCGCTCGCGCATGAGGTGCTGCGCTCCGACGACTTCAGGGCCATCGAGCTGGGTTCGAAGCTGCCGGCGCCGATTCGCTGGCTGGAACGACGCACCCGCAACGAGGGCCTGCATCCGCTGCGCACCCCCTCGCTGCTCGCCGTCGAACCCCCCGACCACACCCGCTACCGCAAGACGGTGTCGGCGGTCTTCACGCCGAGAGCTGTTGCGGCGCTGAGGGATCGAGTTCAACAGACCGCTGACTCACTGCTGGACGCGTTGGCCGCGGAAGCGAGTGCGGTGGACGTCGTGCGGCGGTACTGCGCGCAGCTGCCGGTCGCCGTCATCAGTGAGATCCTCGGAGTACCCGAGCGGGATCGCCAGCGGGTGCTGGAGTTCGGGGAGCGTGCGGCGGCCAGTCTGGACATCGGCCTGAACTGGTCGCAGTATCGCGAGGTCGCCGGCGGGTTGGCGGACTTCGACGCATGGCTCACCCAGCACCTGCGTGGCCTTCGGGACTCGCCCGGCCAGGACCTCATGAGTGAGTTGATCCGGACGACGCACGAGGGTGGGGGTGCTTGCCTGGACGACACGGAACTCAGGGCGACCGCGGGCCTGGTGTTGGCAGCCGGTTTTGAGACCACGGTCAACTTGTTGGGCAACGGCATCCGGTTGCTGCTGGATGCACCCGAACAGCGTAAGGTACTGCGCGACCGTTCGAACACCTGGACCAATGCGGTGGAGGAGATCCTGCGCCTCGACTCCCCCGTTCAGCTCACCGCGCGAGCAGCTCGGGTCGATACCGAGATCGCGGGCACGTGCGTCCGGCGCGGCGACCTGGTGCTGGTCTACCTGGCCGCCGCCAACCGGGATCCCACCGTGTTCGCCGATCCGCACCGCTTCGACGTCGAGCGGCCCAATGCCGCTCGCCACCTCGCCTTTTCCGGTGGCCGGCATTTCTGCCTGGGGGCCGCACTGGCGCGTGCCGAGGGCGAGGTGGGCTTGCGGACCCTGTTCGAGCGATTTCCCGACCTGCGGCCGGCCGGCGAGGGGGTACGCCGGGATACCCGCGTGCTGCGCGGCTGGTCCCGCCTTCCGGTTCAGCTGGGTAGTGCCCATTCGCTGACCGGCAATCGGTAGCGGGTCAGGGACAGGAGAGGGACGGGCTCGTCGATGGCCGTCAGGAACGGACCGGGGGAAAGTACATCTCCTGGGTGACGGTGCAGACCAGGTCCCCGGTGCGGTTGAACATCGTGGCGCGCGCCAATGACATCGAGTCCGCGCTACTCGGAGACGCTTGGTCGTAGAGCAGCCAGTCGGACAACCGTGCGGGTCGATGGAACCAGACTGAGTGATCGCGTTGTGCCGACGGCCCCGACCCGGACCGTGCCGCGAACGCGGGCTCGGTCAGCGTCACCGCCGACAGGTACGCCACCAGGCAGGCAGTCAGGATCGGATCCTCGGGCACGTGCCCGGCCGGGCGCCACCAGATCAGGGAACGTGCCGGCGGGGTCCGCTGGGCCTCGACGATCCGGCGCTCGAACCAGCGCAAACTTGCCCAAAGGCCCTCTTTGTGCTCGCCCGATTCGGCGATATGCGGGGCAACGGGCGGCAACGTCTCCGGTGGGGGAACCGACGGCATTGCCGGTTGGTAGGTGACATCTGCGGGGGCTCCGACTGCCTTGAAGGATGCCATCGCTTCCAGCAACACCGTTGCGTCCTGGCGGGCGGTGACCCTTCGGGCCGAGAAGGAACGTCCCTCCTGGAGTTCGACGACCTCGAATTCCACCTGCCGACTGGCATCTCCGGGGCGCAGGAAGTAGGTGTGGACGCTGTGCGGTGAACGTCCGTCGACGGTGAGGGCCGCCGCCATCAGGGCCTGGGCACCCAGGTGGCCGCCGAGTATGTGGTTATCCGGAGCGGGAAGCTGGTTGCCGACCGACAGTGAACCGGCGCGGTGCAGGCGCAGCGTGGCCAGCACGTCGTCGAGGGAGGATGACCGGGTGTTCGACATCGCCTTGCATCCTGCCCGATCCTGCGCGCTCGGGGACCGACGGAGGTGGCGATGGCGCTGACCGTGCCGCGCCTGGAGGGACTTGGGTTGATTTCCCGCGCGGTCGCTCACGTGGTCGGCCGCTTCAGCCAATCGCGATCTGGGGCGGGGCCACTGGTAGTAGACCTTGCCTATGAGCTTTGATCCTCAATTCGCCCGTGACACCGTGCTGCCCTTGGTGGAGGCCGCCTACCAGGTCTTCGAGAACCCCGGAGCAACACCCGCTCTTCCGCCCGGTTACCGACAAACCGCGCTCGTCGAGGCAGATGTGGCCGCGGCGGCGGCGATCGCGGACGCGCCTGAAAGTGCCCAAACGTTCGTGGCGAGCGTCACCGCCGCGAGCCGCGTCTTCGGCCTGATGGGCAACAATCCCGATTCCGCCGTCAGCACGGCGTTCGTGGCGTTGCGCGGTACCCGGACTCAGTCGGAGTGGCTGCACAACTTCCGCATCGTGACCACGCCCTACCGCCCCGTGCCCAACTTCGGCGACGTTCATGCGGGCTGGATGCTGCTCTACCAAACGCTGCGAGCCAGTGTCAGCTCCAACCTCGCGGCCGCATGCGCGGGATGCAGCCGACTGGTGGTCACCGGTCACAGCCTCGGCGCCGCCCTGGCGGTGCTGTCCGCACCGGATATCGTCACGAACATGCCGCCGCACCTGGAACCGAGCCTGACGACCTTCGGCGGTCCGCGCGCCGGCCTGCATGACTTCGCCGTTGCGTTCAACACGACAATCGATTGCTGCTATCGCGTCGACAACCAGTTCGATATCGTGCCGCACCTGCCGTTGCCGTTTCCCCGGCTGCCCTACGAGCATGTCGGCGTGCAGGTCCCCATCGACTCCCGCGGTCCCATCGATCAGTCCTACCGGCACAGCCTGCCCGCCTATCGCAGCGGTCTGGATCGCCTCGTCGTCGCGCAAAGCCCCGCCGCTTAGCAGATCTCGTGCCGGAACCGGAAGGAATGACCATAGAAACGTCCAACTCTGCGCAGTTCCTGAGAGAACGCTGATAAGGCGACCGCGCGGTATCGATCCCACTCGAACCATCCAACTAAGGTAAAGCTCACCTGGTTGTCTACGAGTTGGAGGTCGAAACAGATGACGGTGGTGCGCACATGGACAACTGCGTTGGTGGCGTTGCTCGTAGTGGCCGGAATG
>CAZEHT010000094.1:0-15538 GCA_964511995.1 uncultured Mycobacterium sp.
CTCAACACTGCTCGACCCCAGCGTCTTCGAAGCCATCCGAGCCAGCAAATAGCCCCAAACCCGGGCCTGGCTAACCGCTGACGGGGACGAAACCCGAACCCGGGCGGCCCTTCGCCGCGATATCGGCGAGCTGCGTGTTGATCGACATCGTCACCGCGGGCGTGTGCAGCGGAATGTATTTGATCACGCACGTGGGCAGTTCTTCGATGAAGGCGCCGTGGATCATGCCGACCAGCTTGTTGTTGACGGTGACCGGGGCGCCCGAATCCCCCGGCCGCCCACACACCTGATTGACGATGGTTCCCGGATCCTTGCCCGGTCCCCACGTCACCCCACACGACATACCGGTGGTGCGCCCCAGCTTGCAGGCGATGTCACCCAGCACCGGGTCGGGACCGATGCCGTCGACGACGAACCCTTTGACTTTGTTCGTCGGAGACACCTTTTCGGGGTCGAACCTGATGACCGCGTAGTCCAGCTCGTCGTTGCCCGCCACCATCTCGCCGACGGGCCCCAGACCCTGCGCTCCCTCGGCTGCGACCAGCGCACCGGGGCCGCCGCAGTGCGCGGAGGTGAAACCGACAAGGTCGCCGCGGTTGTCGTGACCGATCGCGGTCAGCGTGCAGTACGAGTCACCGTCGACGACGATCCCCGAGCCGCCGCCCAGAACCACCGGGTCGGCGCCCGCCGGCCCGGTGCTGAGCAAAGACACGGTGGGCAGCCCCACCGCGACGGCGACCGCATAGGCCAGCCCACGGTTCGCGGCTCCCAAAGTATTCTCCCCATGCGATGCTTCCCAGGGGCGGCTGCCCGCGGCCAGTCTAGCGGCACGTCTAGCTGTTCTAGCTTCTCCTGGACGGAAGGAGGCGGCGGGCAACCGGCAAGACGACGCGAAAGCACTGGGCGGCATGGCACGATGAACCCTGAGTTACAACCAAGACTTGCCTGTTCCACTCGACGGGGAGGACCGTGTCCGTGAGCAAAGGTGAACGCAACATCGCCGCCCCCACCACCGTGACCGCGATCCCGCTGTCCGACCCACACGTCCTGCCTCCCAACCCGACGATCGGCGACTTGGTCAAGGACGCCACCGCCCAGGTGTCCACGCTGGTGCGTGCCGAAGTGGAGCTGGCGCGCGCGGAAATCACCCGTGACGTCAAGAAGGGTGCCACCGGCAGCATCTTCTTCATCTTGGCGCTGGTGATCCTGTTCTACTCGACCTTCTTCCTCTTCTTCTCGATGGCCGAGCTCCTCGACAATTGGGTCTGGCGGTGGGCCGCGTTCTTGATCGTCTTCGTCGTCCTGGTAGTGGCGGCTGCCTGCTTGGGTCTGCTGGGCTGGTTGAAAGTGCGCCGGATCCAGGGTCCGCAGGACACCATCGAGACGGTGCGGGAGACCCGTTCGCTGTTCGCCGCACGTGCCGCCGGCCACGACGACAAACCCGCCCAGCGCTCATTGCCGACGGCCGCCAGGCCCAAACAGACCGACCCTTCCGGCTGGTGACGCACGGGTGACGGCACGGCCCGACCCGTCGGTCACCCGCATCATCGGGCCGTGGCGTCATCTGGAAATCCACGCCAACGGCATCCGTTTCCACGTGGTCGAAGCGGCTCCGCCCGTCGAGGATCGGACCGAGCCGGCCACCACCCGTCCATTGGTCATTCTGTTGCATGGCTTCGGCTCGTTCTGGTGGTCGTGGCGCCACCAGCTGCGGGGCTTTCACGGCGCCCGGATCGTCGCCGTCGATCTGCGCGGCTACGGCGGCAGCGACAAACCTCCCCGCGGATATGACGGGTGGACGCTGGCGGGCGACACCGCAGGACTGATCCGCGCGCTCGGCCATTCGTCGGCGACGCTGGTGGGCCACGCCGAGGGCGGACTTGTGTGCTGGGCGACGTCGGTGCTGCACCCGCGGCTGGTGCGCGCGATCGCCCTGGTGAGCTCACCTCATCCGGTCGCACTGCGGCACGCCTCGTTGACCCGCCGCGACCAGGGGGGCGCACTGCTTCCGTCGCTGCTTGCCTGCCAGCTGCCGGTTTGGCCCGAGCGCCACTTCACCCGCCACGGCGCCGGCGCGCTGGAAACATTGGTACGCAGCCGGGCATCCGCAAAGTGGCTGGCCTCCGAGGACTTCTCGGACACCATCTCCCACCTGCGGCGGGCGTTTCGTATCCCGGGCGTGGCCCACTGCGCATTCGAATACCAGCGCTGGGCGGTCCGCAGCCAGCTGCGCGGTGAGGGTCGGCGGTTCATGCGGTCGATGGACCGGCCGCTGGGTATTCCCGTACTACACATGCACGGCGACGCCGACCCCTACGTGCTTGCCTCCACCGTCGAACGCAGCCGCCACTATGCTCAGCGGGGACGCTTCGTGTCGCTTTCCGGCGCGGGACATTACGGCCATGAGGAGGCTCCGGTGCATGCCAACGGGCACCTGTCGCGGTTCCTGGCCGACGTCTACGGCTGACCGTAATCGGTACACGTCGGTACATTTCGGTCCAAGCGTCCAAGCGGTTCCTGCGCGCAGGGACCGCGGCGAAGCTACGGCACGCAAGTTCCGGTGCTCACCCGCTCGTTGTTGCCCACCCTGGCCATCTGGCGGGACACCTCCTGCGCGGTGAGCACGAACCCGGTGTCGTCGTCGTCGACGGCTGCGCCGAACACCACCCCCAGCACCCGACCGCTGCGGTTGACCAGGGGACCACCCGAATTGCCTTGGCGCACCGTGCCTCTGACGGTGTACACCTCGCGGGTGACCGTCGTCGTACGGTAGATGTCAGGCGAGTTGAGCTCGATGACTTCGCGTACCCGCACGGGCGTTGCCGCGAAGTCGCCGCCGCCGGGAAAGCCGACCACCAGCGCGTCGGTGCCCGTGACCGCAGTCGCCTCGGCGAACTGCAGCGGCTCGGCCGGCAGGTCGGGGGCCTGCAGAATCGAGATGTCCTCGTCGGGGTCGTAGGACACCACGCTCGCGTCGTACACCTTGCCGTCCGACTCGACGGTGACACTGTCGGAACCGGCGACCACGTGGGCGTTGGACATTACCCGGTTCGGCGCCACCACGAAGCCGCTGCCCTCCAACACCTTCTGGCACCCGGGTGCGATACCGCGAACTTTCACCACGCTGGGTTGCACCACGGCGACCAGGGGGCTGAATGCCAGTGACGCATCGGGCGGGTCGACCTCGACCGTCGAGCCGCGGCGTATCTCCTGCAGCACTTCCGGCAGGCCCGAGTTGTCCCGCAGCACCGACAATCGCTTGGGCATCGCCTTCAGCCAACCCGGGGCTGCGCTGTCGAGCGCCGAGAAGATCCTCGAACCGTGCACCGCGGAAACGAGATGGGGCTGCCTCGACGAGGCTAGCACCGTGCCCACCAGCAGCGTGGCCACCAGCACCACCGCCAACTGCACCACCACCCCGATGGCCGAGTCGAGGCTGCGCGCACCGCCGTGCCGAATCGCACCGCGCACGGCCCTACCCACCACCACGCCCGCGATCTCACCGACCACCACCAGCGCCAGGATCAGCAACAGCGTGGCGAACAGCTTGGTTCTCGGCCCGCTGATCTGGCCGACCACATGCGGAGCCAGCAACACCCCGGCGACGGCACCCAGAGCCACCCCGACGAAAGACATCGCCGACCCCAGAGCTCCGGACCGCCATCCCGAAACCACCGCCACGAAAGAGATCGCGACGATGAAGATGTCGAGCCATTGTGAGAGGCTCATCGCGCGCCTCCGGCACCGACGAGAGCCATCGCGTCGTCGAGTTCGAGGACCCAGTCATCGTTCCAGGGCTGAACCCACCCCGCGACATCGAGCATCGCCGAGATCACCTGCCCAGTGAATCCCCACACCAACATCTCGTTGAGCAGGAAAGCCGGACCCGCGAACAGGCGCGTGTGCGCGTTGCGGTAAACCATCAGCCGATTCTGCGGGTTGACGAAAGCGCGCACCGGAACCCGCGCCACGATTGCCGTTTCGGCGGCGTCGACGACAGAAACCGGGCCGGGGTCCGGCGAGTAGGCCAAAACCGGCACCACGTGGAACCCCGACGGCGGGATGAACATCCGTTCCAGGGTCGCCAACGGGTGAAGGCGAGCGGTGTCGATTCCGGTCTCCTCACGTGCCTCGCGCAGCGCGGTGCCTATCGGGCCGTCGTCGCCCGGATCGGCGGCGCCGCCGGGGAACGCCGCCTGCCCCGCGTGGTGCCTCAGCGTCGATGCGCGCACGGTTACAAGCAGATCCGCGTCGGGCGGCGGGCCACCGTCGACGGATCCCTCCCATGCTCCGGAGAACAGCACGAGCACCGCCGCGTCACGCCTATTCAGGCCGGTATTGGCCGCCGCGGTGATCATCGCCAGTACCTCGGGTGGCACAATGCGCCGGTAGGCGGCGCGGACACCGGCGAGGTTGTCGACGAGAGGGTGAAGCCAGGGCGGACCGAGATCGCGGGCCGGCCGCACCACTGCGCTCACCGCCGACCACCTCGTTTCGTCAACGCAAAGCATCCTCGACCGCACCCGCGATTTCGTCCGCGCTGACAAAGACACGCGGCAGGATGTCGGCTACCGTACCGTCCGCCCGCAACACGACCGTCGCTGGCATCACATTCGGGACGTGCAAAGCGGCCGCGATTCGCCTGTCGCCATCCTGCAGCGTCGGAAGCCGCACGCCCAACTCCGCAAGGCGCTGCAGGCCCGCGGCCGCGTTGGGATCCTGGTGGACCGTCACCACCGTCACCGTGGAGCCTGCCCGGTCCTGGTACTCGGCCATGGCGGGCAGTTCCTCGGCGCACGGCGCGCACCAATACGCCCACAAGTTCAGCACGACCTGGCGCTTGGCCAGCGCGCGAGCGGTGTCGATCTCGGCGCCGTCGGCTGCGCACTGCACCACCACTCGGCGCAACGCCACCGGTCCCGGGCTTTCCGCGGCCGGCGGGCACGGCAGCAGATTGGCACGCCTGCGGGGCATGGCCAGGTCCGGCGCGTCGTCGGCCTTCCCGTCAGTGCTCACGGCGATCGGAGATCCGCCTCGTGCCGGCCTGCCATCGCGCCGGTCATCCAGTTGTGCGGCATACGCCGCGACGACCACCGCCACGACGGCAAGGACGAGCACTGTCCACCGCGTCGATGTGCTCATGGTCGAGGCGCTGCGCTCAGAGCCCGGCCAATGCCAGCAGATGCTCGGCTTCGGGGCCTTTGACGAGAGGTGCGGCCAGCAGGAGTTCGGTTGGACCCGTTCCGAATGACGGACAATCACGAGCGAGCACGCACACGCCGCAGGCGGGTTTGCGCGCGTGGCAGACCCGGCGCCCGTGGAATATCACCCGGTGCGACAGCAACGTCCACTCACTGCGTTCGATCAGCTCCCCGACGGCATGCTCGACCTTGACCGGATCCCGTTCGTCCGTCCAGCGCCAGCGGTTTACCAGCCTGGCGAAATGCGTGTCGACGGTGATGCCGGGAACGCCGAACGCGTTACCGAGAATGACGTTTGCCGTCTTCCGCCCGACGCCGGGCAGCGTGACCAGCTCCTCCATCGTGTCCGGCAGCTCTCCGCCGAATCTGTGTACGAGGGCCTGGCCGAGGCCGATCAGGGATGTCGCCTTGTTGCGATAGAAGCCGGTCGGCCGGATGAGCTGCTCGAGCTGCGCGCGATCGGCGGCGGCGTAATCCTGGGCGCTGCGATACCTCGCGAACAACGCCGGGGTGGTGAGGTTGACGCGCTTGTCGGTGCTCTGCGCCGACAAGATGGTGGCAACCGCCAGTTCCAGCGGCGTGGTGAAATCCAGCTCGCAGTACACGTGGGGGAACGCCCACGCGAGGGTGCGATTCATCCGGCGCGCCCGGCGGACCCGGCCGAGACGGGTCTCGGCATCCCACTTGGGGTTGGACTGCGCGGTTTTCGACTGCGCGGTTTTCGACTGCGCGCCGCCACGCTCAGCACCCGTGGCCGCCTTCGCCGGTATCACTCTGACCAGGGTACTGACCTGCATCGGACCGGTTGAACATTCGTGATCCCGCTGAGACCTCACGGGTGTTTACTTCACCCTTGTGTCCTGGTTCTTCGCCGCTATGATCCCCGGGTTGCTGATGATGGCAACGTTTGGGCTCGAGCGGCTGGAGTCCAGCCTCGGCCTAGATGACCGCAACCCCACCGAGGCCGGCAGGTTCACCGCTCACACATCGCCTGCGCCGCAGGCGATGGTCGTCCCGGCGCGCTCGCCGCGCACGCTGGCGCATCGCGGGCACGCAGTTCTCAACGGCATGGCGACCCTGCACGACGAACCGGGTCTGCCGACACGGGTCTGCCGGCGCGAACCCGCGAATCCACAGTTTCAACCGACTCCACAGGCCAATACTGTGTAGCGTTGGGTCGTCGGCGCCAGGCCCAGCCGCGGACTCGTGGGGGAACAAGATATGCGCCTGGCCGGGCGCACACCGGAAAGTTTATTGAACCCAGAGGGGCAACGTGGACGAGATCCTGGCGAGGGCCGGAATCTTCCAGGGGGTCGAACCCAGCGCCATTTCGGCACTGACAAGGCAGCTTCATCCGGTCGACTTCCCACGCGGGCACACGGTGTTCTCGGAAGGCGAGCCCGGTGACCGGCTCTACATCATCATTTCGGGCAAGGTGAAGATCGGTCGGCGTTCACCCGACGGTCGCGAGAACCTACTCACCATCATGGGCCCGTCGGACATGTTCGGGGAGTTGTCGATCTTCGACCCGGGGCCCAGGACGTCGAGTGCCACCACGATCACCGAGGTGCGGGCGGTCTCGATGGATCGCGACGCATTGCGAGCATGGATCGCCGATCGACCGGAGATCGCCGAGCAGCTGTTGCGGGTGCTCGCACGTCGGCTGCGCCGGACCAACAACAACCTGGCCGACCTGATCTTCACCGATGTGCCTGGCCGCGTCGCCAAGCAACTGCTGCAGTTGGCGCAGCGCTTCGGCACCCAGGAGGGCGGTGCATTGCGGGTCACCCACGACTTGACCCAGGAGGAGATCGCTCAGCTGGTCGGCGCGTCGCGGGAGACGGTCAATAAGGCTCTGGCCGACTTCGCCCACCGCGGCTGGATCCGCCTTGACGGCAAGAGCGTGCTGATCAGCGACTCCGAGCGGTTGGCGCGCCGGGCTCGCTAGCCTGCCCAGCCAGCCCCGCGCGCAATGTGCGGACGCGCTCAGGCTCGCAGATAGTCCAGCTGCGCCTGCACCGACCACTCCGCGGCATCCCAGAGTTGGGTGTCGACGTCGGTGTAGACATGTTCGACGACCTGGCGCGCCGAGGCGTCGTCGCCGAGTTCTCCCAGCGCGCTACGTATCTGATCCAACCGCTCCTGCCGGTGAGCGAGGTACTCCGCCGTAACTGCCTGGAGGTCGGGACGATCCGGTCCGTGACCGGGCAGCACTCTGCGCACTCCCAATCCCCGCAGCCGGCGCAGCGACTCCAGATAGTCGCGCAGGCTGCCGTCCTGCTTGTCGATGACGGTGGTCCCGCGGCCCAGCACGGTGTCCGCCGTGAGCACCGCATCCCCGAGAACGAACGAAACCGAATCCGAAGTGTGCCCCGGAGTGGCAAGAACCGTGATCGGCAGCCCGGCGGCGTCGATGACCTCACCGTCGGTCAGCTTCCCACCCAGACCACGCTGGAATCGGCTGTCGACGGACCGAACTACCGCCCCGGTGGCGTCCACCAGTTTGTCGATTCCGTCGGTGTGATCGCCGTGGCGATGGCTGATCAGCACCAGGGACACCTTGCCCAGCGCCGCGATGCGCTCGATGTGGGAATCGTCGTCGGGGCCGGGGTCGACGATGGCGATCTCATCGCATCCGCGGCCGCACAGCACCCAGGTGTTGGTGCCTTCGAGCGTCATCAGTCCCGGGTTTTCGCAGAGCAGCACCGACGCGGTGTCGGTGACCGGTCGCAGCCGTCCGTACGCGGGATGCTCCACGGCGACCGTCACACCACCTCGACGACCAACTCGACCTCCACCGGCGCGTTGAGCGGAAGTTCGGATACTCCCACGGCCGAGCGGGCATGGGCGCCGGCCTGGCCGAAGATATCGCCGAGGAGTTCGGAGGCACCGTTGACGACAGCGGGCTGACCGGTGAATCCGGGCGCCGAGGCGACGAAGCCGACGACCTTGACGACCCTGGTCACCGAGTCGATCCCGACGAGTGCGTCAACGGCCGAAAGTGCATTGAGCGCACAGGTGCGGGCCAAATCCTTGGCGTCTTCGGGACTGACGTCGCTTCCCACTTTGCCTGTGGCACGCAGCTCACCGCCGGCCATCGGCAGCTGTCCGGCGGTGAAAACAAGATTCCCGCTCCGCACCGCCGGCACATAGGCGGCCAGAGGCGCCACCGCGGGAGGCAGCGTCAGGCCCAGTTCCGCTAATCGCGCGCCAACGGTCACTTCGGCTTCTTGAGATAGGCCACGTGCTGCTCTCCGGTCGGGCCGGGCAAAACGGCCACCAACTCCCATCCGTCGGCACCCCACTGGTCGAGGATCTGCTTGGTGGCGTGGGTAAGCAGCGGCACGGTCGCGTACTCCCAGACGGTCAGTTGGCTCATGCGTGGAGCTTAGCTCTCGCGTGTTGGCTAGCATTCCTTTCATGTCGATCCCGCAGAGCGGCGCGCACATCGTTGGTTGGCCTTCCCGCTTGGCGGAGGCAAGGTTGCACTTCGTATCCGGCAAGGGCGGCACGGGCAAGTCCACGGTGGCGGCTGCCCTCGCATTGACCCTGGCCGCCGGCGGCCGCAAGGTTCTCTTGGCCGAAGTCGAAGGGCGTCAAGGGATTGCGCAGCTCTTCGACGTTCCGCCGCTGCCCTACCAGGAGCTCAAGATCGCCAGTGCCGACCGTGGCGGGGAGGTGTTCGCGCTGGCGGTCGACATCGAGGCGGCGTTCCTGGAGTACCTCGACATGTTCTACAACCTCGGTCTGGCCGGCCGAGCGATTCGCCGGGTGGGAATCATCGACTTCGCCACCACGATCGCACCGGGTTTGCGCGACGTGATTCTGACCGGAAAGATCAAGGAGGCGGTGATCCGGGTAGACCAGAATGGACGTCCGGTCTATGACGCCATCGTGGTCGACTCGCCGCCCACCGGGCGCATAGCGAAGTTCCTCGACGTGACCAAAGCCCTTGCCGAGCTGGCCAAAGGTGGACCGGTGCATTCGCAGAGCGAAGGCGTGGTCCGGTTGCTGCACTCCGACTTGACCGCAGTACACCTCGTCACGCTGTTGGAGGCGCTTCCGGTCCAGGAGACTGCCGAGGCGATCGAGGAACTGCGTGAGCAGGGGCTGCCGATCGGCAGCGTCATCGTCAACCGCACGATTCCGCCGATTCTGCAGCCCGAGGACCTCGCCAAGGCGGCCGAGGGCATCCTCGACGTGGACGCGATACGCGCGGGCCTCGACACCGCGGGGATCGCTTTGTCGGACACCGATTTCGCGGGTTTGCTCACCGAGAACATCGAGCACGCCACGGTCATCCAGGCGCGCGCCGAAAGCGCCGAGGAACTCGACGCGGTCGCGGTGCCGCGGCTGGAGTTGCCGGCCATCAACGACGGTGTCGACCTCGGGAGTCTCTACGAGCTGGCCGAAGCGCTCGCCCAGCAGGGTGTCCGCTGACGAGCGGCGCAATAACCGGAACCAGGGCCGGCACAAAGAGCCGACGAGATGGCATTTGCTATGGCCGACGCCACGAAACGAGAAGGGGTCGATTGAAATGAGCGGCACACCACCGACGCTCGACATGGCGTCGATACTGGCCGATCGCAATACCCGAGTGGTCGTGTGCTGCGGCGCAGGCGGTGTGGGAAAGACGACCACGGCGGCGGCAATGGCGCTGCGGGCCGCCGAATACGGGCGCAAGGTGGTGGTGATGACCATCGACCCGGCCCGCCGGCTCGCGCAGGCGCTGGGAATCACCGACCTCGGCAATGCCCCTCAGCGCGTTCTGCTCGGCCCCGAGGTACCGGGCGAATTGCACGCCATGATGCTCGACATGCGCCGGACCTTCGACGAGATGGTGCTCGAGAACGCGGATCCCACACGCGCGCAAGCGATCTTGCAGAACCACTTCTACCAGACGGTCGCAACATCGCTGTCGGGCACGCAGGAGTACATGGCGATGGAGAAGCTGGGCCAGTTGCTGGCTCAGGACCAGTGGGATCTGGTCGTGGTGGATACCCCGCCCTCGCGCAACGCGCTGGACTTCCTGGACGCGCCCAAGCGGCTGGGCAGCTTCATGGACAGCCGCCTCTGGCGGCTGCTCCTCGCACCCGGGCGCGGAATGGGCCGGCTCGTCACCGGCGCGGTCGGCCTCGCGACGAAGGTACTGTCGACGATCCTGGGTTCGAAAATGCTTTCCGACGCTTCAATGTTGATCCAGTCGCTGGATTCAACGTTCGGCGGGTTCCGCGCGAAAGCCGAGCGCACCTATGAACTGCTCAAGCGGCGTGGCACCCAGTTCGTGGTCGTTTCCGCGGCCGAACCCGATGCACTGCGGGAGGCGTCATTCTTCGTCGACCGCCTTTCACAGGACAACATGCCGCTGGCGGGGCTGATCCTCAACCGCACTCATCCGACCTTGTGCACGTTGACGATCGAGCGAGCTATCGACGGGTCGGACGCTTTGGCGGCGACCGACGCCACATCGCTGGCAGCCGGGGTGCTGCGGGTCCACGCCGAACGCGCCCGGACAGCAAAGCGCGAGATCAGGTTGCTGTCGCGGTTCACCGCCGCCAACCCGCACGTGCCGATCGTCGGTGTCCCTTCGCTACCGTTCGACGTGTCGAATCTGGAAGCGCTGGGCGCCGTGGCCGATCAGATCACCCGGGAAGCCGCCAAGACGGCTTAGAAAGCGGCGCCCCCGGGCTCTGGGAGCACGGGGGCACAGATCAGCCCAGGGGGGCCTGGGCGCGCCGGGTCAGCCTGCGGTGCGGTGCTTGCGCTGGGCCGCAAAGAACTCCGCCCAGGACACCACCTCGGGATGCTGCTTGAGAAGGGCGCGGCGTTGACGCTCCGTCATACCGCCCCAAACACCGAACTCCACGCGGTTATCCAATGCGTCGGCACCGCATTCGGCGATCACCGGGCAATGCCGACATATGATCGCCGCCTTGCGCTGGGCAGCGCCGCGTACGAACAGCTCGTCGGGATCGGTTCCGCGGCATCGCGCCTTGGACACCCACGCGATGCGGGCTTCACCCTCCCCACCGGGGATCGGAGTCTGCAATGATGAACCGCTCGTGGTCCGTTGCGCAGGCCCCGATACTGACATCAGCGTTCCCCTACTCGCTCAGGCCCGCACTCGGACGGGCACCAACCTCGGGTGTAGGCCGCTGATGCGATCTACGCCACATCGCTCAGGTGATTGTTACCTGTGTCGCACTGAGTGTTTAAGTTAGGTGGTCAAGTAGCCTTTGCGCAACACTTCCGTTACCACTTTTTTGGGACGCTCGTGCCGTCCGTGAAGATGTAAAGACAAATCGATTGGGACGGATGTCCCGCACGACGGCAAAACGGGGCCCCCCTACACGCGCTGGCAACGAGCGGGGTGTTTGCGGCAGCGTCGGCCCATGGACACCTCCGCAGCGATCGTTAGGCTATACGCATGTCAGACCGTCCCCCGGTCGCAGTCACGGTCATCAAACTGGCCTGGTGCAGCCTGCTCGCCGCAGTCATCGTCGCGGCGTTGATGTTCCCCGCCGTCGGCGGAATCGGACTGGTGTCCAACCGCGCATCGAACGTGGTGGCCAACGGTTCCGCGCAGCTGGTCGAAGGCGACGTTCCCGCCGTCACGACGATGGTCGACGCCAAGGGCGAGGTCATCGCCTGGCTGTACTCACAGCGCCGTTTCGAGGTGCCCAGCGACAAAATCGCCGACACGATGAAGCTGGCGATCGTGTCCATCGAGGACAAGCGTTTTGCCGAGCACAACGGCGTGGACTGGAAAGGTACCCTGACCGGCCTGGCAGGATATGCATCGGGCGATGTCGACACGCGTGGCGGGTCGACGATCGAGCAGCAGTACGTCAAGAACTACCAGTTGCTGGTGGTTGCTCAGACGGACGCCGAAAAGCGGGCCGCGGTGGAGATCACCCCCGCGCGCAAGCTGCGAGAGATACGCATGGCACTCACCCTCGACAGGACGTTCACCAAGCCCGAGATTCTCACCCGCTACCTGAACCTGGTCTCATTCGGTAACGGCGCCTATGGAATCCAGGACGCCGCCCAGACGTACTTCGGCATCGACGCATCCGCGCTGAATTGGCAGCAGTCGGCTTTGCTGGCCGGGCTGGTCCAGTCGACCAGCATGCTCGATCCGTACACGAACCCCGAAGGCGCTCTGGCCCGTCGCAACGTCGTGCTCGACACCATGATCGAGAACATTCCGGAACGTGCAGATGAATTGCGGGAAGCCAAACAGCAACCACTCGGAACACTGCCGCAACCCAACGAGCTGCCACGCGGATGCATCGCCGCCGGCGATCGGGCGTTTTTCTGCGACTACGCTCAGGAGTACCTTACCCGCGCGGGAATCAGTAAGGAGAAGCTCGCCAAGGGCGGCTACCTGATCCGTACCACGCTCGACCCGGGAGTTCAGCGCTCGGTCAAGGACGCCATCGACCAGTTCGCGGCCCCGAACGCCCAGGGCATCGCCAGCGTGATGAGTGTGATCCGGCCGGGCCGCGACACCCATCCCGTCATCGCGATGGCGAGCAACCGCACCTACGGCCTAAATAGTGACGTGGGCGAGACGATGCAGCCGCAACCGTTCTCGCTGGTCGGTGACGGGGCCGGCTCGATCTTCAAACTCTTCACCACGGCCGCGGCTCTGGAAATGGGATTGGGTATCAACGCCCAACTCGATGTGCCCGGCCGGTTCGAGGCCAAAGGCCTTGGCACCGGCGGGGCGAAGGGATGCCCCAAGGAAACCTGGTGCGTGCAGAACACGGGTAACTACAGGTCGCCGATGAACGTCACCGATGCCCTGGCAACCTCGCCGAACACGGCGTTCGCCAAGTTGATCTCGCAGATCGGTGTGCAGCGCGCGGTCGATATGGCGGTCAAACTCGGGCTGCGGTCCTATGCGGATCCCGGCACCGCCCGCGCCTACGATCCCGACAGCAGCGAGAGCCTCGCCGACTTCGTCAAACGCCAAAACCTGGGGTCGTTCACGCTGGGACCGATCCAGATCAACGCCCTGGAATTGTCCAATGTCGCCGCGACGCTCGCGTCCGGCGGCGTGTGGTGCCCTCCCAACCCGATCGACAAAGTCTTCGACCGGCATGGCAAGGAAGTGGCGGTTACCACCCAGACCTGCGAGCAGGTTGTTCCGGCCGGTTTAGCGAACACGTTGGCCAACGCGATGGGCAAGGACGACCAGGGTGCCGGAACGGCGGCCGGATCTGCGGGTTCGGTCGGCTGGGACCTGCCGATGTCGGGCAAGACCGGCACGACGGAAGCGCATCGGTCCTCGGGGTTCGTGGGATTCACGAACACGTTCGCCGCCGCCAACTACATCTACGACGACTCCACCGATCCGGGCGAATTGTGCTCGTTCCCGCTGCGGCAGTGCGGCGACGGAAACCTCTACGGCGGCAACGAGCCGTCCCGCACCTGGTTCGCCGCGATGAAGCCGATCGCCAACAATTGGGGTGAGGTCAAGCTGCCGCCCACCGATCCGCGGTATGTCGACGGTGGGCCGAACTCGAAGGTCCCCTTCATTTCGGGCCTCAACCAGGATCAAGCCCGGCAGCGTCTCAAGGACGCCGGTTTCCAGGTTGCCGAAAACGTCAGCTCGGTCAACAGCAGTTCGTCCTACGGGACGGTGGTGGGTTCCTCGCCCTCCGGGCAGACCATTCCGGGGGTTGTCGTCACCATCCTGATCAGCAACGGCGTGGCACCGGCACCGCCGCCTCCGCCGCCGGCCGCGCCGGGAGCACCTCCGCCACTCACGGGGCCTCCTCCGCAAATCGGCCAGACCGTCGTCGAGATTCCGGGCCTACCGCCGATCACGGTGCCAGTGCTGGCGCCTCCCCCGTGACAAGCCGTACCTGACGGCCACGCGCAGTAGGCTGCCTGCATGGCTGCCGCACTACCCGACCTGAAGAGTTCCACCGCAGTCGCTGTCGGAACGGCGATAGCCGGTTTCGGCTACGCGTCGATTGTCGAACGCAACGCGTTCGTGGTGCGCGAGCTGACGATGCCGGTGCTGAGCCCCGGCTCGTCGCCGCTGCGCGTGCTTCACCTGTCCGACATCCACATGACGCCGGGCCAGCGTCACAAGCAAGCGTGGCTGCGCGATCTCGCCCGCTGGGACCCCGACTTCGTCGTCAACACCGGAGACAACCTGTCACACCGCAAGGCGGTACCCGCGGTGGTGCAGGCATTGGGAGATCTCCTCGCGGTGCCCGGCGTCTTCGTCTTCGGCAGCAACGACTACTTCGCCCCCGCCCCGAAGAATCCCGCCGACTATCTGCTGCGGCGCGCCAAGCGGGCGCACGGCGATCCGCTTCCTTGGCAGGACCTGCGAGCGGCGTTCACGGAACGCGGCTGGCTGGATGTCACGCATGTGCGCCGTGAGCTCGAGGTGGCCGGCCTGAGGATCGCCGTCGCCGGGGTCGACGACCCACACATCGATCGCGACCGCTACGACGCCATCGCGGGTCCGGCCAACCCGGCGGCCAACTTGCGACTGGGTTTGACCCATGCCCCCTACACCCGCGTGCTGAACCGGTTCGCCGCCGACGGCTACCAACTGGTGGTGGCCGGGCACACTCACGGCGGCCAGCTATGCCTACCGTTCGTCGGCGCGCTCGTCACCAACTGCGATCTTGAGCCGTCGCGCGCCAAGGGCCCCTCGCTCTGGGGCGATCACATGGCCCTGCACGTCTCGGCCGGCATCGGGACCTCGCCCTATGCGCCCTTCCGCTTCTGCTGCCGTCCGGAGGCGACGCTGCTCACGCTGATCGCCTCGCCGATCGGCGGACACGACTCGTTCACGCCGTCGCGACCCGTCGAAGCCGAAAGGCTTGATCTGCTGACGCGGTGAGCCGAGCCGTCGAGCGGAGCCGCTACCCGCACGAGGAGTGCGTCACCAGGTAGCGGCGGGACTCTGCCGCCGCATCTCCCGTGGCGGCCGAGTTCGTGAGATCCGGCGGCTGGCCGGCGTCATCGGGCTCAATCGGATCGGCCGGCGTCTCAGGCGTGAGGAACAACCACAGTGCCGCCACGACGAAGAAGCTGGTGTAGAGGGCGGCACCGAGCGTAGTCATGACTCCCCGCTTTCTTGGGTCAAGCTCAGGCTGGTAGTCCTGCAGCTGTCAACGTCGATGCCGCGCCGGTCTGTTCCCGGAAAGAAATATCGATGTTGCCCAACACACCGCGGCGGTCCTGTGATCCGTTGCCGCAGGCATATCCGTTTGGCTTCGGGCCGGGCCGGTGCGCTACGCTGTCGTGGCTCCACGCGGGGTGTGGCGCAGCTTGGTAGCGCGCTTCGTTCGGGACGAAGAGGTCGT
>CAZEHT010000095.1:0-15534 GCA_964511995.1 uncultured Mycobacterium sp.
CCCACAAGCACAATCTGTCCCGCCGCAGCCAACAGCCCTGTGAGATCCGACACCGTGGGCGGCACCGACTCCGCGGAGAAGAATGACAGCTGGCTCACATTTCGAGGCTAAGCCAGTAATTGACCCCAGCCGTGTACAAAACACAACACGTGATGGTTCCGCGATGACCGCGGCTCGTTCGGCGCGGCCGCGGTCGCGGGGGGCGTGGCGCCGATCGATCACGACTCTGGCCGCTCATTCCGGGCGGCAACCACGGGCGTCGACGAGATGCGAACACCCCCGGTGGATGCATCCACCGGGGGTGTTCGTGTCGAGCGAGGCTACTCAGATCGAGCGCACTCCAGTGGCCTGCGGCCCCTTGGGGCTCTGGCCGACCTCGAACTCCACGCGCTGGTTCTCCTCAAGGGTGCGGAAGCCCGACCCCTGGATCTCCGTGTAGTGGACGAATACGTCCGCGGAGCCGTCCTCGGGGGCGATGAAGCCGAACCCCTTCTCCGCGTTGAACCACTTCACAGTTCCCTGTGGCATCTTTCGATCTTTCCTTACTGTGTTACTACCGGGTGCGGTACACCACCTTTCGGCGCACCGGGCCCGTTGTGACCGCACATCCTTCGCAGGAAC
This sequence comes from uncultured Mycobacterium sp., assembly GCA_964511995.1. GTDB lineage: Bacteria > Actinomycetota > Actinomycetes > Mycobacteriales > Mycobacteriaceae > Mycobacterium. The sequence continues at coordinate 622 of CAZEHT010000095.1, forward strand.
CGCGACCGCAACGTCGATCCTGCGAAAGCTTTGACACCACACAGAAGCTGCGACCGCCCATATCCAATCATGTTCGCGCCGCTCGCGACAGTCGTGTCGGATCCATCTGGTAAAGAATTCAGTCTGTGACGGTGAATTTCGGGAGCGAGTTGCTCGCTGCGGCCGTTGCGGGAACCGGTTCACAGGACCACCCCGTCCGGCATGTCGCCGAACTCCGGCCGCGCCGCGAACAGGTCCAGAGGTGGCCCGAATGGGCCGACCGTGACATCGTGGACGCCTTCATCGCACGGGGAGTCACCGCGTTGTGGTCGCACCAGTCCGAGGCCGCCGAGTTCGCCCGCCTCGGCCGCCACGTCGTCGTCGCCACCGGCACCGCATCCGGAAAATCGGTTGCCTACCAGCTGCCGATCCTGCAGGAGCTTGCCGAAAATCCCCGAGCGCGTGCCCTCTACCTGGCCCCGACGAAGGCGCTGGGCCACGACCAGCTACGGGCGGCGCACGCGCTGACCGCGGCTGTGACGCGGCTGTCCGACATCGCTCCGACGGCCTATGACGGCGACAGCCCTGCCGAAGTCCGCCGCTTCGCCCGCGAACGATCGCGGTGGGTGTTCTCCAATCCCGACATGATCCACCTGTCCCTGCTGCGCAACCACGCCCGATGGGCACTGTTCCTGCGCGGTCTCAGATACGTCGTGGTCGACGAATGCCATTACTACCGTGGGATTTTCGGGTCCAACGTGGCGATGGTGCTGCGCCGGCTGCTGCGCCTGGCCGCTCGCTACTCGCCGTCGCCGTCCACCGCCCCGACAGTCGTCTTCGCCAGCGCCACGACTGCCTCACCGGCCGAGACGGCCGCTGAGCTGATCGGCCAGCTCGTCGTCGAGGTCACGGCCGACGGTTCGCCCCGGGGACCCCGAACGGTGGCACTGTGGGAACCGGCGTTACGCACAGACATCACCGGCGAGAACGGCGCACCCGTGCGGCGCTCGGCCGGCTCCGAGGCGGCCAGGGTGATGGCCGACCTGATCGCCGAAGGTGCGCACGTATTGACCTTCGCCCGGTCCCGGCGGGGAGCTGAATTGACGGCGCTGGGAACCCGCGCCCGGCTTGCGGAGATCGCCCCGCACCTCGCCGAGACGGTCGCGTCATACCGCGCCGGTTATCTGGCCGAGGAACGCCGCGCCCTCGAGCGTGCGCTCTCCGAAGGACAGCTGCGCGGCCTGGCCGCGACCAATGCGCTCGAACTGGGCATCGACATCGCCGGCCTGGACGCCGTGGTGCTTGCCGGGTTCCCGGGGACGGTCTCGTCGTTCTGGCAGCAGGCCGGCCGGTCGGGACGGCGCGGGCAGGGTGCTCTGGTGGTGCTCATCGCCCGCGACGACCCGCTGGACACCTACTTGGTGCATCATCCGTCCGCGCTACTGGGCAAGCCGATCGAGCGCGTAGTGATCGATCCCGCCAACCCCTACGTGCTTGGCCCCCAGTTGCTCTGCGCGGCAATCGAATTGCCCCTTGAGGATGCCGAAGTGCGATCGTGGGAGGCCGACGCGGTGGCGTCGACCCTAGTCGATGACGGTCTGCTCCGTCGCCGTGCCGGCCGCTACTACCCTGCGCCCGGAGTTGATCCGCACCCGGCCGTGGACATCCGCGGTTCGACGGGAGGCCACATCGCCATCGTAGAAACGGGAACCGGCCGACTGCTCGGCGGTGTGGACATGGGCCGGGCAACCGCGACGGTGCACCCCGGCGCCGTGTACCTGCACCAGGGCGAGACCTACCTGGTCGACTCGCTCGACTTCTCCGAGGCCGTAGCGTTGGTGCACGCCGGGGATCCCGACTACACCACACACGCCCGCGAACTCACCCAGATCACGGTCGACGGCCCCGGCGAACGCACCGGGCGCGGGCACGTGACCCTCGGTTTTGTGCCGGTCACGGTGACGGCCACCGTGATCGGCTATCTGCGCCGGCGCCTCTCCGGCGAGGTGATCGACTTCGTCGAACTCGACCTGCCGCAGCACACGCTGCCGACGGTGGCGGCGATGTACACGGTGACGACCGAAGCGCTGGGCCGCAACGGAATCGATCCGGTACGGGTACCCGGCTCACTGCACGCTGCCGAACACGCGGCCATCGGCCTCCTGCCACTGGTAGCCAGCTGTGACCGTGGGGACATCGGAGGGCTTTCCACCGCGATCGGCCCCGAGGGGCTGCCGACGGTATTCGTCTATGACGGGTACCCGGGCGGCGCGGGCTTCGCCGAGCGGGGGTTCCGTCAGGCCCGGACATGGCTCGGCGCCACCGCCGAGGCAATCGAAGCCTGCGACTGCCCGCTCGGCTGCCCGTCGTGCGTACAGTCGCCAAAGTGCGGAAACGGCAATGAGCCCTTGGACAAAGCGGGAGCGATCACGGTGCTGCGCACGGTGTTGTCCGGACTGGGGTGACGACCGACCCCTCGAACGATCGACGGTCCCCAGATGGACAACACAAATAGCGGCAAACACGACGGGCCGTCGGAATTGACGTGGATACCCCAATCCGAGCTGAAGGACGTCGTCAAAAAGTTACTCCGACGAACCGTTACGCGCAAGGTCCAGCTAACCCATCGAGAATGCCCCCACAGGAATTCGCGATGTGGATTCAATGGAATCGGTCGTAGCAACCCCGAACATCGACGGAATGCGCGCCGTAGCGGCGCCCTAGCGACCGAATGCGCATACGGACCACTCCAAAGTCGATACTATCGCGCGATCCGCATTTCCCTCAGGGTGTCGCCACACCGGCCGGCCCGCCATAGACGGGCCCGGATCTGGCGATCGCGCGAGCGAATCCGACGTTCCAGCGACCGAACCGGACGACTACCTCGGCGGTGACCACCACATCGAGCCCGTCCACCACGCAGTCGGAACTCGCCATACGCATTGCACGGGTCACATCATATGCACGCGCACATGCCGCGGCGGCCCCGCCGGGGACGACCCTCGCCGCCGAGAGCGCCGCGAGATCGGCGCTCGCCTGTGCGCGGTGGCGGGCCAGCACCGCCAACCCGACGGTGCCCGACGCCATCGCAACCACTAGAAGCACCGTGATGAGCCACGCGCCCAGCACGGTGGCCGACCCGCTGTCGGTGCGATCGCTATCCCGTCGGCTCGACCGCCGAGACGGCTTCTGCCCTGATCGCCAGCCCGGGAAACATCGGGGCATTGACAGCAACGGTGGCAACCACGAAAACGCCCTCGCGCCGTATCCGCAGCACCGCCCTGCTCGGAGCGATGCCGCGAACGGCGATAGCCGCCGACCGGTCGTCGCCACGCGACGCGAGCCGTGCGGCTTCCCGGGCGGCGTCAACACACCGCACCTGCGCCGCGATTGCCATGAGTCCACCGACACAAATCCCCAACGCGGCCACCAACGCGGCGACGGCGAATGCCGCCTCAACCGTGCCCGCCCCACCGTCACCGGTCAGACGCTGGTGTTTAGAGCCTTGGCGATGATGGCGGTCAATGCGGAGACGATCGAATCCCCGGTGACCACGGTGTACAAAATGGCGCCGAACGCCGCCGCGGCTATGGTGCCTATCGCGTATTCGACGGTGGACATGCCCGAATCGTCGACGACGAGAACGGTCCACCTCGCTCGTATGCGCCGAAATATTTTGCTTAGCAATTGGTTTCCTTTCCGAAATGTTCATTGCCCGGTCCCTTCACAGCACGCCCGAGGTGAAAACGTCGCTAGCCAGGCCGGCCACCACCGGAAAGACACCAAGGCAAGCGAACGCAGGAAGGAAGCACACCCCTAACGGCCCCGCGATGACCACACCCGCGCGTTCGGCGGCGGCAGTGGCCGCGTGAATGGCTTCCTGTCTGGATTCGGCGGCCAGTTCGGCGACGCCGTCTGCCAAGGCCGAACCCGAACATGCCGAACGGCGCGCCAGTCGTAGCAGCGCCCGAGCCTGCCGATCCAGTGGCCCATCGGGCTCGGCCCACGCCGTGGCCGGATCCGCTCCCAGTGCGAGAAGGTCGGCGGCGCGGCACAGCAGGGCATCCAGTTCGGGCGGGCTGTAGGGGGCGACGGCGCGGGCCGCCCCCGCCACCGCCATCCCCGACGATAGGCAGGCAGCGAGCACATCGAACGCAGAGGCCGCGGCCAATGGATCCTGGGTACCTGCCGGTCGACGCAGCTCTGAGCCCGCTGCGGTTCGTGCGCACGCACGCATCCGCACATGCCATGGTCCATGGCTGAGCAGAAAGGCCGCGGCCAGTGCAAACGCCGCCGCAGTCACGCCTGAACCCGATCGGTGATGCGCCCCGCCCATGCCACGCCGCAACACAACAAGCCAGTTCCGGCGACCAGCAGTGCGCCTCCGATGCCACCACCGGTGAGAAATGCCAGTGGGGCTGCGCCGATCAGCTCACCCAGGAGCATCCCGAGAACCGGCAGTGCCGACAGTATGGCTGCGGTGGCCCTGGCCCCGGCCATACTGGAATCGACTCGCTCGGAGAAACGCTGGCGTTCGACGATGTCGGTTTGAGCTGCGCGAACCAACGCCGCGATTGGCAATCCATACTCCGCGGCAATCTGCCAACAGCCCGCCAGCCGGTCCCACTGGGTTCTCAGTGCCGAGTGTGAGCCGGCGATGCGTAGCCCGGTGGCAACATCACCGCCAAGGCGTGCCCGCGCCGCTATACCGGACAGCACCGACCGCACCGCCCCCGAACTCTCCTCCGCGGCGGCCTCGAACGCGTGCACGGGGTGAGCGCCAATGCGCAGCTCGCCGGCAAGCACGTCCATCGCCGCAGCCAGCGCACGGCCTTCGGCAGCGCCCTGCCGACGTCGCCTGCGGCTGCGCCGGCGCCAGACTACTGTGAGTATGGTCACTGTCACCGCCGCCACGATGGTGGGCGGCGCGCATATCAATGCGGCCAGCGCCGTCGCCGAGCCGGCCACCACCAGCGGTGCGCGCACCGATGCGCTCGGTCGGCGTCCCACCAGACGACGCCGCACCGAATCCGGAAAGACAACCGCTGCGACCGCCAAAAGCACTGCTGCTGCGGCTATTCCCGTCATGCGTGCGCCCGCTTCGCCAGCAGCCCCCGCAGATCGGCGATGCCGTCGCCGTAGCCGCAATCGGCGTGCCACGCCGTCACGCTGTGGCACCCGCGCGGTCCGCGCTTCAGGACGGCGATCTCGGTCAGCCGGCGACACCCGTCGCTACGGCGCCCGACGTGCAGCAGGATCTGGACGGCCGCGGCAAGTTGGGCATGCAACGCCGCCCGCTCCAATCCCCCGAGCGCACCGAGTGCTTCGAGCCGGGCGGGTACCTCGGTCGTGCTGTTGGCGTGCACGGTCCCCGCGCCACCGTCGTGGCCGGTATTCAGCGCCGCCAGCAGGTCCACCACCTCGGCGCCGCGAACCTCGCCGACGACGATCCGGTCCGGCCGCATCCTCAGCGCTTGACGAACCAGTTGACGGACAGTGACCTCGCCGGCCCCTTCCACATTCGCGGGACGCGCAACGAGGCTGACCACGTGGGGGTGGCACGGGGCCAGTTCTGCGGCGTCTTCCACGCTGACAATGCGTTCCGCCGGGTCGACGGCACCCAGCAGCGCCGACAGCAGGGTCGTCTTTCCGGCCCCGGTGCCACCGGAAACCATGAATGCCAACCGGGCGGCGACGATGCCGAGCAGGAGCTCGGCCGCTTCCGGCGCAATGGCACCTGCCTGAGTCAGGGCCCAGAGATCCTGAGTTGCGGGTCGCAGCACGCGAAGCGACAGGCACGTTCCTGCCACGGCTATCGGCGGCAGGATGGCGTGGAGCCGGACGGAGTACCGGCCCGCACCCAGTTCCGGCAGCAGTGCGTCCACCCACGGCTGTGCGTCGTCGAGGCGTCGCCCCGCTGCGAGAGCAAGGCGCTGCGCGAGGCGCCGAACAGCGCTTTCGTCGGCGAAACGAACCTCGGAGAGGCGCAAACCCTTTCCATCGTCCACCCAGACGGAGTCCGGAGCGGTCACCAGGACATCGGTTGTTGCGGGTGAGCACAGAAGCGGCTCGAGGATGCCGGCCCCCGTTAGCTCGGTCTGCAGAACCCGCAGGTTGGCCAGGACGTCGGTGTCGCCGAGCACCCCACCGGATTCGGCCCGGATCGCCCGGGCCACCACGCTGGGAAGCATCGGAGCCGACTCCGTTGCCAGCCGTTCGCGGACCCGATCGACCAGTGACGAACTCACGCGACCCGCTCCTGGGTCAGCTCCGGGCTTTCGGACAGCACGGCCAGCACGCGCCGGGCAGCGGCGCTCAGGGGCGAACGGCGGCGCAATGCCAATCCGCCGCGTTCGAGCTTCTCGCCGAGCATCGGCTCGGGGCGCATCGACGCCAACAGCGGAAGCCCGACCATTTCGGCGAACTCGCTCGCCCGCAACCCGCCCGGCGACGGACCGCGGACCACCAGCCCGACGTTCGGGTTGACGGCCGTCAGGGCGGCTGTCGCTGCGGTCGTGGCGGCACATGAGCGCACATCGCAGGGCGCAACCACGACAACGAGATCCGCGGCATCGAAAACAAGGCGCGTCACCGCGGTGAACTGTCGGGGTAGGTCGCATACGACGGTCGCGCCGCCGTTGCGCCCCGCTTCGACGACGGCTTCGACCGCGCCGGGGATGATCCCGTAGGCCTGCCGAGAGCCCGACAGGACTCTGATGCCTCTGTGCCGGGGTAGCGCCTCACGTACGGCGTCCCAGCTCATACGGCCATCCCGAAACGCGATGTCGGGCCAGCGCAGGCCGGTGGCACCTTCGGCGCCGACCACAAGGTCGATGCCCCCGCCCCACACGTCAAGGTCCACGAGCAGCGAAGAAGTGGCAGATAGCGCCAAGGCCGCGGAGAACACCGAGGCACCCGCCCCGCCGCGTCCGCCCACCACCGCGACGACCGGCCCCCGCCGACCTCCTGGGCCACGTCCGGCGACGGTCGCCTCCGCGATACCCGACAGTGCGCGCACGAGGTCGTCTGACTGCCGCGGAAGAACCAGGACGGACTGGGCGCCTACCCCCATTGCGGCGGAGAGAACATCGGCGGAAGCCGCGTCGGCGGCTGACCCGCCAGCTACCACTACAAATACACCTGACCTGCGAGGAAGCACTGCGCAGCGTAAGTGCTGGGCACTGTGGGCGTCGAGAATCACGGCGCTGGCCGAAACCCAGGCCCTCCTGGTAGGCGTGGTCGGCGTTGTCGGTGTTGCGGTCGGTGTTGCGGTTGGCGTTGCGGAGGCACAGGTGTGGACGACCCGTGTGTTCGCAGCCGCCGCAATGCGGTCGACCTCGTCGCGGACTCCGGGATCGGAGATGGCCGCCAACACAGTCGCGGTGGTCGTCATCGCCCCACGATGCCCCGCCGACAGACGGTCGGGCCGCCGCAGGATTGGCAAATGTGGACCGATTCGACAGTGTGGAAATAGTGGCCAGCAACCACCCGAAAATGACGGACAATGCCAGTTTTGGTGCTGACCCCAGAAATGGGACGACCCTCGCCAGGGGGGGAGGAGGCGAGGGTCGTCGTGTATCAGCCCCGGGGGGTCGGGCTGATACACACCCGGCCAAAGCCGGTTAGGCCCCACTATACACACGATGGCGGTCAGAGGCGCAAGTCCTCCTTAGGCAATATTTGCATCGAAATGGTCAAGATTGCAGTCCGCGACACGTGTCCTGAACTGCCACTTTAAACACAAGGGGCGAATGTGTCACACACCGACCTATCCTGGGACGGTGACCATCCCGCGCGACACCCCCGAGAAGCCGTCAGAATCGAAGACCGGCCGCGGCGGCGAGCCCGTGCAGCGCACCGCGGCATTCTTCGACCTCGACAAGACGGTTATCGCCAAGTCGAGCGCATTGGCGTTCAGCAAACCTTTCTTCAACCAGGGCCTCCTTAATCGCCGGTCCGTTCTGAAGTCGAGTTACGCCCAATTTCTTTTCATGATGTCCGGCGCGGACCACGACCAAATGGATCGCATGCGCTCGTACGTGACCAGCATGTGCGCGGGGTGGGATGTCGAGCAGGTGAAGTCGATCGTCGCCGAAACACTCCACGACATCGTCGACCCCTTGGTGTTCGCTGAAGCCGCCGACCTGATCGCCGACCACAAGCTCTGCGGCCGTGACGTCGTGATCGTCTCAGCTTCGGGCGAAGAGGTGGTGGCTCCGATCGCACGTGCGCTGGGGGCCACTCACGCCATGGCCACGCGCATGGTGGTCGAGGACGGCAAGTACACGGGCGAGGTCGCCTTCTACTGCTTCGGCGATGGCAAGGCCCAGGCTGTCCGCGAGCTGGCCGCGCGGGAGGGATATCCGCTCGAGCATTGTTACGCCTATTCGGATTCGAGCACCGATCTGCCGATGCTGGAGTTGGTCGGCCATCCGACGGTGGTCAACCCAGACCGGGCGTTGCGCAAGGAGGCGACCGTCCGGGAATGGCCGGTGCTGACATTCACCAGGCCAGTGTCGCTGCGGGACCGGATCCCGGCGCCGTCGGGAGCCGCGATGGTGACTACGGCCGCCCTGGGAATCAGTGCCCTCGCGGCGGGTGCGCTGACGTACACCGTGCTGCGCCGCTTGGCTCTCTGACCGCCGCCACAACAGCCCGTTACGATCCGAATTCAGCCCTTGCTGTGGCCGCGGTCCCGTAGTACAAAGGAACACACGGAAGCCTGGTTAGGCCAAGGTCGACCCGGAAGAGAAGGGCTCGATCTCCCGAACTCGGCAACCCAGCACGGATCACGGTACCCACGCGGAGCCACAGCCGCGATATGGCAGAAGCGTTGTGGGCCTGCGTGATTGCGAAAGGCGGGCGGCACGGCGGCCCTTTGGGTGGGGCTACCTGAGCAACGCTTCGCAAACCACGCCGAGGCCATCCCACACAACCCACCGTTGCACGCATGGTAACCGGTGTCCGTGCTAGCGGGCGGCGAGCCGAACCACTTCGGAGCGCCGCCCGCTTCGTGTGTGCACCACCGTGGATGGGCGTCGGACGGCGTCAGGCGCCGGTGTTCTCGCCGGACTTCGCGGCATTCCCGACCTTGCCCGGGTTGCCCGCCCGGTCCTTAGCTTCGGCGATCGACAACGCCTCCCGCGCACCGGCTTGCAACGCTCGACACGTCAGCACCAGCCAGCGCGTCAGTCCTTCCTCCGAGCCCGCGGCGAACCCCGAAGCGGCGTTTCGGTAGTCGGCAGCGCGACGCAACCAGTACACCTCCGGCACGCCCAGACCGTGCGGATCCAGTCCGCTGGCGATCGTCACCAGACGGCCGACACCCCGGGCGACCACACCGTCGGCGCTGCCGAACGCCGACAACGCAAGCAACTCCCCGTGGGCGACGCCGGCCAGGATCGGGGCGGGCACCGACGAACCCCCAGTGACGAGTCGTGACATCAAGTCGAGCCTCGCCGCGAGCTGCGGATCCGGGCGAGGCCGGCCGAGGCGCTCTTCGGGCGCCCGGTCGGCCGCCGCCAGCATGTGCAACCGCGCCAGGGCCTGCAGCGGCGCCCGCCGCCACACGCCGACCAGGGCCGTCGAACCGCCTTCGAGGGCTTGAGCGACGCGCAGCGATCCCGCGAACACCGGTTCTGCGCCCGAGTCGGCGTCCAGCTGGGGTACTCCCCCATCCAGCACCGACGACGCACGGGCCGACCGCAGAGCCGCCTCGGCGGCTGTCACCGGCCATCCACGCAGATTGGCCCGGTGCCGATGCGCCCTGCCCAGGGCTTCCCGCGCCCGCTCCGCCTCCTCGGCCACGCCGCACAAGTCCATCAGCGGGGCCAACGGGTCAGCAGTCACGGCGGGAAACCCTACCGGGAACGGCCTCGAGCAGCCGCCTCGTGTACTCATCGCGCGGGGCGGTGAACACGTCCTCGGTACACCCCGCCTCGACGATCCGGCCGGCCCGCATCACCAGCACCTCGTCGGCGATCTGGCGGATCACCGCGAGGTCGTGGCTGATGAACAGATACGTCAGCCCCAGCCGCGCCTGAAGGTCGGCCAGCAGCTTCAGGATCTGGGCCTGCACGATCACGTCCAGGGCGGATACCGCTTCGTCGCAGACCACCAGGTCCGGGCGCATCACCAACGCACGGGCGATGGCAACCCGCTGCCGCTGACCGCCGGACAACTCGCGGGGTCGGCGGGTCAGTACGCTCTCGGGCAGCGCCACGTCGTCGAGCGCTTCGCGCACGATGCGCCCGCGGCGGTTGCGTTGTGCGACACCGTGAATGCGCAGCGGCTCCTCGATCAGCCGGTATACCGAATACATCGGGTCCAGGCTGCTGTAGGGGTTCTGGAACACCGGCTGAACCCGGCGAGCGAATTCGAATCGCTCGCGGTGCGTCATCGCGGCGATATCGGCACCGTCGAACGTCACGCTGCCCGCGGTGGGTTTCAACAGACCCAGCACCATCCGCGCCACGGTCGACTTGCCGGATCCCGACTCTCCCGCCAGCGCCACGGTGCCTCCTCGGCGCACTTTGAAGGACACGCCGTCGACAGCGTTGATCTCTCGGTGTCGCCAAGGCATGTTCGCCGTCACGCGGTACGCCTTGCCGAGCCCGGTGGCCACCACGAGATCCTCGACCGGTGACGGACGCGCCGCCGCCCGCGCGCGGGCGGCGGCAAGCGACGGCGCGCTGGCCACCAGCCGCCTGGTGTACTGGTGTCGGGGAGCATCGATGATCTCTTGAGCCGCACCGGATTCCACCACTTTCCCGGCGCTCATCACGACGATCCTGGAAGCACGTTCGGCGGCGAGTGCCAGATCGTGGGTGATCAGCAGGACCGCGGTGCCCAGTTCGGCGGCCATCGCCTGCAGGTGATCGAGCACCTGACGTGCCACGGTGACGTCCAGTGCCGACGTCGGCTCGTCGGCGATGAGCAGCCGAGGCTTTCCCGCCAGACCGATTGCGATGAGGGCGCGCTGGCACATGCCGCCCGACAGCTGGTGCGGGTATCGTCGAGCGACCCACTGCGAGTCACGCATCCCCACGTCGCTCAGCAGCTGGAACGAACGCTCGTGTGCGAGTTGACGATCCGTCATATTGTTGGCCCGCAACGCTTCGCGAACCTGGAATCCGACCTGCCACACGGGGTTGAGGTTGGTCACCGGATCCTGTGGCACATAGCCGATCCCCGCACCCCGGATCGCTTGCATGCGGCGCGGGCCGCACACCACCAGATCCTCGTTGTCGAACAGGATCCGCCCCGCGGTGATCCGCCCTCCCGCGGGCAGCAGGCCCAGCACCGCGGCGGCCAATGTCGACTTACCCGATCCCGATTCACCCACGACCGCCACCGTCTGCCCGGCCTGCACAACAAGGTCGACACCTCCGACCGCCTGGTGGTCCAGGCCGTACGTCACCTGCAGCGCCTCGACGGCGAGCAACGGTCCGTTCATGTCCGCCGATCCGCCCTGCCAGGCGTGCCGGGGTCAAGCGCGTCGCGCAGCGCGTCGCCCATCAGCATGAAGGCCAGTACCGTCAGCGCCAATGCGCCGGCGGGGTAGAGCAGAAGCGGCGAACCCGCCCGGAGTCGGCTCTGCGCCACGTTGATGTCCGCGCCCCAGGACACCACCGAGGGCGGCAACCCCACCCCGAGGTAGGACAACGTTGCCTCGGTGACGATGAAGGCGCCCAGCGCGATGGTCGCGACGACGATCAGCGGTCCGATCGCATTGGGCACCACATGACGCAGCAAGATACGAAATCGGCTGAGCCCCATGGCCTTCGCGGCCAAGACATACTCCGTTCCACGCACTTCGATGACCGAGCCGCGAGCGATCCTCGCTACCTGCGGCCAACCGAACACTGCCAGAATCGCGATCATGGTCCAGACGGTGCGGTGGTGCATGACCTGCATAAGCACAATGGCGGCCAGCAGCAGCGGGATACCGAAGAAAACGTCGACCAACCGCGACACCACGCCGTCGACCCAGCCGCCGTAGAACCCGGCGATTGCTCCGAGCGTTCCGCCGACCAGCAACGAGGCCGCGGTCGCCCCCACTCCCACGGCCACCGACGCCCGCGCGCCGTAGACGGTTCGCGCGTACACGTCGTGGCCCTGCAGATCGGTGCCGAACCAGTGCCGGGCCGACGGCGCCTGCAGGCTTTGACCCGGGTCAGCGTAGTACGGGTCGATGCTGGTGAAAAGTCCGGGAAACAGGGCGACCAGCAGGACGAATCCGATGAGCGCCGTCGCCACCACAAACTGCGGCCGTCCCCGCAGCTGAGTCCACACTTCGTGCCAGAAGCCGCCGTCGCTGTAGCTATCCATAGCGGACCCGCGGATCGAGGACCGCATAGAGAACGTCGACGAGGAGGTTGGCCAGCAGATACACGAGCACAAGGACCGTGACGATCGCTACCACGGTGGGCGCCTCCTGGCGCGTCACTGCCTGGTAAAGCGCGCCGCCGACGCCGTGGATGTTGAAGATGCCCTCGGTGACCACGGCTCCTCCCATCAACGCACCCAGGTCTGCGCCCAGGAAGGTGACGACCGGTATGAGCGAGTTGCGCAGAATATGCACGGTGACGACCCGCGGGCGGGACTGTCCCGTTGCCGTCGCGGTGCGAACCCAATCCGCCTGGACGTTCTCGGCGACCGCGGTGCGGGTCAGCCGAACCACGTAGGCGAACGACACCGACCCCAAGACGATGCCCGGCAGCAAGAGCCGACCCAGGGTGGCATGCTCGCCGACCGTCACCGGCGCGATGCCCAGCCGGACCCCGAACACGAACTGCGCCAGGAACCCGAGGACGAATATGGGTATCGCGATGACCACCAGGCTGACGAGCAACACGCTGGCGTCGAACCAGCCGCCCCGGCGCAGGCCGGCTATGACCCCGAACGCGATGCCGAACACCGCCTCGACGGCAAGGGCCACCAGAGCCAGCCGGATTGTCACCGGAAAGGCCTGTGCCAGAACGTCACTGACGGGCAGGCCGGAGAACGACACGCCGAAGTCGCCCCGAAAGATACCGCCCAGGTACCGCAGGTACTGCATCCAGAACGGCTCGTCGAGGTGGTACTGCGCGCGCAGCGCCGCGATGACACCGGGACTCAGCGGCCGGTCGCCGCCCAGCGCCACGATGGGATCGCCCGGCAGCAGGAAAACCATGGCGTAGATCAGCAGCGTCGCGCCCAGGAAAACCGGGATCATCGCCACGATCCGGCGCACGAGGTAGGCGCCCATAATCAGGACTTGACGATGCTCTCGTAGTCGGGAAGCCCGTTCCAGGCGATGACGACATCGCTGACGGCATCCGAATGGCCGGCGGCGTTGATGTAGTCCCAGAGCGGCACTACCGGCATGTCGTCGAGCAAGATCTCCTGTGCGGCGTTGGTGAGCGCGAAGGACTCGTCCAACGAAGGCGCGGCCTGGGCTACCGTCATGGCGCCGTCGAACTCCCGGTTGGAGTAGTCAACGTCGTTGGCGCCGGCGCCGGTGACGAAGAGCGGTTCCAAGAACTCCAGCATGGACGGGTAGTCACCCTGCCAGCCGGCGCGGAACGCCGTGTCGATGGTGCGGTCGGTGATCTGGGTGCGCAGCGCGGCGAATGTCGGCTGGGGAGCGCCGACGGCGTCGATGCCCAGCGTGTTCTTGATGCTGTTGGCCACCGCGTCGACCCACTCCCGGTGACCTCCGTCGGCGTTGTAGGCGATGACATATTGACCGGTCCACGGCGAAATGGCATCGGCCTGCGACCACAGCGAGCGCGCCCGGTCGGGGTTGTAGTCCAATACGTCGTTGCCGGGCAGGTTGGGGTCGAATCCCGGCAGTGAGCTTGCGGTGAAATCCCTCGCCGGGGAACGGGTGTCGAGAAATATCTGGTCGCATATCTGTTGCCGGTTGATGGCCGCCGACAGCGCCTGCCGGCGCAGCCTGCCCTCCCCGCCCGAGAAGTGCGGCAGCCGCAGGGGCGTGTCGAGCGTCTGGTTCTGCGCCGTGGGCCCGGTGATCGCCCGGTCGCCAAGATCGTCGCGGAAAGTCGGCAGGGCACTGGTCGGGATGTTGTCGAGAACGTCGAGATTGCCCGCCTGCAAATCGGCGTACGCGGTGTCGAGGTTGGCGTAGAACACCATGCGCAGGCCCTCGTTCTTGGCCACCCGGTTGCCGCGGTACCCGGGGTTGGGCACCAGGTCGATGCGAACGTTGTGCTGCCAGGCGTCCCCCGGCGCGAGTTGGTAGGGACCGTTGCCCACCGGGCGGCGGCCGAAGGCGGCCATGTCGGCGAAGGCAGACTCCGGCAGCGGGTAGAACGGGGTGAACGCCAACCGCTGCTTGAAGTCGATCGTCGGCGCCTTGAGGCGAACGGTGAATTCTGTGTCGTTGACGATCTGCAGGCCGGACATGGTCTGGGCAGTCGGGTGCTCGGCCGCCACCTCGTCATAGCCGTCGATGGGTGCGAAGAAACTCTGCTGCAGCTGACCGTTGGTGCTCAGGGCGCCGTAATTCCACGCGTCGACGAACGACTTGGCGTCTACCGGAGTCCCATCGGTGAACGTCCAGCCCGGCTTGAGGGTGATGCGGTAGTTGATGTTGTCGGCGGTGTCGACGGCCTGCGCGACCTCAAGTGAGGGATTACCCCTCGCGTCGTAGGACATCAGCCCGGCAAACAGGCGGTCGATGATCCGCCCGCCGTTGGTCTCGTTGGTATTCGTCGGAATGAGCGGGTTCTGCGGTTCCCCGGCATTGACGGTCACCAGCGACTGCGGGGTGCCGTCGCCTCCACAGCCTGCGAGCACAACGACCGCGAGCAGAAGTACCGACAGGGCGGCCAACGCCTTCTTTCGGCGCAAATGAACAGCACCTCCTGTGAGAACCAACGTAGATGCAACGTTAGGTGACTACGCTCACAGGATGACCGAGACGCCCAC
>CAZEHT010000096.1:0-14893 GCA_964511995.1 uncultured Mycobacterium sp.
GGATGCAGCCGCAACTCACATCAAAATGTAATTCAGATCACCTATAGCGCGGGAGGACCCCCCTCGGTAGTGATTCGTGGGCGGCGCGCCCGAGCGTCCGGCGCGATCCCGTTGTCCGAGCCTGCTGATAGCTTCCCAGCGTGGATTCGAGCAGCCCCGCCGACACCACCGGCGCCTTGGACGTACCGGGTGACAACGACGCTGTCGACGTCGCCGGTGAGGTCCGTGCAGTTACCACTGGCGGCTGGCCAGCCGGCTACCTCTACGGAGCGACGCGCTACGCGGATGTCATCCTCAAGGAATCGTTCAGCGAACGTTTCACCGACCTCGTCACGGCCCTGGACCGGTTTCGCCCCACCCTGCACGAGCTTCGCACCGGCGGTGGCGGTCGCACGGTCTTCGTGAGGCGCTTCGACGATTCCCTGGCGGCGATGACGCGGGATGAGCAGAAGATCTGGGGCAAGCAGAACGTCACCATCGTCAAGAACGTCCAGTTGGACGGGACAACTTTGCGGTCCAGCCGCACGCACAGCCATGAGATCGACATGTTCGGCAAAGGCACACTCGCGGATGCGCTGCCGGGCATCGCCGTCGAGATGGAATGGAACAACAAGGACCCGTTCTTCGACCGAGATCTCATCAATTTCCAAGCGCTGCACCGTGAAGGGGCAATCGCCATAGGGGTGATCGTGACTCGCGGCCCCTCCCTGCAGGCCCTCATCGGCGCGACGATCCAAAGCAAGGACGGCGGTAACAAGTACGGCGTGTCGTCCACCCACTGGGACAAGTTGATCCCGAAGGTGAACCTTGGTGGTGGAGGCGAGTGCCCGCTGATCCTCATCGGTATCGAGCCGGCGCGCATCGTGGGAATCGAGCTCGCACAAGAAGTCGGCAAGCGACTCGACGACGCTGAAGCCTTCAAAGCGGATTGGCGCAATAGAGGATTTGGGCGCTGGACCGACGCGAAGCCGGTCCACGACAAGATGAAGCTCGAGGCACGCCAACTCATGCCACCGTTGGCCGAAGTCAAGCTCCAAGAAGCCCCGGACGAGACGGAACGCGCCGAGCCGTAGCCGCGTCCACCAAGTCGTGAACCCATGACATACGATCCGGACGAAGATCTACTTCGTTCGATGAAGATCCACTTCGTTCGTCGATGACCAGGGAGACGATAGCGTGATACCCGGCGAACCGCTCAACGAGGTCAAGCCGCGGCTCCGGGCTGCTGCCACCCCGCTGCGCGCCGCCGCCGAACCGTCCCCACTCCCTAGCACGGACGGCGGATGGAAGACCGTCCTCGCCGACCCACCGTGGCGGTTCACCAACCGCACCGGCAAGGTGGCACCTGAACACCGTCGTCTCGACCGCTACTCGACCCTGGAGGTCGACGCGATCTGCAGCATCCCAGTTTCTGGCGTCATTGCCGACGACTCGCACCTGTATCTATGGGTGCCCAACGCGCTTCTGCCGGACGGCCTGCGTGTGATGCAGGCCTGGGGCTACCGCTACGTGTCGAATGTCATCTGGGCCAAACGGCGCAAGGACGGCGGACCCGACGGCCGGGGCGTCGGGTTCTATTTCCGCAACGTGACCGAGATCATCCTGTTCGGCGTACGCGGCAGTATGCGGACGCTCCCCCACGCCCGAAGCCAGGTCAACATGATCGAGACGCGCAAGCGCGAGCACTCCCGCAAACCCGACGAACAGTATTCGTTCATCGAGTCGTGCTCACCGGGGCCCTACCTCGAACTGTTCGCGCGACACCCACGAACCGGCTGGACCGCATGGGGTGACGAGGCAGATGAGCACGTGACACCCCGAGGCCGGACACACAAGGGCTACGCGGGGGGCTCAATCGAGGTCCCGCGTGTCACCAAGCATGTGCGGTTGGACCCCGCGACCGCTGAGCGCGTCGGCAAAGAGTTGCGCATCCGCTACGAGGAGGGCGAGAGCATTCGCCAAATCTCCGATGAAACCGGCTACGGCATCACCCGCGTGCGCGGGCTACTCGAACGGGTGGGCACCACATTTCGCGGGCGCGGTGCACGGCGCTAAAGCGCACGAAGGCTGTCGTCACGATTGCTTGAACGATTCAATTGCTTATTATCTATGTATGAATGCAGATAGCGGATCACGGGGTGCCTTGGATGACGACCAGGCGGGCTTGGTCGTCGAGGTGTTCAGGATGCTGGCTGACGCCACCCGGATTCGGGTGTTGTGGGCACTGACCGACGGCGAGTTGTCCGTGAACGAGCTGGCCGAGCGGATCGGCAAGCCCCCGCCGGCGGTGTCGCAGCATCTTGCCAAGCTCCGGATGGCCCGTCTGGTGCGCACTCGCCGATCGGGGACCACGATCTTCTACAGCCTGGAAAACGAACACGTCCGGCAGCTGGTAGTCGACGCGGTGTTCAACGCCGAGCACGCCGGTCCCGGAGTGCCGTCACATCACCGCAATGATCCTGCCCCCCGCGCCGTGGCCGCGGACTTCTCCACAAGCAAGAGGCGTCGGCGATGAACGACGACAACTCCGAAATCATCTCTCGTGCGGCATCTTCCACGGGCTCACACAGTGCTCGCGCCCGCCACGTCTACACCAACCCCGGGCGCACGTATTCGCACGACAGCGATCACGATGACCGGCATCGGAGTGGTCTGCGTGGCATGCTCACCGAGATTTTCGCCCCGCATTCCCATGACGCCGACAGCATCGACAACCCGCTGGCATCCAGCACGGCCGGGATCCGGGCAGTCAAGATCAGCCTGCTGGTGCTCGGCATCACCGCGCTCGTCCAAGTGGTCATCGTCGGATTCTCGGGGTCGATCGCCCTGGCCGCCGACACCATCCACAATTTCTCTGACGCGCTGACGGCGATCCCGTTGTGGGTCGCTTTCGCGTTGAGCACCAAAGCCTCCACCCGGCGCTACACCTACGGCTTCGGCCGCGCCGAAGACCTTGCCGGGCTGTCCGTGGTGGCGATGATCACCGTGTCGGCGGTCATCGCCGGCTACGAGGCCATCGGCCGGCTGATCCATCCCCAACCGATTGAGCACGTCGGCTGGGTGGCCCTGGCCGGACTGGTGGGATTCCTCGGCAACGAATGGGTGGCGTTGTATCGCATCCGGGTCGGCCGCCAGATCGGCTCGGCCGCGCTGGTGGCCGACGGCCTGCATGCCCGCACTGACGGATTCACCTCGCTGGCGGTACTCCTGGGCGCTGGCGGGGTTGCCCTGGGGTACCCACTTGCCGACCCGGTCGTGGGTCTGCTGATCATGGTGGTCATCTTGGCGGTATTGCGGACCGCGGTGCGGGACGTTTTTCGCCGACTCATGGATTCGGTGGATCCCGACCTCATCGACACCGCAGAAAGCACTCTGGCCAATCAAGCGGGGGTACACTCGGTGCGCAGCGTGCGCATGCGCTGGATCGGTCACCGTCTGCACGCCGACGCCGAACTCGACATCGATTCCGCCCTGAGCCTGGACGAGGCGCATCGGATCGCGCACCAGGCCGAACACGACCTGATCCACGCGCTACCGAAACTGCATACCGCGATCATCCACGCCTATCCCGCGCACCTGAGCTAAAGGTCGCGCCCGCCGCCGCAACGGTCGGGCATCGCTTCTGGCAACATAACGGCGTGTTCTGCGGGAAGTCCCGATGAGACCGCCCCCACCCGCGCTGGACCCGCCGATCGTCGCGGCGCTGGCCACGGCGGTGAGTCTCGTCGGCGCGGCACGCCCGTCGTTCTGGTATGACGAGGCCGCGACGATCTCGGCGTCCTACAGCCGTTCCCTGCCCCAGCTGTGGCAGATGCTGGGCAACGTCGACGCCGTCCACGGCCTGTACTACCTGCTGATGCACGGCTGGTTTCATGTCTTTCCGCCCACCGAGTTCTGGTCCCGCGCGCCCAGCGGTCTGGCTGTCGGTGCCGCGGCGGCCGGAGTCGTGGTGTTGGCCCGGCAGTTCTCGTCGCGCACTGTCGCGGTGAGTTCCGGCGTGATTTGCGGCGTCGCGCCTCGGACGACGTGGGCGGGCATCGAAGCTCGCCCGTACGCCCTTTCGATGATGGCCGCCGTGTGGCTCACCGTATTGCTCGTTCACGCCGCCCGCCGAAACAGCGCTTGGGTTTGGCTAGCCTACGGGATCGCGCTGGCGGCCTCGATTCTGCTCGACCTCTATCTCGCGCTGATGTTGTTGGCGCACTTGGCGTTCCTCTGCCGCGGTCCGCGCAACCAAAAGGTGCTGCTACGGTTCGTCAGCACGACGGCTCTGGCATGTGCGGCCGTAACGCCGTTCGTGCTCACGGCCGTTGGCCAAGTGCACCAGATCATCTGGATCGCACCGATCGGTCGTCGCACGCTCGAAGACGTCGCAGTTCAACAATATTTCGAGCGAAGCCCGCCGTTCGCGATCGTGTCGGCGCTAGTTGCGGCGACAGCTATTGCGCTGTGGTGCTTCACATCCGCGCAACTCGGCCAGGCAGATCGCCAACTGTTGACCTTGGCGATCGCCTGGCTGGTGATACCGACCGCCCTTGTCGTCGCCTGCTCGGCGTTTGTTCGGCCCGTCTACACGCCGCGCTACCTTTGTTTCACCGCGCCCGCAATGGCACTGATCGTGGGCGTCTGCATCGGCGCCGTGGCTTTGCGACCATGGATCGCGGGCGCCGTCCTAAGCGTCTTCGCTCTCGCCGCGCTGCCCAACTACCTTCTCGTGCAACGCAGTCCGTACGCGAAATACGGCATGGACTACAGCCAAGTTGCCGATCTCATCGCGGCGAAGGCATCGCCTGGCGATTGCCTGCTCGTCAACGACACCGTGACCTTCATGCCTGCCCCCATGCGACCGTTGCTGGCGGCACGCCCAGATGCCTACCGGACGCTGATCGACCTGACCCTGTGGCAACGAGCGACGGACCGTGACGACGTTTTCGACACCAACCTCATTCCGGAGGTCGTCGCCGAGCCGTTAAGCCATTGCGGCACGGTGTGGATCATCACGCAGGCCGACGTGTCGAGTCCCACTCATGAGCAGGGCGAGGCGTTGGCGCCGGGCGAACCCTTCGGAAACACCCCCGCCTTCGTGGTTCCTAACGGCCTGGGCTTCCGCCTTGTCGAGCGCTGGCAGTTCAACCTGGTTCAGGTGCTGAAGGCAATACAGTAAGCGCCAGAGCGCTACCAGACACGAATCCAGTCGACGAGCATAGCCGCAGGAAAGGTGCCCAGGTCAGGGTTGCCGCCACCGGGTCCACCGACCGCAAGTGTGAACATGGGACTCAGCCAATAGCCGGGGTTGCTGAACGGCCACCGCAAGTCGGAGGGATTGCCGTGGACCGGGATTGGAGTCGGAGGCACGCTGAAATACGGCTTCGCACCGTCAACGTAGTCTCGCCAAAACTTGAAACCGCTGTCGTCCCAACGCATTCGCCAGGTGTGCCAGTCGCCGTCCACCAGCCCGGGAATCGATCTGCCTTCCCAAGTCTTCCCGTTCGATGCCGCGTGGACGGTGGTCCCCGGAGGCCACTTCCCGTTGCCGTACCACTCGAAAATGTCGACCTCGCCGTCCGGCAGCGGATCCTCGTTGACCGCCCAGAATGCGGGCCAGCAGCCGGGGAACAGGCAGTCGAGCTTCACTCGCGCTTCCCAGGTGGTGTTGGTGAGGCCTCTCCAGTTGCCTCGCAATTTGCCGCTGTAGTACTGGTTGTCCTCCCGTGTGGCGAGGAGGACGAGATTCGAGTTGCCGTCGAGGAATACATTTCGACGATCGTCGCGGTACTGCCCCAAGACCGGTGGCCACACATCATCCTGCCAGTTCTGCACCGTCCACTTCCCGGGATCGGGGGGTGCGCCCAGGGGGCCATCGAACTCGTCCTGGAACAGCAAAACCGGGACATCGCTAGTCGGCGGTGGCGCATCGGGCAGCGGAACCGCCTGAGCCTTTGGGACGGGTACGGGGATCGCGGCCGCCAAGAGGCCCACCCCCGCCATCAACATCATGTTGCGACGATCCATTTGAGGCACAATTTTCACCCTAAACGCAAAACGTGAAGCGGCGTGCGATTTACGGGACTGTTGCCGCAACCAATTTGGCACGATGCCATTCCTAATCCCGCCGAGTGTGCGCGCCTCCGTGCAACACGCCGTCCGAACTGCCGGATTTGCGCACGCTCGTGCCCGGCGCGAGCCGCGCGCCCGCGCGGCCCTCCGAATCTGCGGATCGTGCAAGGAAGCCCGCACAGGCACCAGTTACCCTTCTCCTTTCCCGCCAAACGGCGTGACCATCATCGCAAATTCTGACGGAGGGAATCGAGATGACCAGACAACTCGACAGTTCCACCATCGACGACCAAGCGTTGGTAATCCGCTACTCGCGCAAGAACGTACGATGCGGCCAGCTCGTCGTCTGCGGCACATTAGCCGCCTTTGGCATATTCAAATTGGCGGCCTTTGGCGCAGACGCTACGAATCGCCAGCCTGGAGCGAAGCCGGACCGCTGCTCCTCTGGGGGGTCGTAATGGGTTTAGCTTGTGTGTTGATGTTCGGCCTGATTGCCGCGCGCTACGGCCATCACCTGGCGCAGCATTCGACGTGACTGGTGGCCGCGGCAATCGAGTGACGGCCTCGACGTCAACGACACGTGTTCGCCCCGCGACGCTACCCATGGCGTGACATCGGCAAGTTCCTCCTCTCCGTCCAGGAGAGCGACGATGGCACACCTGTGCACCATATGGGGTTTCGCTACAGGAAGGTCCGTCCCGCCGGCCAACCGGCTGATGCGATTCGGCTCTCAACTTCAAGACAGTGATGGAAAGAAGATGGACGTCATCGTCGCGGGCTGCTGGGATCGCCCGCTCGACCAGGCTGTCGGCTGCCCGGACGGTGCGTGCGCAGCTCGAATCAGCGGGATGGCTACTGACGGCCATTCGTGCTCAGGACCGGCGGATACCAGCGGCTGCGCGAACAGTTGAGGGTTCTCGTCGACCGTGGGTTTCCCACTATCACCGGCATACGCGACGTCATTGATTCGGTCCACGCCGAGATGACCGCCAACGAGGCGGCCTACAAATCGATGGGGTGACGCGACTACCGGCGGGCTTCCACAAAATACCCACGGGGCGCATCTGGTACGTCGATAGGGATCACCGAGCAAACCAGCGGTTGCACTCGTTACCGGGTACGGCGACATCGGTGACGATCGCCCTCCACCCGCGTCGTTCGGCCAGTTCCCCCGGTGCGTCGGTCCCAAACAACCACGGGGCGCCATTCTCGGCCATCGATCGCAACAGCGGCGCCATGATCGGCGACCCGAGCAACGCCTTGCCGACCATGTCGTACAGCAGGTTCGAACCCGGCGCCGCGAGCGCGGCGACGCGATCGAAGAGGCCCTGCACCGCGCTTTCGTCGAGGTATTGCAGCAATCCCTCGATCAGCCACACCGAAGGTGCTGTCACGTCGAACCCCGCCGACGTTAGCGCCGAAGGCCAGTCGTCAACCAGATCGACGCCAACGGCCACCCGGCGACACCTCGGCTTTTCACCTTGGAGGAGTTTGTCTTTGGCCTCGACGACGCCCGGTTGGTCGACCTCGAACACAGTGGTGCCAGCCGGCCAGTTCAACCGGAAGGCTCGGGCATCCATCCCCGCTGCGAGGATTGCAACCTGCGTCACCGCCTGCGCCGACCTCAGTAACGCATCGTCGAAGAAGCGGGTGCGCACGACGATCTGTGCGGTTGACTGCTCACCGCTGACGCCGATGGCATTCGCAAGTAGCTGTTCGCCGGTTGCGCCGGCCAGCTTGTGCGCGAACGGATCGTCGAACAGCCTGTCTTCGCGGGCGGACTCCCTGGCACGGATCGCCGCGACCAGCAATCCGGTGTTGGCCACCGCATTTCGGCCTCTGTCCGGCATCAGGGCAGTACTGCCGCCAGTTGATCGGCCATGGCGACCGATCCGCTGTGAACGTTCTCGAATTCCTCTGGGCAGAAGCAAATGCTCGTTGGGCATCCGTGTCTGGCGGTCACCACCCTTGCGTGAAGGCGAGGTTGACAACGCTGGCCGTCGTCGGGTCCGCCCAGTTCGAATTGCTCCACGTGAAACAATGCTCCGTCATCGTTGATCACCTTGCGTGCGCAACCGCTCCTCCAACACGTCGGCACGCGCGGGCGTGCTTACCGGACGTCATACTTTCAATCCTATTGTTGAACGCTGAACGTACGCTGGTCTCATACGGGAGAAAGCCGGTGCAGACGCTCCCTATCGTGTCCGCGACCTCGCTGCGCTAGGCGTCGACGCAGATCTCTTCGAGTGGTCCCGCAAGGGGTTCGTTACTGTGCGCCATGAGCCTTGTCACCTACGACCTCACCGACCACGTCGCGACCATCACCCTCAACCGCCCCGACGCGCGGAACGCGATCAACGGCGCATTGCGCCGAGAGCTCAATGCGGCGTGGGACCGGTTCCGTGACGACGAAGCCGCGTGGGTCGGCATTCTGACTGCCAACGGCAGTGTCTTCTGCGCCGGCGCCGACCTCAAGGACGGCGAAGGGGCGGTCGGCACGTTCGGCGGAACCTTTTGGGAGAAGCCGACCATCAACTCGTTCGAGAGCGGGATGGAATTGTTCAAGCCGACCATTGCCGCCGTGCAGGGTCCGTGCTTTGGTTACGGGTTGACTGGGGTGCTGTTCTGCGACTTCGTGATCGCCAGCACCGAGGCCGCCTTCTGCTTCCCCGAGGTGTCGATCGGCGTCCCCACGATCGTCGGGGCAGTTCGGCTCCCGACGCGAGTGGGTTGGGCCAATGCCATGGAACTGCTCCTGACCGGCAAGCCCATCAATGCCGAACGTGCCAAGGAGATCGGGCTGGTGTGGAGGTTGACCGAGCCCGAAACCTTGCAGGCCGAGGCTCAGGCGTGGGCGCGGATCTTGACCGAGGCCGCTCCCCTGGCCCAGCGCGCGACCAAGGAGGTGGCGTCGCGCACCGCTGACATGGGCTGGATCGAGTCCGTCCGTTTCGGTGAGGTGATGCGAAAGGTGGCCGGCGCGACCGAGGATGTGACCGAGGGGTACCGGGCCTGGAGCGAGAAACGCAAGCCTCAATGGCGCGCCAGATGAGGCTGTGTCGGACTTGCGACTGACACAAAGGCAGCGACCGTCCTGTCGACGCCATCGAGCTGTCAATCTGGCCCGCCGAATGGCGTTCAGGTGCAAGAGAACACGACGGGAATTGAATTCAAGCGATCAGGCCCACCTCGGCGGGCTGCAAACGGGCCGTAACAGCAGATGCCTCAACTGTGGGTCGACCATTGGCGCATGCGGATTCGGCGCGAATGATCAGTCGTCTCCGCTCGTCCCGCCAACGGACCCGGCGCTAGATCCGCCGCTGGGCGCGCCGTCAGTTGCGCCGCTGCCCGCTCCGGCGGTTGTGCCGCCTGCGGCTCGGTCCTTCTGACCGGCCTTGACCCCATTCTTTCTGGCTCCGCTCAATCCCTTCTTGACCTTTTCGCCAAGCTTCTTGATCGAGTGCCCGCCCTTCTTGACCGGCTTTCCGGGATTGTCGTCAGCCTTGCCAGCGGTCGAGCCCGTCCGACCGTTTGTGGAAGGTCCGTTATCCGCGGACGCCTTGGAATTCGCTTCCTGGCCGTCTGCCGCTTCCTGGCCGCCTGCCGCTTCCTGGCTGACCCGCGCCCATCAGCAAACCCTGCCCCTCATCCTGCGATGCGCCAGGACCCTGTTCCTGCACCGTCAGCAGCGCGCCTTCCGTTGGTTCTTCCGGCGTCGAGTCGATCGCGTCTGCAAGGGTGTGGAGGTAATTGTTGATCGCCGCGATCGGACCAGAGGTTGCGAACGTGACCGTCGCGCCCCCCAGACCAACGTCCAAGTTGAAGTCTGTTTGCTGAAGACGGCGGCATCGTGCCGGCGATCGGGGTCCTGGTCAGACCGCTGTTCCATATCACACACACCTTACGCCGCAAAGGCTTTTTTATTGCTTTCTTGTGACAAGTCGGTCACAGTCGCCTGCGCACGGACAGCTTTACCGGCCTTACCGGCGAGCGAGCATGACGACACACCAAACTCTCTGGCCGGTGGGCGGAACAGCCAGCAATGGGAACACCGAAAAACGAGTCATCGCTGGCTAACGACGACAGCAATCGTTGCGCATGTCGCATCGATTTGAAGAGCGCATTCGCTGGTTGCCGTCGGGCTTGCTCTTTATGGCCTCAGCTCAGGTGCGTCGGTTCGGTCGGCGATGGCAACCAACAGGTCTGGAAGCGGCACGGTGGCGATGCCGATGGCGCTGTCGCAGATCCCATAGGGGATCACCAAGGTGTCGGCGTGAACGAGTGCTCCGCAGGAATAGACAACGTTGGGCACGTAGCCGTTCTGCTCGTCAAGGGTGGGACTCAGCAGCGGTTGAGTCAGCCGACCGATCACCCGGGTCGGATCGTCACGATCGAGCAGAATCGCCCCGATGCTGTACGTGCGCATCGGTCCGACTCCGTGGGTCAGCACCAGCCATCCTGCGTCGGTTTCGATTGGTGGACCGCAGTTCCCGAGTTGCAGCACTTCCCACGCCTCGGTCGGTTGCTGGCAGGGCGACGCCGTCGACCAGACCGACGGGTGGTCGGTGAAGGCGATTGTGTTCGTCTCGCGGTCCGATCGCGACATGGCGGCGTAGCGACCGTTGATCGGGCGGGGAAACATTGCCAATCCCTTGTTGGCCGCGGCTCGACCGACGAGCGGCACGGAGGTGAAGGACTGGAAGTCCTTGGTCTCGATGAGTTGCTGGCTAATATGGGTTCCGCTGTAGGCCGTGTACGTGGCGTAGAAGGTGACTGAGCCGTTGTCGTCGACGAAGCGGAGTAATCGCGCGTCCTCCATACCGGCCTGCTCGGCTTCGCTCGACGGCCACAACACCCGCTCGGATAGTGGTACGTCGCTGGGAAATCCGATGGCGTAGCACCGCGCGGCGATGGTGCGGATCAGCGCGATCGCATCCTGCGTATGTCGGCGAGTGCTCAGGTGTGCCCGCAGATTGTCGAGTCGCTCATCGAGGTCGGATCTGGTGAAGAGCTCATCGAGCGTGTCGAAGATGTACGCGACGGCTTCGCGGGCGTTTCCCAGTCGGCTCAGTTCGGCGCGGAAGACGGCGGCATCAAGCAGGGCGTGTTCGACATGCCCGGTGGTGGCGAACGGCGCTGGGTCATCGACCGATGCCCGGCCTACCGAGTCGATGACCCCGGTGCGGAATCCGATGCAGGAACGGTGTCCCTCCCCGATTCCCCGAACGCTCATCACGAATCGCAGGCTCCCCGCGGGAATGTCGGCCTGATCGGGATGGGCCACGATGCTGGGATTGCACAGCGCCGCCCCTTCGATGGCGTACTCACTGGTAAAGGCCGCTCCCAACAACGACATTCGCGACTCCGATAGTTCGCGATCGGGATCAAGGCGATCGGCGAGCTCGCTGGCATGGCGGCGGAACGTGCCGGCTAGGTCGCGGTGCCGCCCAGCGAAGCGGGTGGCGACGTCGTCCAAGGCCAACTCGACGTCGTCTTCGGACAGGGCCAGGATCCGCGAAAGCACCGGTCCCGCTCGGGATTCTTGACGCTCGAACGCTTCCTGGCCTGGCACGAAGAGCCGCGTGATCACGCGCGAGGGGTCCGCCACGACCCTTTGTGGGCTGCGGGTGACGATCCCCGCTCGCACGGATGTCATTGCGGGCCAGGAGGAAAACGCTGTGCGTGTTGCAACGTGGATATCACCGCAAGGGTCGACTCTGCACCCTGGTTGAGGTTGACGCCGTCGGGCAGCAATCCATCGAAGCCGGCGCCGGTCTCGGTGTCCCACATGAGCTGTCCTGAATCGTTGGCGCCCTGGAACCAGGCGGCGGCGGATCGGACCCCTTCGGGCCAGCTCGGACGGGGATCGGCCGCGGCGGCACGGGCACACGCATCGGCCAAGGCGGCCACTTCGATCGGCTGTTGATCGAATGCGGGCCCCCGGTCCTGTGCGCCCCGGCCCCCGGCGGGCGTGGGCGAAAGGTGGCCGTCCGCCGATTCGAGGTCCAGCAGCCACCCCAACAGATCCAGGCCCTGATCGCGCAGCGTCGGGTCCTCTAGCGCGACGCCGGCGGCAATCATGGCCTCGGGGAGGATCGCGTTTGCATAGGTGAGCCGCGGTTCGGGCCACGGCCAGTCGGACTTACCGTTCGATGTCGCGATGGTGGCCGCGAAGTCGGTAAGGAGTCGCAGGGCCGGTAGGTGCTTGGGCTCGACGGTGAGGAGTTCGGCGGCACCGACCGCCGCGTACGCCATCGCCCGGGGCCATGGCGACCTGACCTTGGCGGCGAGCTCGAACTGAATCACCGCCCATCTGCGAACCAGGCCCACGGCACTATGGGCGGCGGCGGTGCCGAGCCCCCAGATCATGCGGCCCCAGTGGTCATTCGTGGTGGGTTGATCGGTCCAACGACCCGCGTTGTCCATCCGGTTGCGGCAGGCGCCGCTGTCGGACTGCGCGTCGTTCAAGAACCTCAAAGCCTTGCCGGCGAGGCCCTTCACCACACCGGGTGCGTCGGGCTCTCGGGTGGCGACCACGAGCACCCGGGCCATGTCATCGGTGCAGTAGCCGCCCTCGCGACGGGGCTCGGTCAGGCACGCGTGCTCGAAGGTGGCCCGGTGGTCCGTCATACGCAACAGATGCCCGAACAACGGTTTGGGAGCAATACCGGTCACGTCAGGGCCAACCGCGCGGCGACGAGCCGCTGCGCCAAGCCGACGTAGGCGTTGGTGACGACCGGCCATGTCATCGTGGGAGCCAACTCACGCGCTTCGGAGGCCATCGAGCCCGCGACCCGCGGGTCCGTCAGCAGCCTGCGCAATGCACTCTCCAGCGAGTCGGGGTCGTCGTGACCGACCACGGTGCCAGCGCCACTGCTGAGCAACTCTACGGCGTGGGGGAACGCGGTGGCAACGATGGGCCGACCGCTGGCGATGGAGTCCACCAGCACACCGGAGGTGACCTGGTCCTTCGAGTCGTACGGCAAGACCACGACGGAAGCGGTCTGGATGAGCGCAGTCAGCGCGGCGGGGCTGCGGTACACGGCGTCGAAGGACACCGAGCCGGCGACACCGAGGCGCTGTGCTTGTGCGATGAGGGATTCGCGGTACGCCTCACCCTGGGCGGCGAGCACCTTTGGGTGAGTCCGGCCGGCGATCAGGTAACGCGGCCGGCCGGGGAGGCGCTGCAGCGATGCCATCGCGTCGATCACCCGCTCGATGCCCTTGCCCGGCCCGATCAGGCCCCACGTCAAGATGGTCGGTCTGCCCGAACGCTTCAGGGCCGCGCTCGCGGGGAGCGCCGCGCCGTGGGGGATCGTGACGACCTTGTGGTGGTCGACGGCGTAGCCGACGGACAGGCGTTGGCGGGCCGCCTCCGACATGACGACCACTTGATCCGCGAGCGCCAGGACTGCTTCGAGCACCCAACGTTGCTGCGGCGTCGGATCCTTGAGCACCGTGTGTGCGACCACGATGGACGGGACTCGCAAGCCTTCCATGAGCTGGACGACTTCGTCTCCGTCGGGGCCGCCGTATAGGCCGTACTCGTGTTGGATTACCACGACGTCGTTCTGGTTCAGCAGTTCTGCGCCTGCTTTTACTGACGAGGCCGAGCCATTCACGAGTTCCCCGACCACGTTGGCGCGCGCGGAGACCTCACCGTCGGCGATGCGCACCACGCTGACGTCGGCGCCCCGTGCCGCCAGTCCGTCGGACAACGCGGCACTGAACGTCGCCAGCCCGCAGGGTGTCGGAGGGTGGGTGCTGAGGATGCCAAAGCTCGGCATGTACGAAAAGTGTTGCAACCCAAAGGGAGCAATCAACGGTTGAATCAACGATCAAGCATTCAGGATTATCCCTACTGGGCGGTGGCCGCCGGTACGTCCGGCGTGAGAGCGGCTCGGTAGGTCAGCAGCTGACTCATTCCGGCCCGGTTGGAGTTACCAACGCCTACGAGGGTACACCCTTGCGGGCTGGAGCGTGGTTATGGGCGCCCGATGCGCGCGAATGCCGCCGAACGCGACTTCTATCGTGCTGCGCTAATAATCTGCCGTGCAACATTTTTCGGTCTTGTTATTCGAGCCATGGCCGACGAAGGCTTGTGTCCTGGTGGGGGCCCCGCCGTCATCTGATGAGTGCACCCCAATGGCGGACCGAGATGACCGACCGCTTCGCGGTCTGGCACCAGATCATCACCGCCGCAGCGGCCTGAAAGACGCAGTCAGCCAACATCTTCGCCGGGCCATATCGTTCACATTGACTGCACCACAAGCATTCTCAGCTACTTGACGATACCAGTCGGACCGTTGACCGAAGGGTGACTACCAGCGTGAGCACGCCGTGTCGCGGCATCGCCTCGGCCCACGCCATATGTCCCTCGCAGCCAAGCTCCGTAGCCAGAGACTTTTCCGACGCGCGCCGCGCACAACGTTGAATGGGTTTGCCTGCGGTATCCAAATTGTGGCCAAGTTGCGGCCACGTTCGCGACCGGTCTGCGGGCAGTGCATCCTTCTGGCGTCAACTTGAGCAATCCGACACGATTTTCGCCGGTTCGCCCCGCGATTCGCCAGGTCGCGTGTGGCGTATGAGGCTTATGTGGTTAGCAGAACGTCCACATACCCAAGGTGACAGTGCCCACTCGAACGCGATCCCTTATCTTGTCGTTTTCGGATCGCCCCGCATACGGCGAAATTGGCGCGGAGGTGTCGCCGCGACCGAGTCGGTGAGTGCGTCGGGGATCACCTCGCCGGGATGAGGTAGGCGTCCCCGAACTCGTTAGGAACGTTGGGCGGGGTGATGGCGGAGATGTAGGTGCTGTGGGCCGTGGTCGTTTAAC
>CAZEHT010000097.1:0-14723 GCA_964511995.1 uncultured Mycobacterium sp.
AGCCCAACAAGCCGAGCGACAAGCTCATCGTCCGACGCCGGCGCACCGGCAAGAAGCGCTAGGAGAACCCAGCGATGCCACGCAGCCTGAAGAAGGGCCCGTTCGTCGACGACCATCTGCTCAAGAAGGTCGACGTCCAAAACGAGAAGAACACCAAGCAGGTCATCAAGACCTGGTCCCGCCGTTCCACCATCATCCCGGACTTCATCGGGCACACCTTTGCCGTCCACGACGGTCGAAAGCACGTCCCGGTGTTCGTCACCGAGGCGATGGTCGGGCACAAGCTCGGTGAATTCGCGTCGACGCGGACGTTCAAGGGTCACATCAAGGACGACCGGAAGAGTAAGCGGCGCTAGACATGACTACAGCTACGACGACACCCGTATATCCGTCGGCCACCGCCAAGGCGCGCTTCGTGCGCGTCTCGCCGACCAAGGCGCGCCGCGTGATCGATCTGGTGCGCGGCAAGTCCGTGTCCGAGGCACTCGACATCCTGCGCTGGGCCCCGCAGTCCGCGAGCGAACCCGTCGCAAAGGTCATCGCCAGCGCGGCGGCCAACGCGCAGAACAACGGCGGCCTCGATCCCGAGACGCTCGTGGTGGCCACGGTCTACGCGGACGGGGGACCCACCGCCAAGCGCATCCGGCCCCGCGCGCAGGGTCGTGCCTACCGTATTCGCAGGCGCACCAGCCACATCACCGTGATCGTGGAGAGCAGGCCCAGCAGGGATCGCGGGGCCAAGCAGGGTGCGTCGGCCGGTGCGGCCCGTGCTCGGCGTGCTCAGGGCAGCAAGGCCAAGAGTTCTCAAACCGGCAAGGCGGTCGCAGATTCGAAGGGAGGCTCGCGCTAGTGGGCCAAAAGATCAACCCGCACGGCTTCCGGCTCGGGATCACCACCGACTGGAAGTCCCGCTGGTACGCGGACAAGCAGTACGCGGATTACGTCAAGGAGGACGTCGCAATCCGCCGGTTGCTGGCCAGCGGCCTGGAGCGTGCCGGCATCGCCGACGTGGAGATCGAACGGACCCGTGACAGGGTTCGCGTCGATATCCACACCGCCCGCCCCGGCATCGTGATCGGGCGCCGCGGCACCGAGGCCGATCGCATCCGCGCCGACCTCGAGAAGCTGACCCGCAAGCAGGTTCAGCTGAACATCCTCGAGGTGAAGAACCCCGAAAGCCAGGCACAACTGGTTGCCCAGGGCGTCGCCGAGCAGCTGAGCAACCGCGTGGCTTTCCGCCGCGCGATGCGTAAGGCCATCCAGTCGGCGATGCGCCAGCCCAACGTGAAAGGCATCCGGGTGCAGTGCTCGGGCCGCCTCGGTGGTGCCGAGATGAGCCGCTCGGAGTTCTACCGCGAGGGGCGGGTTCCGCTGCACACCCTGCGGGCCGACATCGATTACGGCCTGTACGAAGCGAAGACCACGTTCGGCCGGATCGGCGTGAAGGTGTGGATCTACAAGGGCGACATCGTCGGTGGCAAGCGCGAGCTGACCGCCGCCGTGCCGGCCACCGCGGACCGGCCCCGCCGGGAACGTCCTGCGGGCACCCGTCCGCGCCGCAGCGGCGCCTCCGGCACCACCGCCACGAGCACCGAGGCCGGACGCGCGGCCACCGAGGACGCTACGGAAGCGCCGGCGGCACCCGATCTCGCCGCCGGATCCGCGACGCCGCCCATCGCGGAGGCACCCGCAGCCGAGAACACAGAGGGCTAGCCATGTTGATTCCCCGCAAGATCAAGCACCGCAAGCAGCACCATCCCAAGCAGCGTGGTGTTGCCAGCGGCGGCACGACCGTGAGCTTCGGCGACTACGGAATTCAGGCGCTGGAGCACGCATACATCACCAACCGGCAGATCGAGTCGGCGCGTATCGCCATCAACCGGCACATCAAGCGGGGCGGCAAGGTGTGGATCAACATCTTCCCCGACCGCCCGCTGACCAAGAAGCCGGCCGAAACCCGCATGGGCTCCGGCAAAGGTTCGCCAGAATGGTGGGTGGCCAACGTCAAGCCGGGCCGCGTGATGTTCGAGCTGAGCTACCCCGACGAGGCCACCGCCCGGGCGGCGCTGAGCAGGGCGATCCACAAGCTGCCGATCAAGGCACGCATCGTCACCCGAGAGGAGCACTTCTGATGGCAGTGGGTACCTCCGCCGGCGAACTGCGTGAACTCACCGAAGAAGAGTTGACGACCCGGCTGCGCGAATCCAAGGAAGAGCTGTTCAACCTGCGATTCCAGATGGCTACCGGCCAGCTCGACAACAACCGTCGGCTGCGCACGGTACGCCGCGAGATCGCGCGGATCTACACCGTGTTGAACGAACGTGAGCTGGGCTTGGCTTCCGGGCCCGCAGGTGAGGAATCGTAAATGGCAGAGACGACTGCTCAGAGCCCGGCGAAGGGCCCCAAGCACACCCCGCGCACGCCCAAACCCCGTGGGCGGCGCAAGACGGTCATCGGGTACGTGGTGAGCGACAAAATGCAGAAGACCATCGTGGTCGAGCTCGAGGACCGGATG
Organism: uncultured Mycobacterium sp.; assembly: GCA_964511995.1. Lineage (GTDB taxonomy): Bacteria > Actinomycetota > Actinomycetes > Mycobacteriales > Mycobacteriaceae > Mycobacterium. The sequence goes on from CAZEHT010000097.1 coordinate 2,516, forward strand.
AAGCATTCGCTCTACGGCAAGATCATCCGCACCACGAAAAAGGTGAAGGCGCACGACGAACACGGCATCGCCGGAATCGGCGACCGTGTTTCGCTCATGGAGACCCGCCCGACGTCGGCCACCAAACGGTGGCGGCTGGTGGAGATTCTCGAAAAGGCCAAGTGATTCGCGCGCGGGCAGCGAAAGCCCGCGGTTTTGCCGGCGTTGCTTGCACCCGGCAGACCGGCAAAGTCGGTTTAGGGATTAGCTGAGCTGGTCCGTCGTCTCGCCTTTGACGAATCGGCAAGTGGGCGCTCGTCGACGCCTCTCTGGGCTTACGCTGTGTGGCGATGCTGACGAGACTCTGGTTCAGGTCGATGGCGGTCTGTGTCATTGCCGTGCTATTGACTTTGCTCTGCCCGCCGGCGGCGGGCGCCCCGGGCGACCCGGGCGAGGCGGGCGTTGCGGTCGGCCTGGCCAACGCGCCGAACCTGCCGATGCAAGATCTGGGATTCAATCCGGACCTGGCGTTCTACGGCCAGTCGGACGTCGAGACGGTGAATATCCCGGTCGTGGCGGGCCTGAGGCCCATCTCGCTGAGCGCCAACGTCCTGGCGCCGGTTTTCGTGCGCGGCGCGACGCTGACGGTGATTCAGGAAGACCGCGAGATCACGCGAGTAGATCTCCCGCTCGGCGGTGCCCCGGCGCCGCTGGTCATCCCGCTGGCGGGCGTGCGCATGGTCGACAACGCCGTGACACTGATAGTGCGCACCCACGCGCTGGCGTTGGAGGGATACTGCCTGGACCCGACCAACCCGCTGCGCCTCACCGATGTGACCGTGACGTTCGACGGGACCGAGGTCGCGCCCACGACGGTCGCCGATTTCCTGCCGCCGGTCCTGCGTCGCCTCACCATCTTCGTCGGTGCCAGACCTTCGCTCGGCGAAGTCGACGCCGCGGTTCAGCTCGCCGCCTCGGTCGCCGCGCACTACGGCGCCCAGTATCCCTCGATCGGCCTGGTAGCCCTCCAGGACCCGGCGGTGCCGCCGCCGGGAAGCGGCCAGCCGTTCGAGCGTCAGATCGTCATCGCCGAGGGGCCCGATGCGGGGGTGTCGCTGCAGCCCAATGCCGGCGGCGTACCCGTCCTTGTGGTGTCGGGGCCGGCCGAGTCTCTGACCAGTCAGGGGCGTCTGATCACCAGCGGTGTCGCCCGGTACGCGTTGAGTTCGGCAGCGGTTGCCGGTCCGCTGCGGTCGGCCGCGCAGCTGCCCGGCAACGTGACGACGATCCGCAAACTGGGCCAACCCGGCGTCAACTCGACCGCACTGAGCCCAGAGATCTACATCGGGTTGGATCAGGCCCGGCTCGGGCGCTCGGCGCATAACCTGCGGGTCCACCTGATGGGGTCCTACACGCCGCTGCCCGATGCCATCGGCGGCCGGTTGGTGGCGACCGTCGGTGGTGAGACGATCGACCGCTGGCCGCTTACCGCCGAGGGTGTCGTCAACCGGTGGATCGATGTGCCCGACCGATTGCTGCGGCGCCACACCGCCCTGCGGGTAAAGCTCGACATCGCGGGCAACACCGGCCGATGTGGCGAGTTCCAGCCGCTGACGCTGACCATAGACGGCGAAAGTGAAGTGGAAAGCATTCCGGCCAGTCCGCCGATACCTGCCGGATTCCAGTCAATGCCCCAGTCGCTGATGCCGCGGGTGCAGATCGGTATCGGCGACGACATCTTCGCCGACGCGCGGCGCGCGACGCTGATCGTCATCGGCATGCAGCGGCAGAGTCCGCTGCCCCTGGACACCGTTGTCGTGCCGTTGCAGCAGGCGATCGATTCGAAGGATCCGGCGGTGCTGATCTCCCCGGCGGGCTGGCACCATCCTGAAGTTCCGTTGCCGGTGGTTGCCCCGCACACAGTGCCGATGACGATCAACGTCGAGGACGACACCGGAGCGCCCACCACGCTCACCTTGAAGCCGGCGCTTCCGTTCGGCTCGTTGCAGACGGTTTTCGACGGCAGGCGCTCACTGTTGGTGGCCACGTCCAACGACGCCCCCGAGCAGCTCGACGAGTTGATCCGGTGGCTGTCGCTGGACAACCGGCGCGTTTCCGATCTCGATGGCGAGGCAGTGATATCGGTACCGGGGCACGACCCGGTGACGGTGGTGGGGCCGGTCGTCGCCGCGGCCCCTGAGGTCCCGCGCGAATCGAAGTCCTGGTGGTTCGCCGGCGGCGTGCTGGCGGTATTCGTCGGTGTTACGGCCGGGTGGCTCTGGCGCCGCCGGCGACGCGCTGCCGGCGGCTGACGTGTCGGCGCCCGCCCACGCGCCGCCGCCGGCGAAGTCCAAACCCGAACCCTGGCTGGGTTCACTGCAGCCGGTGAACCGGCTGATCCTGCGGTGGGCGTTCATCGCCGTGGTGACCATCATCGGATTTCACCGGTCGCTGGCGAGCATCATCGACACGACCCGTCAGGGCGGCATGAACGGCTACGTCTGGATGGTTCCGGTCGCCTGCGTGCTCGCGGCCATCGGAGTGGCCCGCCGCAACCGCACCGAACTGCCGATCCACGACCGCCAGACCGACGTGATCGTGGGGATCATGGGCATGGTGTTCGCGGGGCTCCTGCACGCTGTGCTGTTGCCGCGCTATTCGCTGTTCTTCCACCTGCTGCGACTCGATCTGTTCGCCCTGTGGGTGTTCGTCCTCAGCGCGTCGATCGCAGTATTCGGATTGCGCCCGGTGACCCGGTTCGCGTGGGTCTGGTTTCTGTTGTCGGCAATATTTCCGCTGCCCTATCACCTGATAGTGATCATGCTCGGCGGGACCCCCGTCGCAGCCGGAATGGGCACCTTGTTCATCGCCGCCACCGCCACGGGCATCGCCGTGGGCAGGCGGTGGCGGCGCGGGTTCATCGGCGGGTTCTCGGTGTGGCCGGTCGGGTTGGCGGTGCTTGCCGCCATGGCGATCGCCTTCCCGTCCGCGCCCTTGCTGGCCTACCAGCTGATCCCATCGCTGAGCGCGATCTGCCTGGTCGGCCTGACGATGTACCTGTTGGCGCGGCGCGATCTTCCCAAGCACTTGCTCGACCGCAAGATCGAACCGCTGGCCGCCCGCCAGGTGTGGTCGGCGATGGGCGTGGTGCTGGTCATCGGACTGGCCCTGTCATTCGTCCGCCTTCCCGTCCACCAGTTTCCCGAACCGACACGTGTCGACGCGCTGACCTTCGACGCACCGCTGAACGCGCCCCCGGGCTGGCACATCGCCGCGACCCGCGCCTATCCGTGGGTGACTCGCCTCTACGGCCCGGGCGCCGAATTCGTCCGGCAGCAAATGGTCGCCGAGACCGGCGATCCGAGGTTCGACAAGCTTGCGCGTCCCCGAACCGTCGTCGTCGACGCGACCACCACCCGACGTCCGTTCGCTCTCTCGACCTACCCGGACCGGCTGGTCTATCGGACCGAGAGCGTCAGGATCTCCAGCTCGGAAACGATGGATCTGGGTTACGGGGTGGTCGCCGTGTTGTTCACCGCCGTGGACGACAAGCTGCTGGTGACCTGGAACGGCCTGCAGTGGGCTTGGGGCAACGGCTCCGTCGAGCAGCGCGTGCAAGTGATCTCGGTCGACAACCACGACGACGACGCCCCGTTCCCACACCCCACTGGTGGCGTGGTGGCGACCCTGAACACGTTGTTCACCGTCTTGTTCCGGGGCAATGCGGTGGTCTCCGATGCTGAACCCAACATGAAGGACACGGTGCTGCTGTCCGAATTCGGCCGCGGGCTGGTGCGCAGTCGATTAGAGCCCCTGGGAATCAAGCCGTGACCACGGGCATTCGTCAGCCTCTGGACATCGACAACCCCGCCGATCGGGAGTATGCCCTTCGCCGGGCTGTCGACGGCCTGCGTGAGGACGATCCGATGCGGTCGGCGTCGATCGCGGTCTGGGGCTGGCAGCGTCCTGTGCTGTGGTCGCTGCTGGTGCTGACCATCGGTTGTGCGCTGTGGCGACCGATGGGCACCGCGGTGGTACTGATGGCTTTGTGCACTCTCGGTTATGTCCTCACCATGCTCGACCGGGTGCTGATCTTCAAGGCGGGACTTTCCTCCAGGCCCATCGGCGTCACCGACGAACAAGCGCGCGCCATCGCGTACGAGGAGCTTCCGCGGTACACGGTGCTGGTACCCGCATACAACGAACCCGAGGTCGTCGCCGACCTCCTGGGCGCGATGGCGGCGATGGAGTATCCCGCGGACAAACTGCAGGTGCTGCTGCTCCTGGAGGCGGACGACGAGGTCACGATCAACGCCGCCAAGGCCTTCTCCGAGTCGGACATCATCACCACGGTGCTCGTGCCCCCGGCGAAGCCGCGCACCAAACCGAAGGCATGCAATTACGGTTTGCATTTCGCCACCGGCGACATCATCACGATCTACGATGCCGAGGATCTGCCCGAGCCGCTGCAGCTGCGGCGCGTGGTGGCGGCCTTCGCGCAGCTTCCCGACAACATCGCGTGCGTGCAGGCGAAACTGGCCTACCACAACGGTCACCAGAACATGCTCACCGGGTGGTTCACCGCCGAGTACGCGCTGTGGTTCGGCTATCTGCTGCCCGGCATGATGAGCGGGACATCGCCGATTCCGCTGGGCGGCACCTCCAATCACCTACGCCGCGACGTGCTGGACGAAATCGGCAGCTGGGATCCGTTCAACGTCACCGAAGACGCCGACCTGGGCCTGCGGATCGACGCGTCGGGCTACCACACCGCGGTCGTCGACTCCGTCACGCTGGAAGAGGCCAATAGCGATCCCATCAACTGGGTCCGGCAGCGGTCCCGCTGGTACAAGGGCTACCTGCAGACCTGGCTGGTCCATATCCGCCGGCCGGTCAAGCTGTTTCGCACCCTGGGCCCGCGCAGCTTCGCCCGGTTCAACCTGATACTCGCCGGCACCCCCATCATCGCCGTGCTCAATCTGGCCTTCTGGTTCATCACCGTGTTGTGGTTCCTCGGCCAGCCGGCCGCAGTCGGCGCGGTGTTTCCGCCCTTCATCTACTTCCCGGCACTGATCTGCCTGGTGCTCGGCAATGCGGCCACCCTCTACATGAACCTGATCACGCTGCGCGAGGAAGACCGTGCCGACCTGATGGTCCCCGCATTCACCGTGCCCGTGTTCTGGGTGATGATGAGCGTGGCGGCGGCCAAGGGCGTCTACCAGCTGATCCGCAACCCCTCCTACTGGGAGAAGACGTTCCACGGCCTGGCGCAGCGTCCCGCGGGGCAGCCGGCCGCAGCCGCCTCGGCCCCCGCAGCCACGGCATGACCACCCGACGGTGGACCGATCGCCGGTGCAAGCAGATTGCCTTCGCGGTCAGCTTCGCCGTGTACGCCGCGGTGGGCTACTGGCTGCAGGTTCGCCACGAGTTCATGATCGGCGACGCGCTGTCGCGGGTGCAGTCCGCCTTCACCGTGCTGGAAAGCCGCCAGCCGCACCTTGCGGCGATCGGGTTCATCTTCACGCCGTTGACGGCACTGGTGAATCTGCCGGGCGTACTGCTGCGCGACATCTGGCCCGAGCTGTTGTCCCACGGCTATTTCGGATCCCTCGCGTCCTCGTGCTTCATGGCGGGAACGGCGGTGCAGATCATGTCCGTCGGTACCGACCGGGGCCTGCCCCGGCCGTACATCTGGACCATCACCGCACTGTTCGCGGCCAACCCGATGATCGTGTTCTACGGCTCCAACGGGATGAGCGAAGCGCCGTTCGTCTTCTTCTTGACGTGGTCGGTGCGCCGGTTGATCGCCTGGATCGTCGACGACGACGTCCACCACATCGTCACGGCCGGGTTCATCGCCATGGGGCTGGCATACCTGACGCGCTACGACGCGGCCGGGGCGATCGCCGCGGCGGGATTCCTCGTCCTGATCATCACCTATCGGCGGGCAACCGGTCCGCCCCGAATTCGTCGCGCGCTCCTGGATTTCTTCATGGTCAGCGGCCCGGGATTCCTCGCCTTCGTCGGATGGGCCGTGGCGAGCTGGCTCATAACCGGCAACGCCCTGGCCCAGTTCACATCGCAGTACGGGAATACGGCGATTATGGCTCAGGAGGGCTCGACCGCGCCCATCACCTTCTGGTCGGGCCTGTCCTTCGCGTTGATAAGCATCACGCTGCTGGCACCGACCCTGTTGCCCATCGCGATGTGGGCCGGATTCATGCGGTGGGGCCGCCCCAACTGGGCGGTCCTGGCGGTCCCGACGGCGATGTTCGGAGGAGTCCTGGCGTTCCAGGCCTACGGCTACGCAACGGGATCGACATTCGGTTTCCTGCGCTACTACATCATCGCGGTGCCGTTCGCGGCCTGCCTGGCGATGCTGGCGGTACCCGACGGGGTGTTCGTCGAACCCAAACGGCGGGGCCGGCACGCGCCCGCGCCGCCGCAAGTTCCCACCACTCGCTCGACGCGATTGGGATACGCCGCAGTCGTCGCTGCCCTGGCGATTTCGCTACCCGTCGCGGCTTGGGGGATGAGTTTGCAGCACTACGCGCCGCAGGAATTCGCGTTGGGTGCGGTGTTGGACCCGGATCCCTACAGCGTCGATCCGAAGAAAATCCAGGAACGCCGTATCGCACGGAACTTCTCTACCGAGCGCAGGATCGCCGAGCATCTCGACTCGATGGATTTGCCCGAGGGGTCGGTCGTCACCGATGCGGTGTACGGGTTTGCCGTCACGGTGGCCTCTCGCAAACCCAAGACATTCGTGGTGCCCTCCGATCACGATTTCGTAGCGATCCTCAACGATCCGGCCGCGTCCGGGGTGAAGTATCTGCTGGCGGTTCCCAATGAAGGCCGGGGTTTGTCCGATGCCCTCAACCTGCGTTACCCGACGCTGTACGAGACGGGCGCCGACATCGCCACGCTGGAATTGGAAGTGCCCAACGACGGTGACAACCAGCCGGATTGGCGCCTCTACCGGGTCAACGAGGCCGCGCCGCAAACCTGAGCTCCGTCCGCCCACCGCTGCGCGCGGCGATCGATGCGGCAGAAGTTGCGGGCGTCCCGCGCACTGCATCGGTGACCCGCCAGCCGATCGTTGCGTTTGCCGGGAAGCCCGCTATCGGGTGTCGCCCGGCGTTAGCATGGCGCACGCTGACTGGACACCCGACTGGATGGAGCCTGCATGAGCAGCATGTTTCACCCCATGACGGCGCTCGATCTCGCCGGCACGCTCGTGGGGGGATGCGTGATCGCCGCGCTGCTAGCGGGCTGCGGCGGCGGAGATGGCGCCGGCGGGAAGGCAGCCGGACCGGCGTCGCTGACGAAGGCGACGTTTGAGACGACGGCCCCGGCCGCCCCGATGACGCCGGAGACCGCGGCCACGACCGTTACCAGCCCGGGGTCACCTGGCTTCACGCTGCCGGCCTACGGCGTCCAGCCGACCACCACGCGTGCCCTCGCGGCCGGCGAAGTCACCTGCGAACTTCCTGCCGGAGCGTCGAACACCGTGGACGTCACGGGTGCGTCAGCGGGCTCTCCTACGGTGACCCTGGTGGTGCCCGACGGATTCAACCCCGAGCCGGGAACCGGCGACACGGCGATGACCCTGACCGGGCCCGCCGGGATGACCGCGACGGTCACGATATTGCCGACGACCCTGGACACTCAGTCCGCCTTTCAGCAGTACGCCGACCAGCGCACGGCCGGAGTTTCGATCAACAGCCTCAGCGTCCTGCCCGGCGAGGTGTGCGAATACAGCGGCCAGGAGCTAATGGGCATTCTCGCCGACAGGCCCGGCGAGGAGATCGACTACGCCGACCGCGTCGTGCACGTCTGGACCGGCGACGGCGACTACTTGATCGCGGTCCAGTTGGAGGCACCGAACAAGACACCGGGCTTCGACGCGGCCCGATCGGCGTTGCTGAGCGACCTCGGCATCCGCATGCCCTAGTGCGTTTCCCTTCGGCCGGCTGTCCAGGCCGTCCCACCCGTAGGGTGGGCGAATGAGATACGTCGAAGTGGACGGGGTAGGACGAGTCAGCCGCATCGGTCTGGGCACGTGGCAGTTCGGATCCCGCGAGTGGGGCTACGGCGACCGGTACGCGTCGGGCGCGGCTCGCGACATCGTGCGACGAGCTCTGGCCTTGGGTGTCACCCTGTTCGACACCGCGGAGGTCTACGGGTTCGGCAAGAGCGAACGCATCCTCGGCGACGCACTCGGGGACCAGCGATCCAAGGTCGCGGTGGCCAGCAAGTTCTTCCCGCTCGCGCCTTTTCCTGCGGTGATCAGGCAGCGCGAGCAAGCCAGCGCACGGCGGCTACGGCTCGACCGCATTCCGCTCTACCAGGTCCATCAATCCAATCCGGTGATTCCCGACACGGTCATCATGGCCGGGATGCGCAGCCTGCTCGACAGCGGTGCCATCGGCGCTGCCGGTGTCTCCAACTACTCGCTGGCCCGCTGGCGCAGCGCCGATGCCGCCCTCGGACGTCCGGTCATCAGCAACCAGGTTCACTTTTCGCTCGCCTATCCCCGCGCGTTCGACGGCCTTGTCCCGTTCGCCGAACGAGAGAACCGCATCGTCATTGCCTACAGCCCGCTCGCTCAGGGGCTTCTGGGAGGAAAGTACGGCCCGGAGAACAGGCCCGGTGGTGTGAGGGCGATGAACCCGCTGTTCGCCACCGAGAACCTGCGACGGGTGCAGCCGCTGCTACAGACGCTGCGCGATGTTGCCGCGACCGTCGGCGCGGAGCCGGCGCAGGTGGCGCTCGCCTGGTTGATCGGCTTGCCGGGTGTGGTCGCCATCCCCGGGGCGTCCAGCGTGGAGCAACTCGAGTTCAACGTCGCTGCCGCCGACATCCAGCTGAGCGCGGACTCACGTGCCGCGCTTACCGCGGCGTCGCGTGCGTTCAAGCCCGTATCTGCCGGACGCATGTTCACCGACATGGTTCGGGACAGGCTCAGCCGCCGCTGACCAGCGGGTTGCCCCGCAGCAAGCGGATTAGCCTGAACGAATGCTCACCGAGCTGATCGAGCTCCCGGGCGGTTCGTTTCCCATGGGTTCGGCACGGTTCTACCCCGACGAAGCGCCCGTCCACACCGCGACCGTCGCAGCCTTCGCGATCGAACGGCACCCGGTCACTAACGCTCAGTTCGCCGAATTCGTCGCCGACACCGGCTATGTGACTCTGGCTGAACGGCCCATGGACCCGGCGCTGTATCCCGGGGTGGCGCCGGTGGACCTGCGGCCCGGTGCTCTGGTCTTCCGTCCGACATCCGGCCCGGTCGATCTGCGCGACTGGCGGTGGTGGTGGGACTGGGTGCCTGGTGCATGCTGGCGGCACCCATTCGGTCCCGGAAGTTCGGTCGACGACCGCGGTGGCCATCCCGTTGTCCAGGTCGCCTACCCCGACGCCGTGGCGTACGCACAGTGGGCCGGCCGCCGGCTGCCGGGCGAGGCGGAGTGGGAGTATGCGGCCCGTGGCGGGAGCGCGGCCACCTACGCCTGGGGCGAAGACGTCGCACCCGGCGGGGAGCTGATGGCCAACACCTGGCAGGGCCGGTTCCCTTACCGCAACGACGGCGCGGCGGGCTGGGTGGGCACCTCGCCGGTGGGCACCTTCCCTCCCAATGCGTTCGGCCTGCTCGACATGATCGGCAATGTCTGGGAATGGACGACTACCCGCTACGAGCCCCGGCACCGCGTCGGCGATGACAGCGGTGCGGTGTGCTGTACACCAGGCCTCGTGCCGGACCCGACCGTCAACCAGACCCTCAAGGGTGGGTCGCACCTGTGCGCCCCGGAATACTGTCACCGCTACCGCCCCGCCGCGCGGTCCCCGCAGTCGCAGGACAGTGCGACGACACACATCGGGTTCCGCTGCGCCATCACGCTTTAGCCGCTCCCTCTGCTCCCTGCCGCGAACGTGCGCGGATCCGTCATCCGCCGCGGCGTGTCGGCCGGGGACGCACGGTCGCGACAGGGGAAAAGCAGGGAAGGGGCAGGGAAGGGGCAGGGAAGGGGGAGCAGCAATTTGGAGCATCGCAACTCGTCGCCTAAACTCTAGGGGTTGCCGTGGGCAGACCTCGGTCATCGTGTTCGGCCATCGTGTCGGAGCCCGAAGACCCTGCGTGCCCGTCGGCGGCAAAGACCGCGCACGTCAGGCCAGCGGACTCTGCGTGCACTCGATTGGCCAGATCTGAGGAGATCTTGTGATTCAGCAGGAATCGCGGCTCAAGGTCGCCGACAACACGGGCGCCAAGGAGATCTTGTGCATCCGCGTGCTCGGCGGCTCGTCGCGGCGCTACGCCGGTATCGGCGACATCATCGTGGCGACCGTCAAGGACGCCATCCCCGGCGGCAACGTCAAGCGCGGCGACGTCGTGAAGGCGGTCGTGGTGCGCACCGTCAAGGAACGCCGGCGCGCCGACGGCAGCTACATCAAGTTCGACGAGAACGCGGCCGTCATCATCAAGAACGACAACGATCCGCGCGGTACCCGCATCTTCGGCCCGGTCGGTCGCGAGCTGCGCGAGAAGCGCTTCATGAAGATCGTCTCGCTGGCCCCGGAGGTGTTGTAGATGAAGGTCCACAAGGGCGATACCGTGCTGGTCATCGCCGGTAAGGACAAAGGCGCCAAGGGCAAGGTCCTGCAGGCTTACCCGGCCCGTGGCCGCGTCCTCGTAGAGGGCGTCAACCGGATCAAGAAGCACACGGCCGTCTCCGCCAACGAGCGGGGCGCGAAGTCCGGCGGGATCGTGACCCAGGAGGCGCCGATCCACATCAGCAACGTGATGGTTGTCGACTCCGACGGTAAACCGGCCCGGATCGGCTATCGCCTCGACGAGGAAACCGGCAAGCGCGTCCGCATCGCCAAGACCAACGGCAAGGACATCTAGAGGCATGACTACAGCAGAGAAGGTTCAGCCGCGGCTCAAGCAGCGCTACCGCGAAGAGATCCGCGACACGCTCAACAAGCAGTTCGGCTACGCCAACGTGATGCAGATCCCGGGTGTGGTGAAGGTCGTCGTGAACATGGGTGTCGGTGACGCGGCGCGCGACGCCAAGCTGATCAACGGGGCGGTCAACGACCTGGCGCTCATCACCGGGCAGAAGCCGGAGATCCGCCGGGCCCGCAAGTCGATCGCACAGTTCAAGTTGCGCGAGGGCATGCCCATCGGTGCGCGCGTGACGCTGCGGGGCGACCGGATGTGGGAGTTCCTGGACCGGCTCATCTCCATCTCGCTGCCGCGTATCCGCGACTTCCGCGGTCTGTCGGCCAAGCAGTTCGACGGCACCGGCAACTACACCTTCGGGCTGACCGAGCAGTCGGTGTTCCACGAGATCGACGTGGACTCGATCGATCGCCCGCGTGGCATGGACATCACCGTCGTCACCTCGGCGACGACCGACGACGAAGGCCGTGCGCTGCTGCGGGCCCTCGGCTTCCCGTTCAAGGAGAACTGAGCAGATGGCAAAGAAGGCACTGGTCAACAAGGCCCAGCGCAAGCCGAAGTTCGCGGTGCGCGCCTACACGCGGTGCAACAAGTGCGGCCGCCCGCACGCGGTCTACCGGAAGTTCGGTCTGTGCCGCATCTGCCTGCGCGAGATGGCGCACGCCGGCGAACTGCCGGGCGTGCAGAAGTCCAGTTGGTAGCCCAGACCCACTAACGACAACCACGTAGGGCGCGGCAGGCCCGACCCGGGAACCGCCGCGAGGAAGGTGACACACCTGTCATGACCGCGATGACGACGATGCAGAGCGAAGCGATGAAGAGGAGCAGCGCTCGATGACCGCGATGACGACGATGCAGAGCGAAGCGATGAAGAGGAGCAGCGCTCGATGACGATGACTGATCCGATCGCAGACTTCTTGACGCGTCTGCGCAACGCCAACTCGGCGTACCACGACGAGGTGACCTTGCCGCACAGCAAGATCAAGGTCAACATCGCCGAGATCCTCAAGCGCGAGGGTTACATCAGCGACTACCGCACCGAGGATGCGAGAGTGGGCAAGTCGCTGGTGGTTCAGCTCAAGTACGGCCCGAGCCGTGAGCGCAGCATCGCCGGCCTGCGCCGGGTGTCCAAGCCGGGCTTGCGGGTGTACGCGAAGTCCACCAGCCTGCCCCGCGTGCTCGGCGGCCTGGGCGTGGCGATCATCTCCACGTCTTCGGGTCTGCTCACCGACCGTCAGGCGGCACGACAGGGCGTGGGCGGCGAAGTCC
>CAZEHT010000098.1:0-13387 GCA_964511995.1 uncultured Mycobacterium sp.
AACAGACTCCCGAAATTGTCGATTTCACGCAATATATCGCAGGTAGACTTGCAATAGGTGGCTATTGATTGCGTTATCGACCCTTCCTATCGTTTGTCTCATGTCGCCCACCCAGGTCGTCGCCAAGCCCCGCAGCTTCCGCCCCCGCCGTTATGCCATGACGCCTCCGACGTTCTTCGCCGTCGAATACGCCATCAACCCGTGGATGGATCCCTCGGTCGACGTCGACCCGCACGTCGCCATGAGCCAGTGGGAGGCGCTGCGGCGGACCTACAAGGAACTGGGTCACGTCGTCGAGATGGTCGAGCCGCTGGAAGGCCTGCCGGATATGGTGTACGCGGCCAACGGCGGTCTGATGGTCAATGGCAAAGCCGTCGTCGCCAGATTCACCCACCCGCAGCGTGCCGGTGAGGCGGCGGCCTACGCCGAGTGGATGACCCGCCGCGGCTACGAGCCCGAACAGACCCGGTACCCCAACGAGGGTCAAGGCGATCTGCTCGTCGTCGGATCGATCATCCTGGCGGGCCACGGTTTTCGTACCGATCGTCGCGCGCACGACGAGATTTCGGCGATCGTGGGGATGCCGGTGGTGAGCCTAGAACTGGTCGACCCGCGCTTCTACCACCTCGACACCGCGCTGGCGGTACTCGACGACACCGCGGTGGCCTACTATCCGCCGGCGCTCAGTGCCGACTCGCGCGACTGCCTGCTCGCGCTGTTCCCGGATGCCATCGCCGTCGCGGACGCCGACGCTCACGTGCTCGGCCTCAACGTGGTGTCCGACGGCCTCAACGTGGTCCTGCCCGCGACTGCCGTCGGCTTCGCCGAACAGCTGCGCGACGCCGGGTTCACACCGATCGGCATCGACTTCTCCGAGCTGCTGAAGGGCGGCGGATCGGTCAAGTGCTGCACGCTGGAAGTGCATCCGTGATGTGAGTAGCGTGTCCGCGTCGGAATCGGGCCCGTCTCGCGTCTACGTAGTCTGACGGCGGTCAAGACGATCGCGAAAGAAACTCAGACGTCGCCGCATTGTCGGCAACCGCTGTCGTGCTTAGCTTCTGTTGTATGACAACAGTTCTGATCACCGGCTGCTCCTCGGGATATGGCCTTGCCACTGCCCGCCGATTTCACGACGCGGGGTGGAACGTCGTCGCTACCATGCGAACCCCGCGCGGGGACGTACTTCCGGCCTCGGATCGGATCAAGGTGCTGCAGCTGGATGTGACCGATGCCGCCAGCATTGCCGCGGCTGTTCGGGACGCAGGCCCGGTCGACGTCCTCGTCAACAACGCCGGTATCGGCGCGATCGGCGCATTCGAGGCCACCTCGATGCGAACGGTTCGAGAGCTGTTCGAGACCAACACATTTGGCGTCATGGCGATGACGCAGGCGGTGATTCCTCAGATGCGGATCCGCCGGTCGGGCGTCATCGTCAACGTGACCTCGAGCGTGACCTTGGCGGACATGCCGCTTGCTTCCGCCTACGCGGCCAGCAAGGCGGCAATCGAGGCATTCACCGGCTCGCTGGCACTTGAGCTCGGATTCTTCGACGTGAAGGCCAAACTGGTCGAGCCCGGTTACGGACCGTCGACGCAGTTCACCAGCAATGGCTCCCAGCGGATGGCAGGGATGATCCCCGGTGAGTACGAGGCGTTCGCCGCACCCATCATGCGCGAATTCGAGCAGCCGGGCGTGGTGACGACGCCGGACGATGTCGCCGAGGTCGTTTTCGCCGCGGCGAACGACACGTCGGGGCGGCTGCGGTTCGCCGCCGGTCCCGACGCCGTGGCCCTGACCCAGGCCCGCTGACAGCGGATTCGGCATGGTGGACCGCGCTGGGCCTCCGATAGCCTCGGTGAGGTGCAGACACGGCCCGAAGCCGGCGTGGACCCGATGGACACGCTGATGTCGCTGTTGCGTCCCGAAGCGGTGCTGTCCAAGATCGTGGCCGGCGGGGGCCGGTGGAGTGTCCGCAAGCCGCGTTACGGCCATCCGGCGTTCTGTCTGATGCTGCAGGGGCAGTGCGTGCTCGAACCCGAAGGCCTCGACCCGATCGAGTTGCGGCAAGGAGACTTCCTCCTGCTTCCCGAAATGCCGGGTTTCACGCTGAGGGGCAGCCAGGACTCCGAGGACGTGGAACCCGTCTCGCGGGCCCTTGACGCCGCGCGCTACAGCCGCCATGGCTCGGAGTCCGAACCGGTGACGATGCGTATGCTGGGCGGCTACTTCAAGTTCGACCCCGCGAACGCCGCGCTGCTGGTATCCCTGCTGCCGAGGGTTCTCGTGGTGCGGCACGATGCGCTGGGCTCCGGGCGGCTGAGCCGCCTCGTCGAGCTCATCGCCGAGGAAGCGGGCGCCGAGAATGGCTGCCGTGACGCAATTCTGGAGCGTCTCGTGGAAGTCTTGATGCTCGACGCGATGCGCCTGCACACCGCCGCGCCGGACAGCGGACAGTGCGGTCTGATCGCGGGACTGTCGGATCCGGTGCTGGCGCCGGCTTTGCACGAACTGCACGCCGATGTAGCCCGCGGCTGGACCGTCGAGCAGCTGGCACGAACGGCTGCGGTGTCGCGTGCGGTGTTCGCCCAACGATTCACGCGTGTCCTCGGGATGCCTCCGATGCAATACCTGACCCACTGGAGGGTGGCGTTGGCCAAGGAACTGCTGTGCACCGAGGGGCTTTCTGCGTCTCAGGTCGCACACCGTGTCGGCTACCGTTCCGTGTCGGCGTTCACCGTAGCGTTCGCCAGAGTTGCGGGCTGCTCGCCCACCCAGTTCGCACACCAGGCCGCCTGCTGAGACTCGCCGACGCCTCACTCCGCCCACACGTCCTCCACATAGTGGTCTGACTCCACCAGCGCCTCGAGCCATGCACGCGCCCCGTCCTCGTCGGCGGCGGTCCGCGCCCGGTAGATGTCGCGGAATGCCGTCCGCACGGCCGGAGCCATCCGGGCGCCGTCGCCGCACACGTACACGTGGGTGTCGTTCGCGGGGTTGCCGAGAAGCTCCCACACGTCGTCGGCGTCGGCGGCTACCCGGTCCTGGACGTAGCGGACCCCGTTCTGCGGCGCCCGGGAGAATGCCGGCCGCATCCGGACGATCCCCAGCTCTTCGCCTTCCTCGAACTGCTCGCGGAAGATGTAGTCGACGTCGGGGTCGCGCACGCCGAAGAAGCACAGGGCCGGTGAGTAAGGTGCACCAGCCTGTTGGGCCGCCAGCCGATCTCCGAGGAAGCCGCAGAACGGTGCCACGCCCGTGCCAGCGCTGACCAATATCACGTTCTTCTCCGGGTCGGCACCCGCTCGGAAGGCCTGACGTGCCGGATCGACCCGGGCGCGGATCTGCACACCGGGAGCGATATCGGCGAGGTGGTTGGACGCGACACCCTTGAACAGGCCGCGGCCCGAGCGCGCCGGAGTGTCCAGGACGCTGACGATCAGTGCCACCTCCGTGGGAGACCGCCGCGACGACGACCCGATCGAATAGTGCCGCGGCGTCATGGGTTCCAGAAGCTCCAGAAGTTCAGCGCCGGTCAGTGCGCAGGCAGGAAATTCCTGTAGGCACTCCAGTGGGCTGAGCACACACGGGTCGGGGGCCTCGGCGAACTCTTCGAGGCGCTGCCGCTCGGGGAGGCACGAATTGGTGGCCGCGAGCTTTCGCAACTGACTGCGCGTGGCAGGTTTGCGCAGTTCGACGAAGTGGGTGAGCAGCTCACGCACGCTCACTTCGCGGTCCAGTGCGATCAGGCGGCGCGACGTCCGTCGGGGGTTGATCGACAGCCGTTGGTGCGGGTCGATGCCGAGCAATTCGATCACCATATCGACGACCTCAGGCGAATTGTCGGCGAGCACGGTCAGATGATCGCCCGTGGCATAGTCGACGCCATCCGGAAGGCTGACGCGAACATAGCGTTTCGCCTGACCCAGGGAATTGTCGGCGCTCACCAGTTCGTCGTTGAGCACGACGGTCATCGGCTGCACCGCAAACCGTGCGTCGATCGCCGCGGTGAGCGGCCCGGTGATCAGACGCAGGTCGTAGAGTGGCTCGGCGGTGTCGGTCAGCGGAGCCGCATCGGGATCGCCGAAGTGTTCGGACATGGCGGCCCACAGCGCGGTGGTGAACTCCTCCAGCGTTCCGGTGAGATCGCCGGAGGTATCGGCGGAGGCACGGGGGACGAGGGGACGGCCGCCGAGTGCGGTCAGCCGTTCGTCGAAGCGTTTGGGGATGGACTGGTAGGTGTCGGCCCAGTTGTGATCCCCGACGCCCAGCACCGCGAAGTACGGATTGCCCTGCAGGACTGCCTCATCGCCGAGCAGCCAGGCCTGAAACTCGCGTGCGTCGTCGGTCGGCTGGCCGTTGTAGGACGACGCGACGATCAGGATCGCGTCGGCTTCGGGCAGCCCGCCGGCGGCGTCGTCGAGCGGTCCCACAGTCGCGGTACAACCGATGTCGGCGGCTTCCTCGGCGAGCTGCTTGGCCAGCGCCCGGCAGGTACCGAGGTTGGACCCGTGCAGGACGGCAAGGGTGGTGCCCGCCTTGACGGGGGTCGACGCCCCCTCTGGCGCGGCGGGCGCCGATGATGCCGTTACTGCGTGCAGACGGTCGGCGGGAGTGCGCCGGACGAGGTCGAGCTGAAAGCCGACCGGCCGGCGACTCAGCTGGCCCTCCCACTGCAGGACATAGTGTTGCGAGTCCAACAGGCGGTAGCGGTGGACCAGGCGGCCGATCAGCATGGCGGCCTCGTGCAGCGCGAACTGCCGCCCGATGCAGGACCGCTCCCCGGTGCCGAACGGTTTGAACAACGCGGTCGACCGGGTGGAGGCCACGTCGGGTTCGAATCGGTCGGGGTTGAAGAGTTCGACGTTGTCGCCCCACTGCGGCTGGCGGTGCAGCGCGCCGGTGAGAACGGTGACGGCCTGGCCCTGCCTGATCGGGTAGATGCCGCCGATGACAGTGTCGGCCAAGGCCATCCGGTCGAAGTTCAGCACGGGTGGGGACAGTCGCAGGGTCTCGCTGATCACCTGGCGCAGATAGGCCAACTTACCGATGTCGTCGTAGCTGGGCAGGTAGTCATCGTCGGGCCCGAATACGGTATCCACCTCTTGCTGTGCCCGTGCCAGCACCGCCGGGTGGTGCACCAGGTTGTAGACCGCGTTGGGCATGAGTTCCGAGGTGGTGAGCTGTCCGGCGATCAGGAACGTCATGATCTGGTTGCGGATGTTTGCCGGCTCGAGCACCGGCTTGCCGTCGGCGTCCTGGCCGAGCATGACGTAGAGCAGGTCATCGGGATCGGCGGTTTCGCTAGCCCGGTGCCCGGCGATCAACTCGTCGAAGTAGCTGTGCAGGGTGGCCCGGCTGGCCTCGAAGTCCCGTGTCTGCCCGTGGGCCACGGCCTCGATCAGTGCGGAGGTGAAGCACTGCGGGATGGGAGCCAGGCCGCCGTAGTCGAACGAATCGAACCGGGCCCCGAACCCGGCCAGCGCGACCGTATCCATCGCCAGCTTCTGCAGATCGCCGGAGACGTCGACCGGCTGCCGGCCCGCGCAGGCATCCCAGCGGTCGAGCAGCTGACAGTTGATGTCAAGCATTGCGCCGTGGTAGTTCCTCAGTCCGGAATAGCTGAACCCGGGCAACAGAACATTGTGGGCCTTATGCCAGTTCGGTTCGCCGTAGTAGGCGGTGAACAGTCCGTCACCGGCCAGTGGACGCACCCGGGCGAGCGTCGGGGTGAGGTTCTTGGCGAACCTGTTTTCGTCGCACAGCTCATCGACGAGGTCGAGCGAGCACACATACAGCTTGCGTATTCCGTTGTAGTCCGCGTAGAAGATCGGCCCGTGTCGCTCGCCGAGGAGGTCGATGGGTAGCGCGTAGGGCCGGCCGGCCAGGTCCGCGGCGATGGGCAGGGGTCCGCACGCGGACGGAACGTTGTCGAGCGTCGGCGGCCACGACGGCGCGAATTCGGGCACTCGCGCAGCATAGGTCACTTCCCGATACGCATCCTGTCAACAGTGGCGCGGCGCTCGGACGATTTCCGAGTGCGGGCGCAGTGGTGCCCTCAGGCCAGCAGCCCGGCGATCAAGACCTGCAGAGTGTTCCGCATGGGTTACACGAATTCGACACGTTTGCAAGCGATTTCAGGATAACTCTCGTAGATGTCGAGGTGCGCGGCCGGAGGATTGGGGTGCGGCCACACCGCGGTGATCAACAACGCGGCGACCGTGATCAGCTGCTCGGTCCGCTCGGGTCCGAGTTCGGGGATGTGCTTCCCGACCAGTGCGGCCAGGCGGCCGACGGTGGCGATGCTTCGTCGCTTGTACCCCAGCACGGCAGCAGGCGAGATGTTGTGCTCCAGCACGGCGGCCTACTCGCTCATCAGATCGCACAACACGGGCCGCTCGGTCAGTGATGCCACGAGCACGTCGATCACCTGCCGGGAACGGTCGGAGCCCCGTACCCGCGTAGTGCGCGCGGCATGGATTTGGCGGCGTCGCTGTGGAGCGTGGCCGAGGGCCTGACGGGCACGGCGTTGCCGGCGGAGCGTGCGGAGCCGCGAAACTAACCTTTGTTCGCACGAAGCGTTCGAAGCGCGGTCTCGTCGAAGCGACACTTGCGAAAAGTTTCGCTTTCACTGCGTCTTTCGAGCAGGCAAGGTTCGCCGGGCCTGCTGCATCAGTGCGGGCACTGTGGTCGCCAGATCGGACCGGCTGCCGGCATGCGTGCGCATGGCTCGATAGGAGTCCCAAACCTGCCGGGGCGTAGGCACTTTCGGAAGCCACGCCAGTTCCCAGTGAATCCCGCTGATCGGGTCGTCGAAGAACACCGCGTAGTAGCCCGGCCAGTACTGCGGATGCTCCTCGGGCTCATCGGTGACGACAACACCACGATTGATGAGGAACTCGCGATGAAAGCGGTCGACATCTCGCCTGCTGCGGGCCCACAACGCAATGTGGTTGATGCCAACCGCTTGATCGCCGTGGAGGAGCTTCGCCCCGGTGCGAGCCGGCTGGATACCGATGTAGCTGTGCGGGTTGACGAACCTGGTCATGTAGTAGACGGACTCGTACTCCATGTTCAGCGTCGAGAAGCTGCTGTATCCCAGCCAGCCGAACATCGCGTCATAGAAGGCGATCGATGCCTCGTAGTCCAACACCGAAAACTCGACGTGATGTACACCGCGCCAGCGCATCCCGCCTCCTCGGACCGTGAACGCCCTCCAATGTAGTGGCAATCACGGGCCGGCCAAAAACCGGGCTTCCGCAAGGCGCCGGACCGCGGGCCAGACCACTTTGGGGGCGGGTTTGGGGGTGGCTTTGGCGAGAATGGCGGTCAGCGGACACGACGAGATCCAAACGGCTTGCGGGACAACCGAAAGCGCGCAGCAGGTGACGCCGGATGAAGCGTGAACCCCGTTGCGGAGCCCGCACGCCCGAAAAGTTTGCTGTGACAACGCCCACATGCGACTGGAATCCACTGTCGAAGCTGCTGGTGAGGATATACCGCATGGTTGTGTGCGTCACGGAGCGTGAGGCTACGTGTCGAACGTCGCACGGACACTGTCGTTTCCGGGCGATAGCGTGGTGATCGTAGGTTAATGCCAGGAGATGATGATGAAGACCTATCAGACTGTTGTGGTCGGTACGGACGGCTCGGATACTTCGTTGCGTGCGGTAGACGAGGCAGCCTCGGTCGCCGCCGCCTCGGACGCGAAGCTGGTTATCGCGGCGGCATACTCGCGACAGCCTGCCGACCCCCGGGCCGCCGACATCCTCAAAGACGAGGCGTACCTCGTACAGGGAGCGGCCCCCATCTACGCGATGTTGCGTGGGGCCCGTGATCGGGCCAAGGCGGCGGGCGCCAAGAACGTCGAAGAGCGGGCGCTGCCAGGCGGTCCCGTGGGTGTGTTGGTGGACGTCGCCGAGGAGGTCGACGCTGACCTGCTGGTCGTCGGCAACGTGGGCGTCGACACATTCGCGGGTCGGGTGTTCGGATCGGTTGCGCGTGGCGTCTCCCGTCGGGCCAAGACCGAGGTCCTGGTCGTCCCCACCGCGAGTTAAGCGTCATCCAGTCGGAGTCGGCGGCCCGTCGCGGCCGCCGACTCCGCGTCGGTCGGACGATTCGTGGACGTCACGGGCGAGTCGGACACACAGCTTTCTCGAGATCGACGAGACTCGGCTACCCGACGTAGGTTTCCGCCCCGGTGGGGTAGCCGCCCCCGGTTGTCGTGATGTGAACGTGGTCGTAGTGGCCGTACCCGTACGCCGATGGACCATCGGGCGTGTAATAGACACCGCGCCAGATGGCGTCCTGCAACCCGAAACGAACCGCATTCTCCATTACGAACGTGACGATTCTGTCCCCGAGCGCGATGCCATCGTCGGATCCGTGGTCAGGGATCGTGACATCCAGCGCCAAGCCCTCGGGATGCCACCTCAGCCCATCTGGTCTGACCCCGCCGATGCTGTGAATTTCGGGGAACATCGCGCTGATGGTCCGAGCGACCAGGATCGTGTTGACCTGAAGTCCCACCTCGGGGGCGATCCCAACGGGCAGCAGCTTCGGGACATGGCGTTCGACCACCCGCAACCTTGACGCCCACCCCGGCTGGCCCGCGTCCGAAACGGCAGCGGTCTGATCACCGGGCGGAAGTGGCGAAGGTGCGCTCGGCTGCGCTTTGACGATCTGCACGCAACAGGGCGCGGCGTCGATGGCTGGATGCACGTCGCGTGCGGTGGGAAATGGGTGGACATCGCTTCCGGCCGCGAAGAACACAGCGGCTGGAGCGAGGACGGCAGCTACGACGGACGCGGGGTTCCACCGGCCCTTGGCTGACATATCGCGCCTCACCGGAAGCAGCTTACGAGAAAATCAAGAAATGATCACGGTGTTATAAAGATCAAGTAATCAGGGGTAGTCATCGCGCTGCACGAGCAGATGGTCTGGGCCGCTCCCGGGTTCCGGTTAGATGTGCAGCGATGACGACTCCACCCGGGCATGCCCCCTTCCTGCTGCTGTCGATCCGGGCCGAAGACGAGGCCGCCGACGACGAGTACCGCTCCGTGGCGCGTTTTGCCGGGCTAAGCGGGGACGCACTGCGCCGGATCCGGCTGACGCGCCGTCCGCTCGGACCGATCGACCTCAACGATTGGTCGGGCATCATCCTGGGTGGCGGGCCCTATAACGTCAGCGACCCCGTTGCATCGAAGTCGCTCACCCAGCAGCGGGCGGAATCCGAGCTACTGGAGCTGGTGGGCCGGATCGTCGACGTGGATTTTCCGTTCCTGGGTTGCTGCTACGGGGTGGGCGCACTCGGTTTCGTAATCGGTGCCACCGTCGACCGCACTTACAGCGAGCCGGTCGGGGCAGTGACCGTCACGCTGACACAAGACGGCCGCACCGACCCGTTGTTCGCCGATCTGCCGGAGACGTTCGACGCCTATGGTGGGCACAAGGAGGCCGCTGCCGAACTTCCCACCAATGCAAGGCATCTGGCCTCATCGGCAAGCTGTCCCGTGCAGGCGTTCAAGGTGGGAAAGAACGTCTATGCCACGCAGTTTCATCCAGAACTCGATATCGACGGCCTGTGTACCCGTATCGACGTCTACCAGCATTACGGCTATTTTCGGCCCGAGACGGCCGAGGAACTCAAAGCCGCTGCCCGGCAACGGGACGCGCCGCACCCACCGTCGATTCTGCGCCGTTTCGTGCACCGCTACGCGCGGCGCCGTTGACCGACGTCAATGCGGCCTGACCGCGATCAGATGCTGTGGTCGGGGCTCGTCCTGGACGTATCGTGCGACCGCCTGCTCGATGAGCAGATCGTTGTGGGTGAGCCGGGTGCGGTGCTGGTGGATGTGCTCTGCCCAGGAGCGCACGACGAACGCCTCGACGAACGTGGATTCGTGCTCAGCGTCGTGGAAAAGCTGCCACTGGGAGGCCCCGGTGCGCTGGCGGGAGCGGCCGAGCACCGCCATGGCGGCCATGAACTCCCGTTCGTCGTCGGGGTCGACTCGATAGGAGGTCAGCACGACGACCGGACCGTCGAGCGGTTCTGGCTCGAAGACCAGGTGCGGTTCCGGCCAGTGTGTCGACGGTGTGAGGTCCAGACTGCCGGTGCGCGCATGCAGCGGCCACCACGCCGCGGACAGCGCGCACAACAACAACAGCGCGGAGCTGACTAGCAGGGACGTGACAGTGCTCGTGGCTCCGGCGAGCAATCCCCAGCTCAGCGAGCCGATCGCCTGCCCGCCCATGAACACCAACTGGTAGACCGACAATCCGCGGGCGCGCACCCATGCGGGCAGGCTGAGCTGCATCGACGCGTTGAGCGTTGCCAATGTCAACAACCAGGAGGCACCCCCGATCACCAGCGCGACCAGGACGATCACCATGTTGTGGACTAACGCCAAAACCGCGGTGGCCGAGGCGAAGCCGAGCGCAGCGGTGACGAGCAACGCGTTCTGGCTGAGCGCGGCGCGCAGCCACGACAGGACGAAAGCGCCCAGGACTGCACCCAGGCCAAGCGCTCCCAGCATCAGACCGTATCCCGAAGAGGACTGGTGCAATTGATCGTTCGCGATCACGGCGAGCAGGCCCCACAGCGCACTGGCGGGTGCGATGAACAGCACCGCGCGCAGCAGGATCCGCCGAATGATCGGTGCGCTACGGATGAATCTGCCGCCGGCGCTCAATGCTGCCAGCGGCCGTTCGGCAGGCAACAGTTGTTCGGAGGCCGGCTTGTGCCAAAAGAAAAGCACGACCACGACTCCCGCGAACGACAGCGCGTTGAGCACGAACACAAGCGTCGGCCCGGACAGCGACACGAGGACACCCGCGACCGCGGGTCCGATCGCCCGCGCACCGTTCATGCTGATGCTGCCCAGTGCCGCCGCGGCCGGAATCTGCTCGCGTGGAACGAGATCCGGTTGAATCGCCTGCCATGCCGGAGCGGTGAGCGCCTGCCCGCATCCGATCAGGAACAGCAACGTCAGCAGGACCGCCGGGGTCGTCAGTCCGGCACTCGTCAGAGAAGCGAGCACGCCTACGCCCGCGGCAATCGCACCTTGCGCGGCGATCAGAAGTCGGCGCCGGTCAACGAGGTCCGCCATGACACCGGAAGGCAGTGCCAGCAGCATGATCGGCAACGTGGTCGCGGTCTGCACCAATGGGACGAGGACCGAGGCGCGGGGATCGCCGACGAGCATCCACTGCGCGCCCACGGTCTGCATCCAGGTACCGAGATTGGAGACGAACTGCGCGATCCACAGTGCGCGGAAGATTGGCGAGCTCAGGGGAGCCCAGGTCGGCGTCGTGCGGACCGTTGGTCTGGCTGACGTCATACACCACCCCTATGTCGGGCCACCCGAACAATCTATCCAGGCTCGCTCTGCGCAGGTACGTCTCCAAATCAACCCAGCCCGGGATGCGGAGTGGCTGTACTTACGGCCACGTTGCGTCGCACTCGACAGAGATGAACAGCACTTCGCCGGTGGTCCGTCCTTCACCTCGCCGTGCTCGCATCCGCGCAGATCACCGCTTCGGTCAAAGCAGTGAACCTCGGTCATGCCGAAGAATACAAAGACCGACATTCCCGCTGCCTTGGCGGTAGCGCCGATGTGCACCGCAGGTGAAACGCAGGGCCGATGAATTGTGTGGAGTTTGTCGGCAGGCTGACCGCCGGCCAGAGGCTGATCCAGTCGCTCGTGCCGATCGAAGTGCCGAGTTCCCGCTCGAGCTGGTAGTGCTCGGATGCGGGGACCCATGCCAGATCCTCGGGGTTGCCTCCGGCCGCTCGGACGCTGGCTTCGATGTCAACCCTGGGCTTCTTCATGCGTAGGTCTCGGATCCGTAACTGCCGATCCGTCTGAACTCCGTCTGAGTTATCCATGCCTCCCTCCGTCGCGCACAGCTTCCTTGCCTGGTTCAAAACTTGGGATTGTCCGCGACCTTCCAATCCGGCATACATGTCTGCGTGCATCTGCGTCCATCGCGTGATCGATCCGACTCTGTGGAGTGCTACGGGATCGAGCCCCAATCCTTGGGAGGCTTTCCCGCGGCTTGGTGTGCTCGATCCAATGCAAGCCGGATCGCCCGGCCAGATGCACTGAGTTTCAGGCTCGGCCAGCCCGTAACGGGGTCGCGTTCTTGGCCGAGGTAGTTGCGAAAATCGATGTAGCTGAAATCTTTCGGGGCGTTCCGCACGAAATCCTGAAGGAAGAGCTCCACTTGTGGTCGGTGATTCGGGAGGGGGATTTGAGTGCCTCGTCGCCGGCCAGCCACTCGCGCACCTTTGGGACGATGGATGCGGCGAAGGCCACGACGAAGAACAGCGGGGCGTCCGCCAGCGGCGGGTCGTAGTCTTTCCAGCCCGTGCTGACGTACTGTCTGCCGAACATCGCCCCGGCCGCGTCCTGCCCGATGTACGCGTTGAACGACGCCGATCGTGCTCATGGCGGTAACCAGCGATTCGCCGACCACGCCAACAGCCGCACCGGCGCCCGACAACGCGGCGGGGTCGACGCTCAGGGGCGCCACGGCCGAATCCGATCGGACATCGCGCTCGATTGTCGCAACCGCGCAATGGCCGCGAAGGTCACCCGCGTGACAGGGCGACGTGGTTGACCGCCTTCGAATACCAGACCATCATGGCGACACCGCCAATTCACCATCGACGGAGGACAGTATGGGCACCGGAGGGGTATCTCGGCGGGACTGCGTTCCCCGACCGGTAAGGATCAGCGTGCTCGCGGCTTTTGCTACTGGCTTGCTGGTCGCCGGTTGCGGTGGCGCCGCGCAGAATTCGACTGAAACGACGCACGGCGCCGTGACCACGGCACCCACCGTTTCGGGAACGGTGAGCCCGTCGAGCCCCGTGGGGGGAGCCCAGACCACGTCGCAGATGTTGTCGCCCACCGGATCCGCTTCGGGTTCACAGGGATCCGATGACGACGAGCTGGCGTGGGTACCGTTTGGGCCTGACGATCCTAAGTTTCCAACCCCGGGTTGGGACGTCTACTACCACTTCCTCGCACACGACTGCGATGCGCTTGAGAACGAGGTGCAAACTCCCGCAGACGGCTTCGGCAATCTGTACAAGGCGGCGGTCGCGGTTTGCCTTGCGGCCGTCGACGGCCAGCAGGATCAGTGGGAGGTCGCGTCGGAGGCGTTCGCGGATCGCGCGGCAGGTTCCGCAATCGGCCCGGCCGGCTGCGTTGACGAGACGATCGCAACGTTGATTACCACGTTGTTGGAGTGGCATGACGCGAACCCCGCCCGCACGCTTCGCCTGACCTTTCCGCAAACCGCCGATGGCAGGTCCGCCTGCTCGCGCAACAACAACAGCTTCGTCGTCGACGGCGACGGTTCCGAAACGGACACGACTACGACGACC
>CAZEHT010000098.1:13487-14690 GCA_964511995.1 uncultured Mycobacterium sp.
TCATCCACCGAGGCGACGACTTCATCCACCGGGGCGACCTTCCCGACGAGCACGGCGAGCCCCACATCCACGGCGAGCTCCACGCATACGACAAACCCGACGCCGACGTCTTGACCCGACTGTGGCGGCGGTCAGCGAGAGAACTGCCAGCGAATGGACTTGTCGTTGTCAAGCACGATGATGCTGCCCGTTCGGCGGGTCCAGCCGTCGTTGAGCAGGAACAACCGTCCGCCGGACTCGCCGAGCAGCCGCAACCCGGTTGTACGATAAAGAGTCTTGGGCCCCAACGAAATCGGATTCGTCTCAACATTCGGTGCTTCGATGCCGAGCGGGCTTTCACTGGTGGCGGTCGCTCGCGGAAGGGCTGACACGGATCTTTCGATGTCTTGGCCGAATCCGCGTCCGACGATTGCGGCGTACTCACCGACAGCCCAAAATGTCGCCAGCGCGATGACCGCACCGATGAGCAGGTTCTGGAGAACGACCTGCCACCGGGGTGCTGCCGTCGCTGTCGCGTCGGCTGGGTTCGTCAAGCGGATCAACTGCCGACCGTATGCCGCCAATGTCGCTCCGACGGTGATCAATAGCGGGAAAGCCACTGCCCCAGGCGGCCACGGGATTCTCATCGCCGCGAGCACCACGCCGGCCAGTGCCGCGGCGGTGCCGACGTACATCGTGATCGCGCCCGCCCCGCGAACACCCGATCTGGGTCCGCTCGTGTGGATCGAAGCCCGGATTCGTTGATGGATCGCCAACCACGCGATTCCGATGACGCCCGTCACGACCAGCGGCAGGAACAGCGTGCTGACACTGCGGAGAACGTAGTCCTGCGCGGAGAAGCGAAACAGGCTGACGTCCAAGCCCATCCAGCTGCTCTGCGCGTTCGACCGCGCCCAGCCGAAGTACAGCATCAAAGCCGTGATGAGCGTCAGCGGCGTTCCGACCGTGGTGAGGACTGACAACGCCGAGCGTATTGTCGCCGCCGCGTCGGTTGCGCCGACGAGAGGCGTTGGAGGTGGCGCCTTCTCGGGCGGCATGACAGAAACCTCCCGAATCATCGTCGCTGTGGGCGACTCAGTTTAGTGGGAAACGGCGAAAGGCAAGAAGGCATTCGCCGCCGCACGTCAGCGCCGACCGCTGGAGAGCCAGTGTAACCAGTAGAGCTGACTGAAACGTTTGGCGAAACGAGTAGCCCACTACTGT
>CAZEHT010000099.1:0-14688 GCA_964511995.1 uncultured Mycobacterium sp.
GGAGAGCAAGTACCTGTTGGAGTTCTTCGACGAACACCGGCTGCTGCGGTAGGCACCGCGCGGTAGGCACTGCGCGCAAGGCACTGCAGGACAGGCCTGTGCGGCAGGCGTGTGCAGCAGGCCCGGTGCGGAAGGCATCGTGGCGATCAGGACGCCGGCGTCGTGCGCCCTCGCTTCAGGATGAGCATGGCAACGTGCAGCGAGGTCCGCGACTCGGCGGAGTCGAGGTCGACGCCGAGAATCCGTTGCAGCGCGGCCAGGCGCGCGTAGAGCGTCGGCCGCGAAAGGTGCAGGCGATTGGCCAGTTCGGTCTTATTGCCACCGGCTTCGAGGAAGGCCATCAGCAGGTCGAACATCTCGTCCCCGTGTTTGGCCCGGTGGACCAGCAGCCCCCGCAGTTCCGTCTCGGCGAAGGCCTGCACACGCGGGTCGGTCCGGATCAAGGCGACCAGGCCGCGCAGCCGGATATCGGCCGCACGGTGAAACGAACGCGCCGTCCCGGGCGTCGCCGCGGCGACTTCGGCCACGTGCGCGGCTTCGGCCAGCCCGCCGGCGGCCTCGACGAGCCGGCCGGATTGCGGGCCCACGCCGATCACGCAATCCGTTACGCCCACGACGCGGACGACCGCCTGACGGATAGCCTGACAGACGTCGTCCAGCACGGCGTCGATGCTGTCGCGACCTGGCGTCGCCCGCCGCGGCGCGAGTAGCAGATCGATCTGGCCGTCCTCGCGACCGGCCGTCAGGACCGTATGTCGGGCGGCGCGCACCGTGTGCACAACCGCGTCGAGGGTGCGGGCCCGGCGCTGTTCGACGGCCACCTGGTCGGTGCTGCCGCTGCAACGCGTCCGTACCGTGATCGGTACGTAAACCAGTGCTGGACGTAGACCGAGAGCATACGCGCGGGTGGTTGCCGCCGCTTCGTCGTCGACGCGGCCAGCG
Source organism: uncultured Mycobacterium sp. (assembly GCA_964511995.1). Lineage (GTDB taxonomy): Bacteria > Actinomycetota > Actinomycetes > Mycobacteriales > Mycobacteriaceae > Mycobacterium. Next base: position 943 of record CAZEHT010000099.1, read on the forward strand.
CGCAGGTCGTCGACCAGTCCGCTCTGTGCCCGCAACTCCATCGAGCTGCGGTCCCGTTCCACCATCCGATGCAACGCAAGTGCCTGGGCTGCGCGTTCGAGCGTCATGGCGTGGCGGGCGGCATCGGGCCCGCCCGGATTCGCGGTCGGCACGATCAACCGGCCCCACTCCTGCCGGTAGGGGCCGACCGGCCGACTCGCCCACGCGCCGTCACCAGTCGGCGGCGCCAGCCTGGACCGGCGTTCCCAGTCCCCGAGCAGCGCCGACGTCGGGACGTGGCGTGCGGCGAATGCCAGCACCTGCCGGTTCAGATCCTCGAGCACCACCGGTGCACCGAGCATGTCGGCGGCCACCGCGACGATCTCATCGAGTGAGGCGCGCCGCATGCTCAGCGCGGTGAACGTCTCGTGCACGCGCCGGGCGTAATCCACCTCGGCGTACTGCTCGTTCACGATGCTGCGATGCACCTGCTCAGTGACCTCGACGAAGCGGATCTGCCGGTGGAGCACGACGACGGGGAAATCCAGCGCGGCGCCCGACGCCAGCACCGTGGCGGGAAACTCGTCGACGTGTGTTCCGAGTTCGACCACGACGCCGACCGCGCCCGCGGCCGCCAACCCGGGCAGATACTGGTCGCGCCGGTGGGCATCGGTCAGCGCCAGTCCGGTGGTCAGGACCAATTCCCCGCCCTCCAGCAGGTTCGACAGGTCCGGCAGCTCGCTGACGTGGACCCAGCGGATCGTGCGGTCCAGTGGCCCGGCGCAGACGATTTCGGGCTCCCCAGCCCGCATCACCGGGAGGTCGAGGACTTCCCGGATCGTCGGCTGCATTTACGAAGTGTAAATCACCAGCATGATGCGAATACGGTTTGTCGGACCCCGAACGTGCCTTGACCGCCAAAGATGGACGTCATGACACGCACGCGGAACCACACCATCACCCACTGGGCGAACGGCAAGCAATTCGTCGGTACCGGCGAGCGCACCGCCCCCGTGTTCAATCCGGCCACCGGCGCGGTGACCGGGCACGTCGCTTTGGCCGATGCCGAGGATGCCCGTGCGGTGATCGATGCCGCCGCCGCGGCGTTCCCGGCATGGCGCGACACCTCTCTGGCAAAGCGCACGGCGGCGTTGTTCGCATTCCGGGAACTGCTCAACGAGCGCAAGCACGAGCTGGCCGCGATCATCACCAGCGAGCACGGCAAGGTGCTCTCCGACGCTCTCGGTGAGGTCTCCCGCGGCCAGGAGGTCGTCGAGTTCGCCTGCGGCATCCCCCACCTGCTCAAAGGGGGCTTCACCGAGAACGCCTCAACCAACATCGACGTCTACTCGACGCGCCAGCCCTTAGGCGTGGTCGGAGTCATCTCCCCGTTCAACTTCCCCGCCATGGTCCCGATGTGGTTCTTCCCCATCGCGATCGCCACCGGCAACACCGTCGTCCTCAAACCCTCCGAAAAGGACCCGTCCGCCGCGCTGTGGCTCGCCAGCCTGTGGACCGAAGCCGGGCTCCCCGACGGCGTGTTCAACGTGCTGCAGGGCGACAAAACCGCCGTCGACGAACTACTCACCAACCCCCAGGTGAAATCGGTGTCGTTCGTGGGCTCCACCCCCATCGCTCACTACGTCTACGCCACCGGCACCGCCGCCGGAAAACGCGTCCAAGCGCTCGGCGGCGCCAAGAACCACGCCGTGGTTCTGCCCGACGCCGACCTCGACCTGGCCGCCGACGCCATGGTCAACGCCGGCTTCGGCTCGGCCGGCCAACGCTGCATGGCCATCTCCGCCGCCGTCGCGGTCGGCCCCATCGCTGACGACCTCGTCGCAAAGATCGCCGAACGCGCCGCCACCATCACAACCGGCGACGGCACGAGGAACCCCGACATGGGACCCCTGGTTACCAAAGCCCACCGCGACAAGGTCGCCGCCTATATCGACACCGCGGAAGCCGACGGCGCCAAAATCGTTCTCGACGGCCGCACCGTTCAACCCGACGGCGCTGCCGAGGGGTTCTGGCTCGGCCCCACCCTCGTCGACCACGTCACCCCCGACATGTCGGTCTACACCGACGAGATCTTCGGCCCCGTCCTGTCCGTAGTGCGCGTCGAGACCTACGACGAAGCCATGGATTTGGTCAACGACAATCCGTACGGCAACGGCACAGCCATCTTCACCAACGACGGCGGCGCGGCCCGGCGGTTCCAGAACGAGGTGCAGGTCGGCATGGTCGGCATCAACGTTCCCATCCCCGTCCCGATGGCCTACTACAGCTTCGGCGGCTGGAAAGCCTCGCTGTTCGGCGACACCCTTGCCCACGGCGCCGACGGCGTCCACTTCTTTACACGCCACAAGACCATCACCCAGCGCTGGCTCAACCCCAGCCATGGCGGGATCAACCTCGGCTTCCCCCAGAACAACTGACCGAAGGACCGATCGTGACATCGACGTCTTCTCGCCTGCTGCCCGGCGGTCAAAATCTCGACGCGGCCGTGGCCGAAGGCCGGCGCGCGTACGAACTCGACCGTGCCCACGTCTTCCATTCGTGGTCGGCGCAGGCGGCGCTTCGACCGATGACGGTGATCGCCGCTGCCGGCTCGTATGTATGGGACGGCGAGGGCAACCGGTTGCTCGACTTCTCGTCGCAGATGGTGAACACCAACATCGGCCATCAACATCCGAAAGTCGTTGCCGCCATTGCCGAACAAGCGGCCAAGCTGTGCACCATCGCACCTGCGCACGTCAACGCGGCCCGTTCGGAGGCCGCACACCTCATTGCGCAGCGCACTCCCGGTGATTTGAACCGAGTGTTCTTCACAAACGCCGGCGCCGACGCCGTGGAGCACGCGGTTCGCATGGCGCGCCTGCACACCGGCCGCTACAAAGTGCTGGCACGGTACCGCTCCTACCACGGCGGAACCGACACCGCCGTCAACCTCACCGGGGATCCGCGCCGCTGGCCGAACGACTACGGCACCAGTGGCGTGGTTCATTTCAACGGACCATTCTTGTACCGGTCGGCCTTTCACGCCGACAACGAGCAGCAGGAGACGCAACGAGCGCTCGAACACCTCGAGCGCGTCATCCAAATGGAGGGCCCGTCGTCGTTCGCGGCGATCATCCTGGAGTCGGTGCCAGGCACCGCGGGCATCATGGTGCCGCCGCCCGGTTACCTGACGGGAGTACGGGAGATCTGCGACCGCTACGGCATCGTGTTCATCGCCGACGAGGTGATGGCCGGCTTCGGCCGCACCGGAAAATGGTTCGCAATAGACAACTTCGACGTGATACCGGATCTGATGACGTTCGCCAAAGGGGTGACGTCGGGTTACGTGCCGCTCGGCGGCGTCGCGATCAACGACGCGATCGCCGCCACCTTCGCCGACCGCGCCTACCCCGGCGGCCTCACCTATTCCGGTCATCCGCTGGCGACTGCATGCGCGGTCGCGACGATCAACGCGATGCAGGACGAGGGCATGGTGGAAAACGCCGCCCGGATCGGCAACGACGTACTTGGCCCGGGACTGCGTGAGCTGGCCCGGCGCCACCCCTCGGTCGGGGAAGTGCGCGGCCTCGGTGTGTTCTGGGCGATAGAACTCGTGTCCGATCGCCAGACCCGAGAACCACTGGCCCCCTACGGCGGATCGAGCTCGGCGATGAATGCCGTTGTCAGCGCGTGCAAGGCCGGTGGCCTGCTGCCGTTCTCCAACTTCAATCGCATCCACGCCGTACCGCCGTGCAATGTCAGCGATGCCGAGATTGCAGAGGGCTTGCACATTCTCGACGGTGCGCTGACAACCGCAGACGGCTACGTGAGCTGACGGGCGGCCACCTCCGAACGGGGGTGGGTGGCTACTAGCCAGGCGGTGCGGGCAGCGGTGGTGGCGGTTCCGTCGGCGGCGGATTCACAAGCGGAGCCGCCTGTTGGGGCAGTTCCGGCGGAGCCGGAAGAGCCGGCAGATCCGAAAGACCCGGAAGGTTTTGTACCGGACCAACGGGAAGCCGGGTTCCGGCCGGCGGGGCCGTGCCGGGAAGCGGTTGACTGAGCTGATCCAGCGGCATCCGGCCCAACGCACCGTGGACCATGGCGTGCGTACCTCGGAGGGCATCGACGCGGGCGAACGGCCCCGGGGTCGCCGGAGCCAGCGGGTACGGTGACACCTGGTCCTGCGAGGGCACACGGTAATTGCGCGGATTGAGGAATTGCCCGGCGTCGAGAACGGAAAGGTCCGGGGCCACAACCGGGGCCGCGCCCGGCGCAGAAGGAACCGCGTACTGGCTCAGCAGGAAATCCAACCCTCCCGGGCTCTGTGCCGCGCCCAGCCGTCCGAGGCCGCCCATCGCTGGGCCTGACGGTGCCACGGGAGCCGGCGCTTCTGCGGCGGGAGCCACCGCGGCGGTGTCATCGCCCGGCGGCGGCTCCGCGGACGCCGTCGCCGCATGCGCCACCGCCAGAGCGCCGACGGCGAGCCCCACGGCCATCTGCGAGACAATCTTCTTCGCCGGCAACGGTTTACGTACCATCACCGCTCCAGTGACCCAAAAACCCAAGACCATCCTCAGAAGACTTTGGTGACGCCGTAGTAGGCGACGATGTCGTCGGCGTCGGTGCCCGAACTCGTCAGCACCGCGTAGGAGCGCAACGAGGATGCCCCGACGCAGTTGTCGACCTTGATGTGGATGTCCCTGACCGTCACACGCGCCGAGTTGCCCTTGAAGCTCTTCTTGTCCACGACGATGTTGGTGATGGTGCCCGGCCGCGGCTCGACTTCGACCTGCCCCTGGATCGGCACCGTGATCGCGCCCAGGCCAACCGGCGCGGCGGCGGTCGGGTTGAAGCTGAAGGCGCCGGCTCCGATGCCGATCGATCCGTTCAGCTTGACCTTGTCCATTTCGATGCCGCAGCCGATCTGGTACCCGACCTCCAGCGTGCCACCGTTCACCGAGCCCATGCCCGATCCCGTGAAGGTCGCGCCGACCAACCATTCGCGGGCCGACAGCGATGTGGTCAGCGGCGCGATCGGCAGTTGTGTCTCGTCTTTGGCGGCCACCGTCAGCGTGCGTCCGTCCGGCGTGTGCGCGATGCCCGGCACTTCCGAGGCCACGAGGCCGGTGTCGAGCGGCGGGGCCGCCGGGGCGGCGGCGTCGGCGGCCGGTACCGCCACCGGATCGGCAGGCGGGTCGGCCTGTGCTAGCGGGGCCAGCCCCAACGGGGCGAGCAAGCAAGCGGCAGTCACCGTGGCGAATCGAAGCAACATGTCGTGGTCGCGCCCTTCGTGTGTTGATATGTGGAGGAACAGCTGCTCTGGCTAAACGACTTTGGTGACGCCGACGTACGTCACGACGTCATCGGTGTTGTCCGTGGAACTGGTCAGCGTCGCGTACGACCGGATGAACGACTGGCCCGCGCAGCCGTCGATCTTGATTCGGAAGCCCGTGATCGAGATCCGCGGCGCGGCGCCCTTGAACGACTTCTTGCCTACCGGAACGATATTCACCGACCCTGGCTTGAGGTCGATCTTGATCTGCTCGGACACCGACGGTGCAATGGTCACCGGGAAGATCGTTCCGCTGATGATGGGGATGGCCAGACCCGGGGTGATGCCGACGCCGGTGATGAATTCGACGTCATCTTGCGTGATCCCGCAACCGATCTGGTAGCCGGCCTCCAGCGTTCCACCGCCCAGCTTGGTGCTCCCGGAGCCGCTGATCGCGCCGACGAAATTGCCGTCCACGATGTACTCCCGCGACGTCGGAGAACCTGTCAGCGCTGCCACCGGTTCCATCGACTCGGTCTTGCCCGAGACCGTCAGAGTCCATCCGTCCGGGGTCGTGAGCACCCCGGGCGGGGCTGAGGGTATGGGGCCGGCGGGTCCACCGGGGGGCGGCGCGGCGTTCTCGGCGGACACCGGAACCGCAGGGGGGTCCGCGACCGGATCCGCCGATGCGATCGGGGAGGCCGTCACGGCGACGAGCAGGCAGAGCCAGGTGAAGGTGGCAAAACGGTGCAGCATGTCGGTCGGGCACCTCTCGTCTCGATCCCGCGGCATTCTTGCTCGATCATGATCGGGGGATCCGTTGTACACGTGGTGAATACGGAGATAACAATTCACACCCATTCGTCATCGAACGGGTGGAACATCGGGCCCGGTACGCAACCGCGCTGTTCGTCCTAGGCACCGATGTCGCAGCATTTAACGCCAAGGCCGCTGTCGGCCACTCTGGCGATAGCCGATTATTCGTCAACCGTTCAGCTACGCGGCGTTATTGATACGTGATGATTCTAAGTCTGGCCCCGACCGCCACCGATTGTGACGGTGTCCGACGACCCGGAAGGAACGACATGAGTTCACCTGATGCGACCTGTCTGTGGCGCGGCGGCCTGCTAACCGCCGCGGGCGCCGCTCTCGTCTTCGCACTGGCTCCCATTCCGGCCCCCCGTGCCGAGCCCGACGCGTCCGACGGCGCGAGCGCTCCGATCGCCGCCGAAGCGCTCGCGCCCGACAGCACGCCGGCGGTCGCACACGGCGTGGACCCGGCCGCGACCGAAGCCTGTAGACAATTCGGCGCCGCATTGAACTTCGCCGCAAGCAACTACGAGGACTTCGCCTACAACAGCGCGGGCAGCGGCAATTATGTCGACTACGCCGACCCGATCGTCGCGAACTCGAACATCGTCGGCCGCACTGCCCTGCGGGAAGCCGCGGCGACGGCGTTGAGCGCGTCCATGACACCCGGGTTGCAGCCCGACATCGCCTCACCCATGCAGTCCTGGTCGCTGGGCGCGACCAAACTCCTGCTGAGAATGGGCCTGCACACCGGCGGCGACTCGCTGAACTCGACGGCCGCCTCCCTCAACGAGGACGCCCACAACGTCCAGATGGCGTGCGCCCTCGCCAGAAGCAGAACCTGACCCGATCCCCCGCCGCCGGGTCAGCGGGCCCCGTTGAACTCTTCGGCCTATTCGATTTGGTCGACCGGGATCATCCGCACCAGCTCCCCGACGAACAGCGGCGGATACACCCCGACACCGCCGTGCTCCATCCAGGCGGCCGATGGGTCGTGATGACGGATCCAGCTCCGCGCATGCTGCTCGGAGTCGAGCTCCTGCAGGATGAACACCTCGTTCGAGGCGTCCAACGCACGGAACACCCACACCTTGCGGACTCCTGCCGCCTTGAAAGCCTCCTTAGCCGAATGCATTTCGTCCATCAGGACCACGGGGTCGGCCACCTCCAGAATCGCCGACACCACCACGCCGGGCCCCGGTTCGTCGCCGGAATCGGCAAACTCATAGCGGTCGACGATCTCTCCGGCGAAAACCGCCGGGATGTCTTCCACGCCGACGGCGTCGAACCAGCCGAAGAGCTCCCTCGACCGCAGCAGGTCGACGACGGGTTCGCGGATGCGCACCCCGATCAACACCAAGAACCGGCGGCGTTCGCCGGTGGACCGGCACACCGCGATGTGGTGCGCACCGATCGCGGCCAGCGCATTCTCCCGCTGCTCGAGCAGCGACCAGGCCCGATGCGCGTCGGGAATCCGGAAGTCCGAGACGATGACCAGGGAATGCCGATAGACGTCGGCAAGTTTCACCTCAGCCCTCCTTAACCTGACGCTGCGCTCTACAGCATCCCATCGCAGCGAATGCCGGCGCGTACTCCGTTTCGTCCGCGCTCGCCGGTGAGTGGGCCCCCGCCTGCGCGCTGCCTGATCAACTCGCCACGTGGCCGGCGTCGACGGGCAGCGCAACACCGGTGACATAGCGGCTCCTCGGGCTCACCAGCCACAGCACTGCCTCCGTGACGTCGCGGGGATCGACGATGAAGACATCGGGCAAAAGCGTCTGCGACAGTGTCGTCGGATTTGGGCTCTGAGCCATCCGGGTCGCCACATACTCGTTGAGAATCATCGGGGTGGCCACACCGCCAGGGTGTACCGAGTTGACCCGGATCTTATGCGGCCCATAGGCGTTCGCAGCCGAGCGCATCAACCCGACCACGCCGTGCTTTGCCGCGGCGTAGGCGAACATGGCCGCGCTCCCGTCGCCGCCGCGTCCGGTCAGTCCCTGTGACGAGCTGACCAGGACGATGGAGCCGCCCCGTCCCTTACGAATCACCGAGGGGACGGCGGCCAGGATGGTGTGCCATACACCGGTGAGATTGGTGTCGACGATCGCATGGTAGGCCGCCGCGTCGCGGGGGTCGCTGTTCCCGATCGCCACCACCCCCGCATTGGCGATCACGATGTCGACGTCTCCCAGTTGCTCGACCCCGACCGCGACGGCGGATTCCAGCGCCGCGAGATCGCGAACGTCGGCAACCAACGGCACCATTCGCCGGCCCGCCTCCTCGACCAGCCGCACCGTCTCGTCGAGGTCCTCCCTGCTACCCAAAGGATAGGGAATCCCGGCGATGTCGGCGCAGATGTCCACGCCGATGACGTCGGCACCCCGTTCGGCCAGGGCGACCGCATGACTGCGACCCTGACCACGAGCGGCGCCGGTGACGACAGCAACATGGTTGTCGAGTTCTTCCACATCGGAAAGGTACCCGGCCGGCCCCGACAGCCGACCACGGCGTCGCGTGCTCCCGGCGAGGGGCAGGCGACCGTTCGTCGGACGGTTTGCGGTGCCCGGCCGGCGGGTATTCGAACGCCCAACGTCGACCGATGGGAGAACAGCGATGAGCTCACCGACCGACGAATCGATCGGAGAGGCGCTGACCACCGTCGGCCTCGTTCTCAACGTCATCGCGGTGCCGGCGTTCCTCATCGGGTTGGTCACCCTCACCGACACCGTAAGCGTGAGTGCCGCCGCGATCATGGCCATCGCCGTCGTCATGTTCGTCGTGAGCCTGGTATGCCTCGTGGTCGGCGGGCGCCGGCACGACGAACGCCGGCAAGCCCCGCAGCTCGGTTGCTCTCCCTGACCCTGCGGCTCCCCCGACCCTGCCTCTACGTCGGTCGGCGACGGCCCATCCAGCGCATCAACAGTGGCGCCGCCATCCAGAACGCCGCAAATGCGGTCAACGCCACACCGGCGGCGATGATGCTGGCGGTGTTCCCGCTCACCGCGTAGAAGATGATCGCGGTCACACCGGTCAGGGCGAGTCCAAGCAGCAGGAGGCCGCCGTAGAGGCATTGGTGCGCCGCCGCGACCAAGATGCTCAGGCGGTGTCGGCGAAACAACAACCGGTGGATGCCTACGGGTGCCACCAGCAGCACCGTTGACGCGATCGAGCACGCGAAGGAGATGAGGTAAACCGTGCGCATGCGCTGATCGAGCACGTCGAACCGCTGCTGGAAGGGCAGGGTCAGCAACAGACCCGTCAGCAGCTGTACGCCGGTTTGCACTACGCGCAGTTCCTGCAGCAGATTGGCCCAATTGCGGTCCAGCCGTTCGGTTTCGGTCTCTTGGCGGCCCGGAGGGTCCCAGGGCTCGTCCTGCCGAACCCCCTCATCTGCCATGAGTTAAATCATGGCACCGCGCGGTGCGTGCCGAGCTACGTACGCCGAATCGGGCCGGTCTGCGGATATCTTTGTCGGGAACCGACGGCAAACCGCCGTCCGACCGATCCTAAGGACCCCACTAGATGCGCGTCGACGGACGGGACGTCACGGTGTCGGGCAGCCTGCTGCAGCCGTTGACCCGCCGCACGACCGACATTCTGCGCCTGGTGGCGGCCACGGTGTTGCTGGCCGTCGTCATCACCGGCTCGTTGGTCACCCGCAACGAATGGGTGGCACTGGAACGGTCGATCTCCGGCATCGTCGGCGTTCTCACCCCCACTCAGTCCAACCTTGTGTATCTGGCCTACGGCATTGCCATCATGGCGCTGCCCTTTGCCATCTTCATCGCGTTGCTCGCCGGACGGCAGTGGAAGCTGCTCGGGGCGTACGGCACGGCCGCTCTCCTGAGCGTCCTCGCGCTGTCGATCACCGAGCAGGGCATCGCAGCGCCGCGTTGGCACTTCGATCTGGGCGACCGGCTTGACACCGTGCTATCGCAATTCCTCGACGATCCGCGGTGGATCGGGATGCTGGCGGCGGTGCTCACGGTGTCGGGCCCGTGGCTTCCCGCGCGCTGGCGGCGATGGTGGTGGGGACTCCTGCTGGCGTTCGTCCCGATCCATCTGGTGGTGAGCGCCGTGGTGCCGAGCCGTGCGTTGTTCGGTCTGGCGGTGGGCTGGCTGGTCGGCGCACTCGTGGTGTGGATCGTCGGCACGCCCGCCCTGGAGGTGCCGCTCGACGGGGCGGTGCGCGCGCTGGCGCGGCGCGGGATGATCGTCTCGGCCCTGACGGTGCTGCGACCCGCCGGCCCCGGACCTTTGATACTGCAGGCCTCGTCGGCCCGCTCGGAAAACGCCGAGCCGGCGACGGCGTTGGTCGAGTTGTACGGGCCCAACCAGCGCAGTCGCGGCGCGTTGCGCCAGTTCTGGCGAAAATTCCGGTTGCGCGCGAGCGAAACCGGTCCGCTGCAGCTGTCGGTCCGCCGCGCGGTCGAGCATCGCGGCCTGATGGCGATCGCGATCGGTCAACTGAACCTGGCCAACAGCACTGCGTTGTCGGTCGCCGCGCTCGACCGGGGCTGGACGATGTACGCCCACCACCACGCCCGCGGCATCCCGATCGACGAATGCGCCCACGAGACGCCTGTCGCGGCCGTGTGGGTAGCCCTCGGGAAGCTGCACGAGCACGAGATCTCCCACGGCGACCTGTGGGGCGGGGAGGTCACCGTCGACGAGGGCCGGGTGTTGTTCGGCGGGTTCGACCATGCCGAGTTCGGTGCGACGGATGTCCAGCTGCAGGCCGACATCGCGCAACTGCTTGTGACTACGACGGCGCTCTATGGCGCCGGCCCCGCGGTGGGCGCGGCGATCGACGTCTTCGGCAAGAACGCGGTCTTGACCGCGTCACGCCGACTCACGAAATCGGCCGTGCCGTTGCGCCTTCGAGAATCGGTGGACGACGCCCCGGCGGTGTTGGCGTCCGCACGCGACGAGGTGAAGAGGCAAACCGGGACCGACGAGATTCCGGTGGAGATCATCACCCGCTTCAGTCGGGGCCAGGTCATCCAACTGGTGTTGATGGTGGCCCTCGTGTACGTCGCGTACCCGTTCATCAGCACCGTTCCGACGTTCTTCAGTGAACTCGCTACCGCCAACTGGTGGTGGGCGCTGCTCGGGCTCGGGGTGTCGGCATTGACCTACGTCGGTGCCGCGGCCGCACTGTGGGCATGCGCGGACGGGGTCGTCGGCTTCTGGCACCTTACACTCATGCAGTTCGCCAACACCTTTGCCGCCACCACCACGCCCGCCGGCGTGGGTGGTCTGGCGCTGAGCACTCGCTTCCTGCAGAAAGGCGGTTTGGGCGCCGTGCGTGCCACCACCGCCGTGGTGTTGCAGCAGACGGTGCAGGTGACCGTGCACGTCGTCCTTCTGGTCATCTTCAGCGCATGGGCCGGCGCGTCGGCGGACCTGTCGCATTTCGTGCCGTCCGCGACCATCCTCTACCTGATCGCGGGCGCGCTGTTGGGCGTGGTCGGCATCTTCATGTTCGTTCCCAAGCTGCGCCGCTGGCTCGACACCGCCCTACGCCCCAAGCTCAAGGAGGTCGGATCGGATCTGCTGGACCTCACCCGCGAACCGAAGCGGCTGTTGTTGATCATATTGGGTTGCGGGGGAACCACTCTCGGTGCGGCCCTGGCGTTGTGGGCCAGCGTGGAGGCGTTCGGCGGCAACGTGTCGTTCGTCACGGTCACCGTGGTGACCATGGTCGGCGGAACGCTTGCCTCAGCCGCCCCCACACCCGGCGGGGTCGGCGCTGTCGAGGCCGCTCTCATCGGCGGTCTGGCGGCGTTCGGGATCCCCGCGGCGATCGGCGTGCCGTCGGTCCTGCTCTATCGCATCCTGACGTGCTGGCTGCCGGTGTTCGTCGGCTGGCCGGTCATGCGCTGGCTCACCGACAGGGACATGATCTGACGTGTGCTACACGGGAAGTGTTGTGCCGGTTTCCTTTTCCGCGAACTCGACCAACGCCGCGGCGGTGTCGTAGTCGCACGCCGCCTCTGACCGACCGATCAGCACCGGGCCACCGCGGAGCCCCATCTTGCCGGTGACCCCGACATAGCTGCCGGGCGGTATGGGTTCTGAGATGCAGTACAGCGATGTCGCCGCACCTTCTTGGATGTTGTTGGCCAGCCGGCGAGCCAGCTGGTGGACGGCCATGTGCGCCAATGACATCAGCGGCGTGTCCGAGGTGTGGGACAGGTTCGAGTCAACCCATCCGGGGTGGGTCAGCTGGGTGACTACCGGCGACCCGGCGGCGCGCAGCCTGCGATCGAGATCCAGACCCCACAGCATGACCGCGAGTTTGGAGCGCCCGTAGGCGCCCATCGTCGTCCACTTCCCGGTTCGCAGGTGCATGTCGTCGAGTTCGAGAGTGGCGGACTTGTGCGTCTGTGAGCCGACATTGACGATCTGCGAACGTATCCGACCGAACAGCAGATTGGTCAGGGCGAACGGTCCCAGCAGGTTGGTGCCCAGCGTCATCTCGAAGCCGTCAACCGTTTCCCGGCGGCGGTCGCTAATGGTGCCGGCGTTGTTGATCAAGATGTCGATGTCGCCTGCGGAAGTGCGGTCGAATAGCTTCGGGAACGCGCGCACCGAGGCCAGGTCGGCCAGATCGAGCGGGACAACCTCCGTCGAACCACCGATCTGCACAGCACGTTGTCGGCCCAGCTCGACGTTGCGCACCGCCATGATCACGTGAGCGCCGGCGTCGGCCAGCGCCTGCGCGGTTCCCAGCCCCACACCGTTGGTCGCCCCGGTCACGATGATCCTCTTGCCGGTCATGTTGCCCAGACGGCCCGGCGACCACTTCGTCACACACCGAGCCTACTGGTGCACGACGATTCGGCCCCTGGCGAGGGAAGCCTTGGCGCTGCGGATACGACGACCGGTGGTGCGCAAGCCGGGACTCGAACCCGGACGTCCGAAGACACTGGTACCTAAAACCAGGGCGTCTGCCAATTCCGCCACTTGCGCGTCGAGCGCCCAAAGCGTACCGCCCGATCGCCCTGCCTCCCAGAGGACCGGTACCGTCGAAGCCATGCCCACGACCGGCCGCCGCCGCTGGGCGATGATCATCCTGGTGATCGTCGCCGCCGCTGCCTGCCTGTGTTTGGGTTGGTGGCAGTGGACTCGCTACGAGTCGGTCGGCGGTTCTTTCCAGAACCTCGGCTACGCCCTGCAGTGGCCGTTCTTCGCCGGCTTCTGCGTTTACGCCTACCGGAAGTTCGTCCAATACGAGCAATCCCCGCCCCAGCCCGCCCACTCGTCGGAAGTCACCGAAATCCCCGAAGGCCTGCTGCCGCAGCGCCGGTCGTCCGGGCCACAGATCGACCAGGACGACGATCCCGCCCTGCGCGCGTACAACGCCTACCTCGCCGAGTTAGCCCGAAAAGACCGACCGGACAGGACAACCGCATGACACAGACACCCGAGCAGCCCGCCGGGACGGCCGCGCCCGCGACCATACGTCCGGCCCTCGCGGCCTACCGGGCGCTTGCGTGGGCGACGGGTATCTGGCTGATCGCCCTCTGCTACGAGATGTACGTCCGCTACGTGGTGAAGGTCGACAACCCCCCGACGTGGATCGGCGTGGTGCACGGGTGGGTGTATTTCGCCTATCTCCTTGCGACGTTCAACCTCGCGATCAAGGTGCGCTGGCCGGTCGGCAAGACCATCGGCAC
>CAZEHT010000100.1:0-5513 GCA_964511995.1 uncultured Mycobacterium sp.
GGTTCTTCTCCAAGGATGCCATCATCGAAACCGCCTTCGCCGCAGGCGGTTTGCGAGGCTGGCTGCTGGGCGTTGCCACACTGCTGGGGGCCGGGATCACCGCGTTCTACATGACCCGGGTGATGCTGATGACATTCTTCGGCGAACGCCGCTGGGCCCCCGGTACCCACCCCCACGAGTCTCCCGCGATCATGACCGTGCCGATGGCGCTGCTGGCGGTCGGCTCGGTCGGTGCGGGTGGCGCGCTTGCCGTCAACGGTGTTCTCAAGCACTGGCTGGAACCGGTCGTCGGCGCCGCCCATGAAGCCGAGCACGCGACGCCGGTATGGGTGATGACGGCGATAACCCTCAGCGTCGTCGTGGTGGGCGTGGCCATCGCCTACCGTATGTACGGCACCCGCGCGATTCCGGTGACGCCTCCCGCGGCGTCGGCGCTGACCGTGGCCGCGCGCCATGACCTGTACGGCGATGCGTTCAACGAGGCCGTGTTCATGCGTCCCGGCGCCCGACTCACCGGCCGAGTCGTCCAGATCGACGACATCGGCGTGGACGGCGTCAGCACCGGACTGGCGCTCGCGGTGCGCCACGCATCGGAGCGCCTGCGCCTGCTGCAAACCGGATTCGCCCGCTCCTACGCTTTGTCCATGCTTGCCGGTGCCGCGATCGTCATGGCCGTTGTCCTCCTGGCGAAAGTGTGGTGATTTCGGCGATGGCGTCAGCGGTTCCGTGGCTCTCCATCCTGTGGGCCCTGCCCATGGTCGGTGCGGCGATCATCATCGCGCTGCCACCGGGCGCGCAGCGGTTCGGCAAGTACGCCGGCATCGCCGTGTCGCTGGCCGTCCTGGTCATCGCGATCATGCTGGCCGTGCAGTTCGACCCCGGCGGCGCGCAGTACCAGTTCGTCGAAGACCACGAGTGGATTCCGTCGTTCGGCACCGGTTACATCCTGGGGCTCGACGGCATCGCACTCGTCCTCGTCCTGTTGACCGCCGTCCTGGTCCCGCTTCTGCTGCTCGCCGGTTGGAACGACACGCCGGCGGGCCCCAGCGGTTCGCCACGGTCGGCGCACGCCTACGTAGCACTGACGCTGGCGGCGGAAAGCATGGTGCTGATCGCCTTCGTCGCGTTGGACGTGCTGCTGTTCTACGTGTTCTTCGAGGCCATGCTGATCCCGATGTACTTTCTGATCGGCGGATACGGTTCTGGGGCTGCGCCCGATCGCTCCCGGGCGGCGGTGAAGTTCCTGCTGTACAACCTGTTCGGCGGCCTGATCATGCTCGCCGCCGTCGTCGGGGTATACGTCGTGACGGCCACCAGCGACGCATTCGGCTCGGGCACGTTCGACTTCCGCGAGATCGTCGCCGCCGTTGCGTCGGGGACCCTAGACGTTAATCCCGCGCCCATGCACGCGATGTTCCTGGGCTTCATGTTCGCCTTCGCCGTCAAGGCGCCGCTGTGGCCGTTCCACCGCTGGCTGCCCGACGCCGCCGTCGAATCCACGCCCGCCACCGCGGTGCTGATGATGGCCGTCGTCGACAAAGTCGGCACATTCGGGATGCTGCGCTACTGCCTGCAGTTGTTTCCAGACTCCGCAATCCTGTTCCGCCCGTTCATCATCGCGCTGGCGGTCACGGGCATCGTGTACGGGGCGGTGGTTGCCATCGGGCAGCGCGACGTCATGCGGTTGATCGCATACACGTCGATAAGTCACTTCGGTTTCATCGTCCTCGGCATCTTCGCCATGACCAGCCAGGGGCAGGGCGGTTCCACGCTGTACATGGTCAACCACGGCATCTCGACCGCCGCGCTGTTCTTGATCGCCGGTTTCCTGGTGTCCCGCAAGGGGACCCGGCTCATCGCGGACTACGGCGGGGTCCAGCAGGTCGCGCCCGTGCTGGCCGGGACCTTCCTGGTAGCTGGGTTGGCGACGCTGGCCCTGCCCGGCCTGGCGCCCTTTATCAGCGAGTTCCTCGTTCTCATCGGCACATTCACGCGCTACCCGGCGTTCGCCGTGGTCGCCTCGTCGGCGCTCGTGCTCTCGGCGGTCTACGTCCTGTGGCTCTACCAGCGCATGATGACCGGGCCGCCTCGTGCCGGCGACGAGAAGCTGCGCGACCTGGTACCGCGAGAACTCGCCGTGATCGCCCCCCTGCTCGCGTTGCTGATCGTCCTGGGTGTGTATCCGAAGCCCGCCCTGGACGCGATCAATCCCGCGGTCGGACACACGCTTTCCACCATCAAGCAAGCTGACCCCGTGCCCAGGACGGCAGAAGGACCGGTGAAATGAGTCTGCCGACACCCAGCGTCGAATACGTCCAGCTGTCTCCCATGCTGATCGTGTTCGGCGCGGCCGTCGCCGGCGTGCTCGTCGAGGCGTTCATGCCGCGCCAGAACCGCTTCCGCGCCCAGCTCGCCCTGTCGTTGGGAGGCCTGCTGGCGGCGGCAGTCGCGGTGGGCATGCTGGCTCGCGACCTGCAGGGCGACGGCACGCTGGCCGTCATGGGCGCGGTCGCCGTGGATGCCCCGGCCCTGTTCCTGCAGGGCGCGGTGCTGCTCATCGCCATCCCGGCGGTGCTGCTGATCGCCGAACGCAGGTTCCCCGATCGCCGGTCCCGGGTGGCCGCCGGGGGCCTGGACGCCTTCACCGCGCAGGCCGCCGCGGTCGCGGGAAGCGTGGGCGAACAGGTCGCCACCCGCGCCGGCATGATGCATACGGAAGTGTTTCCGCTGTCCATGTTCGCCGTCGGCGGCATGCTGCTCTTCCCCGCTGCCGACGACCTGCTGACCATGTTCATCGCACTCGAGGTGCTCTCACTTCCGCTGTACCTGATGTGCGGCCTCGCCCGCCGCTACCGCCTGCTGTCACAGGAAGCGGCTTTGAAGTACTTTCTGCTGGGAGCCTTCTCGTCGGCGTTCTTCCTCTACGGCGTCGCGCTCCTCTACGGCTACAGCGCAACGTTCTCACTGTCCGGTATCGCGGCCACCATCGACGCCAATCCCTCTGACACCGGGCTGGCGCTGATCGGCACCGGGCTGATCGCCGTCGGCCTGCTGTTCAAGGTGGGAGCGGTGCCGTTCCACTCCTGGGTTCCCGACGTGTACCAGGGTGCCCCCACCCCCATCACGGGATTCATGGCCGCCGCCACCAAGGTCGCCGCGTTCGGCGCCATGCTGCGCATCTTCTACGTCGCCGTGCCCGCGCTGCGGGCGGAATGGCGACCCATCATGTGGATCATCGCGATCCTCACGATGGTCGTCGGCACCATCACCGCAATCACCCAGACCGACGTCAAACGCCTGCTCGCCTACTCCGCGGTGGCCCACGCCGGGTTCATCCTGATCGGTGTCATCGCACTGACCGACAGCGGTGTTTCCGGCACGCTGTTCTACCTGTTCGCCTACGGTTTCACCACGATTGGCGCATTCGCGGTGGTCAGCCTGGTTCGCGATCACACCGGGCAGGAAGACACCGAACTCGCGCATTGGGCCGGCCTCGGGCGACGCTATCCCGTTGTGGGCGGGGTGTTCTCGCTGTTTCTGCTGGCGTTCGCGGGCATCCCGCTGACGAGCGGTTTCGTCGGCAAGTTCGCCGTCTTCAAAGCCGCCGGCGAGGGCGGAGCGATCCCGCTGGTGATCGTCGGCGTCGTCGCCAGTGCCATCGCCGCTTACTTCTACGTCCGCGTCATCGTCTTGATGTTCTTCACCGATCCTCCCGCCGACCCCCCGGTGGTGATCACCCCGAGTTGGACCACCACCGCGACCGTGACACTGACCGCGGCGGTGACGCTGGCGCTTGGAGCGCTCCCTCAGCCGCTGCTGAACCTGGCGAACGACTCCGCGCATTTTCTGCGCTGACGGGAACCCGGGGTTGCAGGGCGCGCAGCTCGTCGGTGAATTGTCGGTGATCGCGCCTGGCGTTACCGTTCACCGCCATGGCGCCTGTAGCCGTCGACCCCAATGCGTTAGCAGATGCCGGCATTTCGGTTGCGGCGGTGGGAGACGGTTTGGCGTCGGCGATGTCGGTGTCGATCGCGTCGTTCCACGCCAACACCGGTCAGGATTCTGCGGGTTTGGTCTTCGGCAGGCAGTACGTGTCAGCGGCCAGTGAGCTGCTCAAGGCCGTCAGTTCCGGTATCGAAGCATGCCGGAATGTCGGCTATGGCGTGCAGGTGACCGCGGTGAACTATTCACGCGCCGAGGCCGCCTCCGATATCAGCGGGCGCAGCCGGGTGTTGGCCTCGCCGCCGTGTCCGGCGCCGATGGCCGTGCCGGCGTCACCCAGTGCCACCGGAGGGGGTGTCGCCGAACCGTTGTTGTGGTGCGTGGTGGAGGCACTCATCGGCGATGTGTGGCCGAATGGGAATCCGGCGGCGATCCGCGCCGCATCTGCCGCGTGGCGGACGCTTGCTGTTCCGCTGCATCATGTCACCGCCGATATGTCTGCCGCCTACAACGCCATCGGCGCTCAACGCCTGGACGAAGTCGGCCTTATCCAGAAACCGATCCGCGATATCGGGACCAGCTTGTCCGAAGTCGCATATCGGTGTGAACAACTGGCCGCCGGCCTGGGGGCATTCGCCGTCACCGTGGAGAACGCGCAGCACGCGATTCGCGATCTGCTCCGCAGACTAGGTTCTATCGGAGGACTCGTCGGCACGTTCTTCGAGTTCGTCAGCGGCCACGGCGAAGACGAGCTGCACGAGATCGCCGACGACGTCAAGACGGTCTTGCATCACCTCAAATCGGAGTCCGACGGCAAGGCGCAACTGTTCGAACAGACCGAGCAGGACGTGGGCAATCGGGCGAAAAGCCTTAGATCCTGGGCGGATCGGGAGTTTGTGGAATTCTTCGGCGAAGATGTCGGCAACGCGCTGGCCACGAACTTCAACATGGCTGTCGACAGCGGGGAGGGCGGCTTTCGCTGGCTGGTGTCCAACGTCGAGGGACTGTCGGCACTGAACCCGGCGCGGTTTGCCTATGACCCCGACGGTGCCCGGCAGACCTGGGAGGGAATAGCTGACTTCTCCAATGTCTTGACGAATCCTGTCGGCGCTTATGCGGCCGATCCCGACAAAGTCAAGGGGATCCTCAAGGGACTCGCGCGCACCGATGAGTGGAGTAGCGAGCGGCCGCTCGTCGGTCTGTCACAGAACCTTCTCGACGTGGCGACCTTGGCTGTCCCCGGAGGGGCTGGGGCGGCCGGGGCCGCTGACGCGGCCGCGGCCGGCCGGGCGGCACGTGTTGGCGAAGCGGCCAAAGAAGCCGGTGCCACCGCCCGCACCGTCGGCAAGCTGAGCGAAATCGGTCGCAGCGCTCGGGCGCTGGGCAACATCACCAGGGACACGGCCGGCATTACCGAAAAGCTGGAGGACATCGCCCCCAAGCCGTTTACCACCGAGGCAGCGCCTACAGGTGGGCGTCCGGTAACCGCGCCTACCCCGGCCAAGATGCCCGTCGAGTATGCGGTGCATCCGCACGCACCTTCCCCCGCCCCGCACGCACCTTCCCCCGCC
>CAZEHT010000100.1:5613-13037 GCA_964511995.1 uncultured Mycobacterium sp.
CGCACGCACCTTCCCCCGCCGCGCCCAGAGGTGGAGAACCGGCGGCTGTTTCTTCGACATCGGAACGTCTTGCCGGCCTGGGCGCCCACCCCAATGGCCCGGCAGACGGGCTCGGTGCCGGGAGACCCACGCCGGGGGCGACGGAATCACACCCGGGCGGGGACGGCGGCCATCTGCCCGCCGGTGCTGACGCCCGCACGGAATCGACGGCCGACAGTGCAGGGCGTGGCGGTAACACTGATCAACGCCTCCGTGAACGTCTCGCCGAACTCGAACCCGGAGACGCACACGTTCATCCCGGTGACGGCCAGCCCCTGCTTGTGCGAGACGAGCCCTACCACACGCGAAGCATCCTGCCCGACTACGTCGGTGAGCAATACCCAAGTGGCCCAATGGGCTCACCGGGAGTGCGCTACCTCGATGACGTCGAGCGCGAAGCTTATCGGATCACGATCCACGATGGGCTGCTGTACAACGCGCAGGGCAACTTGTTCGATACCGCCAACGGCATCTCAGCTTTCGGTCCTGACAGCAACGGTCGCGCCATCTTCGTCATGGACGAGCACGGAAACCTGTACGCGTCGACCTTCCAGCGCTATCGCCATTTCCACCACTCGAGCTTGCTGGGCGGTGGCGACGTGGCAGCTGCGGGTGAACTCGCCGTCCTGGACGGCGAAGTCGTGTTGCTGACCGACCGCAGCGGTCACTACATGCCAGACCGGTCGCAGACTCAGCAATTCCTCGACCAGCTCGCGAGCCAAGGGGTCGTTGTCGACATGAGCAACATCGAGTTCTATTCACCATAGGGAGCTGGCATGGCATTCGAATGGCGAGTACCGATCAACGAGATCCTGTTCGGTTTGACGTTCACCCAAGAAATCACCGACGACACCGTTCGGTGGAATGCGGACAGCGCTGTGCGATACAGCACGTTGGACCTTGGGCCGCAGGTCTATTACGAGGCGATTCGTCAGGCGCTGGCGTCTGGAGAAACGCTGGACAGCGTCGGGCAGTTGCAACAATTCACTGAGCAGCAGATTGCGGACTTCCTGCGTGCCATGGCGACGCGGCTCGACGAGTTGCGGCCGTGGCCCGAGCCGCCAGTGCGCCAGCTCGACGCAACCACCTGGGCCGCGTTCGGACATGCCGTGCCGATCGCCCAACTTCAGGCCTCGATCCTCGATGTGACCGACATGCTCCAGAAGGGCTTCAGGCCGACGGCCGACGCGTCCGGAGTGGAGGTGCTGATGTTGCGCCTGAACACCGGGGAGGATATCGCGCTGTTGAGTTCTCATCGGCGCGGCGAGAAGGTGACCGTCTTGACGGACGCAGTCGGTGATCCCGCTGAGGTGATTCAACATTTCTGTGCCGCAACTGGTTTCCCAGCCGAGAAGGTCACCGGAATCTAGACCGCTCCCATCGAAGATCTCGGTGATGTTGAATACGGCACGGCCTTCAGCAGCCGGTTACCGGTCCCGGCGAACGTGGCATCCACATCGACCGGAGCGCCCCGACGCCGACCCGGTCCATCCAGCTGAGCAGTCCCGAGATGACCCGCACCGGCACCGAGGGCGCCGAATGCTCCACAACCGCCACGGGCGCTACCACTTTCGCGACTGAAACCGGCGCCGACGACCGCAAGGCCGACCCCCAACGCAACCGCCGACACACCCACGCGCCCGATGCACGTCGAATAACCCATCGCGGTTCTTTCCGCCGAGCATCCCGTCAACGGGGCCGTTCCCAGATTCAACCCTCCCGGCGTAGCCCACCTACAGCCCGAAACCGAAGCATCGACCGAAGTCTCTACCCGCACGAACCCAGTACCGTTCGCGAGTCATTGCGGCACCACGGCCGCACTGCGCGGATCGACGAGTATCTTCGCGTGCAGTTCCGGGTTGCCCAGAGCGGCGAAGGCGGCTTCGACACCGTCGAGCCCGACCGTCCCGGTCACCAGCGCGGACGCATCGACGCTGCCTTCCGCCAGCTGGAACAGACAATCGCGGAATTCAATTGGGGTGTAACCGAAGACGAACCGCATGTCGATCTCCTTGGCGATCGCCACGGCCGGGCGCAGACGGTCTGCTTCCATGCACACCCCGACGACCACCACCCGGGAATTCAGCGGTGCCGCGGCGACGACACCGTCGATCATGCCCGCGACACCGACACATTCGAAGATCACCGGTCGGGCCGGACCCGCCGCGCCGAACCGGTCGGCGAACCGATAGATGTGCGTCCAGAAGGGCAGCTTGCGCAACTTCTCCATGGACTCGACACCGAGTTCGGAGAGTGCCGCCACCGACGTGATCACACCCTTGTGGTGAGCGGCGGTCTCGTAGGGCGAATCGAGGGCGGGATCGACCACGACGTCAGCACCGCAGCGCACAGCAAGCGCACGGCGCGCCGGTGAGAAGTCGCCGGCGACGATCGTGCCGACACCCGCCGCCTTGAGATGGCAGATGACGGCCAATCCGACTGGCCCGCAGCCGATGACAATGCCGACGTCACCGCGCCCGATCCCGCTTCGCCGCACGGCGTGCAGCGCCACCGCCATCGGCTCGGTGAGGGCTGCCGTAGCGACGTCGAGGCCGTTGGGCACGGCGAACGTCATCGCGGCCTCGGTGAGAACCTGTTCGGCGTAGCCACCGGGAGCGAACGGCGAAAGGCCCGTCAGATGCACCGTGCCGCGGGAACGCAGCAGAGGAAGCGCGACCACCGCGGTCCCCGGCGCGAAATTCTTACCCACGCCGCGGCCGCGCTCGACGACCTCACCGCAGAACTCGTGGCCCAGCACCACCGGCGCGTCGCCTCGCATGAAGCCGTCGTAGCCCACCGCGGCCATGACCTCGGTCATTTCGTCGGCATGGGTCCGGGCGTGCAGATCGGACCCGCAGATACCGCAGCGGCGCACGTCGAGCAGCAGCTGGCCCGCGGCGGGCCGCGGCGGCTGCAACTCGACCACCGAAAGCTTGCCGTGCTGGCAGCACACCGCCCTCATCGGGCGGCCGATCGTCTACTCAAGTCGCTCCTCCGGTTCGTGGCCCCGCCCTCTGCGCGCACCCGAGCCTGCCACCGACATCAGTTCGATCGGTCGCCGCCGGTGAGTGTGGCAACTAGCAGGTCGGCGAGACGGTTTCCGGCCGCTTCGTCCAGCGTACTGAGCCGATACCGGAGGCCGAGATGCAAACTGCCGCCTGAGGTTATCGCCCCGACCGAAATCGCCGCGGCGCTCCAATAGGGCGGGGTGAAGTAGAACTCGGCGGGCTGGTCACCGAAGAATGACGGCAACTCGGCGGGCCTGCCCAGGTTGGACACGACCGCCGTGTCGACGAATCTGTTCCCGGTGAGCGGCAGCAGCTCGGGCATGCGCCTCTTGACACCGACCGGCAGCGGCGAGATCAATCGCAGCAGGTCTTGCGTTCCGCCCGCTCGTGCCGCCCGACGGATCGGGTCTGTTTGCTCCGCAACGACTTTGGCTGCCGCGGCCAGGCCGGTCCGATCCGCGCGCATCGTGGACACGCTGACGTAGGAGAACATGTTGCTGACGACGTCGGTCGACCATTCAGCGGGCCTGAGATTTACCGGCATGAACGCCATGACTTTGTCGGCGTCCTCGTTGTGCCGGCGGTTCCACTCCTGAACCGTGATCCCGACCGCGGCGATCAGCATGTCGTTGATGGTGGCACCCTTCGGCCTACGGACGTTGAGTTCGGTGACCTGTTCGGCACTTATCGCGCGGTGCGCGAAGCCGGATCCCGTTCGGCTGTCCTCGGTGTCGGGGGCCACTCGCGCCGGTGGGATTGCGGCGTCCTTCAACTTGCGGCCGCCTTCGAGGGCGCGACCGGCGAATTCAGACATACTCTTCGGGCGCAACTGCTTCTTCAGGTCCCGGGCATCTTCCAGGGGAAGCGGCGGCGGGGGGTCGGCCTTCCCCCGGTACTCAGCGGTGATGGACCGCAGCAGCCGCAGCAAGCCGATGCCGTCGACCGCGACATGGGCCGCATTGACCTGGACGAGGTCGCCGCGCGGCCTGCGGGCCACCTGCACTCGGAACTGCGGCGCGGCGTGCATCGGAAACGGCGGCGAATAGAAATCGGTGCGCAGGCGGGCCAGGGTCGTCTCGTCGGGGCAGTCGACGACGGTTATCGGCATCGGCGTCAAGTCGTCGACGACCTCCCAGTGGTCGAACGTCTGGTGCGGAGCCGCGAGCACCAACCGCGAGCGCATTATGGGGTGCGCCAGGCACGCGGCATGGACCGCGGCTCGCAACGCGTCCGGGTCGATCCGATGGGAGTCGCCGATCTCCATCTGGATGTTCCAAGGATCCGACGCCGACTGCAAGTGCAGAATGGCTTCGTCTCCCCAGGTCAAGGGCAGTGTCCAAGCCAATTGCAGCTCACTCCTGTCGGCATAGCGGGTTGCGATCCGGGAAATCTAGTCCTGACGATACTGGCCGGGCGACGACGGACCACCGAAACGACAAGCCGTCACCGCGCCTACTTCTTGACCCCGCCAACGACGATGGCCGTCGTCTGCGCCACCCAGAGGTCGTCGAGTTCGACCTCGGGTGTCAACAACAGCCGCAGCAGGGTCGCGCCGCCGATAACCTCGACCAGCCGATCAGGGTCAACTCCGGCGTGCACTTCCCCGCGCGCAATCCCTTCGGTCACCCGGGACCGCACCGCGTCGAATACATCGCCGAACCGGCGCATCACCCGGGCGTTGAGGTCGGGGTCGGACGCCATGTCGGCGATGAGGCCAGGCAGCGCGGCACGGACGAGAGGACTGGTGAATACGTCTCGTGCCGCGCCGATCATCGCCCGCACGTCGTCGGCGATATCGCCGTAGGGTGCCTCCAACGCGGTGGGCGCGGAAGGGAACGCCGCCTCGTGGATCAGATCGGCCTTGCTGGACCACCGCCGGTACAGCGCCGTCTTGGTGGTGCCCGCACGTTCTGCAATGGCCGCCATGCTGAGATTGGCGTATCCGATATCGACGAGGAGATCCGCCGTGGCCGCCAGGATGGCGGCATCGATGCGTGGGTCACGGGGCCGGCCGGTCTTGCCAACCGGGGACGATTCTGTTTTCATAACGCTACTCACCGTATCGTAATTACCTCGCAGAGGAAGTGTCTGTGGCCGACGAACAAGCCGATGCCGCCGTCCGCAACGTCGAACACCTGCAGCGCTCCAGCCGCGACGTCGCTGCCGTGCCGGCGGTGCTGTCGAAGTGGCTTTCCACCGTCATGCCGGACGGCGTGACCCCGGACATCACCGTGGAAAGCGGCATCGACTCCAACGGGATGTCCTCGGAAACCCTCGTCCTGACCGGACGATGGACGCACCACGGCCGACCCCAGGAGCAACGATGGGTCGCCCGGGTGGCACCCACCGAGCAGGACGTCCCGGTGTTCTCCTCCTACCGCCTGGACCACCAATTCGAGGTGATGCGCCTGGCCGGTGAACTCACCGACGTGCCCGTTCCGCGCGTACGCTGGCTGGAGAACACCGGCGACGTGCTGGGCGCGCCGTTCTTCCTGATGGACTATGTCGACGGCGTCGTACCGCCCGACGTCATGCCCTATACGTTCGGCAACAACTGGTTCGCCGACGCCACACCTGCCCAACAGCGCGAACTGCAGGACAGCACGGTCGAGGCGATCGCTAAGCTGCACGCGATCCCTAACGCGGACAAAACATTCGGGTTCATCGCCGAAGTGGATCCGCCCGGCGACACCGCGTTGCGGCGGCACTTCGGCTGGCTCAAGAACTGGTACCGGTTCTCGGCCGCGGGTATCGGGCGGTCTCCGCTGGTGGAGCAGGCGCTGGACTGGCTGGAGGACAACTTCCCGGCCGACGCCGCCGCCGGCGAATCCGTGCTGGTGTGGGGTGATTCACGCATCGGAAACGTCCTCTACCGTGACTTCCGCCCCGTCGCGGTGCTGGACTGGGAGATGGCGACGATCGGTCCGAGGCAGTTCGACGTCGCGTGGATCGTCTTCGCGCACATGGTCTTCCAGGAACTATGCGGGATGGCCGGCATGCCGGGCCTGCCCGACGTGCTTCGGGAGGACGACGTGCGTGCCACCTATCGCGAACTCACCGGTGTGGACGTCGGCGACCTGCGGTGGTTCTACGTCTATTCCGCGGCGGTGTGGAGCTGCGTGTTCATGCGCACCGGAGCGCGGCGGATCCACTTCGGCGAACTCGAGCGACCCGACGACGTCGAATCCCTTTTCTACCACCGCAAACTGTTCGAACGTCTGTTGGCCGAACAGGACGGACAAGAAGGACAAGAAGGAGAACTGTAATGCTCGGACCGATGGACGAATACCCCGTCCACCAGCTTCCCCAGCCGATCGCCTGGCCGGGTTCCTCCGACCGCAATTTCTACGATCGATCGTATTTCAACGCCCATGACCGCACCGGCGACATCTTCGTCATTTCCGGCATCGGTTACTACCCGAACCTCGGTGTGAAGGACGCGTTCCTGCTGGTGCGCCGCGGAGACACCCAGACCGCGGTCCATCTCTCCGACGCCATCGACCAGGACCGGCTGCGCCCGCACGTCGGCGGCTACCGCGTCGAGGTCGAGGAACCGCTGCACCGGCTGCGGATCGTCCTGGACGAGACCGACGGCATCGCAGCCGATCTCGCCTGGGAAGGCCTGTTTGACGTCGTGCGCGAGCAGCCTCACATCATGCGGCGCGGCAACCGAATCACGCTGGACGCCCAGCGCTTCGCCCAATTAGGCTGCTGGCGCGGGCATCTGGAGATCGACGGCGAGACGATAGAGGTCGACCCGGCAGTGTGGATCGGCAGCCGGGACAGATCCTGGGGCATCCGGCCGGTCGGCGAGGCCGAACCCGCGGGGCGGCCGGACGATCCCCCGTTCGAGGGCATGTGGTGGCTGTACCTGCCGATCGCGTTCGAGCAGTTCTCGATCGTGCTGATCATTCAGGAGGACCCCAGCGGTTTCCGTTCGCTCAATGACTGCACGCGGATCTTCAAAGACGGGCGCGTGGAACAACTGGGCTGGCCGCGGGTGAAAATCCACTACACGTCGGGCACCCGCATCCCGACCGGCGCGACCATCGACGCCACTGCACCCGACGGCACATCCGTGCGCTTCGATGTCGAGTCAAAGCTGGCCTGCCCCATACACGTCGGCGGCGGTTACGGCGGAGACTCCGACTGGCTGCACGGCATGTGGAAGGGCGAGAACTTCACCGAGCGCCGAACCTACGACATGACCGACCCGGGCGTGATCGCGCGCTCGGGTTTCGGCGTGATCGACCACGTCGGGCGGGTGGTGTGCCGCGACGCCTCGGGCCAACACGAGGGCTGGGGCCTGTTCGAGCACGGCGCGCTGGGCCGTCACGACCCGTCTGGTTTCGCCGACTGGCTGACCGTCGCCCCGTG
>CAZEHT010000100.1:13137-14687 GCA_964511995.1 uncultured Mycobacterium sp.
TCGCCCCGTGCCAAAACTATGGCGGGGCGGCAGGATTACTTCTTCTTGTGGCCGGGCACCGCGTTCGGCGCGGGCTTGGCCTTGGTTTGCGGTTCCGCCTTGTTGGGTCCACGGGGATCGATCTTCTTCTCTGCAGTCATGCCTCCATAGTAAGGATGAAGGCGAACTATCGAAGAATCTTTCAGCGGTGGTCCTTCGACGTCCTTCGCGGAACGTCGCGCTGGGTACGGCGGAGCTGGCAGCGACCTGGTGGAAATGGAGCGGCAAGTAGTCAGAGCTTTCTTGGCTCCGGACGATCTTGTCGAACGGCACACTGCGCCGCCGCCGGCCGCCGGGGGTCAGGCCGGTCGGCGTCGGTCGGGTGTCTTCGGAGCTCTCAGCGTTGGTCGTCATTGCGCGGTGTCCGTCCTGAACATCGGGGCCGTGATGGCCGAGGTAAGGAGTGGGTAGAACGTCTTACGCTTCTCGTCGTTCGACACGGTCCACATCAAATCGCCCCGTGAGCGATTTGTGGTGTGTGAGCCGCGCTCACAGCGGGTCGCACTCCACAATTCACGGTGGGATAGCGTTCGGTCATGCGTGCGATCCTGGTGACCCGGCTCGACGGGCCCGAAGCGGTTGAAGTCAGCGACATCGACGAGCCTGACGCAGCGGGTGTCGTCGTCGACGTCCACGCAGCCGGTGTGGCGTTTCCCGACGCGCTGCTGAGCCGCGGCCTCTACCAGTACAAGCCGAAGTTGCCGTTCGTTCTCGGCGGCGAGATCGCCGGGGTGGTTCGCTACGCACCGCCGGGCGCGCACGTCAAACCCGGAGACCGTGTCCTGGGTTTGACGATGATCACCGGGGGCATGGCCGAGGTCGCGGTGTTACCGCCGGATCGGGTGTTCGCGCTGCCGGACAACGTCTCCTTCGAGGCGGGCGCGGGCGTGCTGTTCAACGACCTGACAGTTCACTTCGCGCTGCGCACGCGTGGGCGCCTGATGCCGGGCGAGACGGTGCTGGTGCACGGCGCGGCCGGCGGAATCGGCACCTCCACGCTACGGCTGGCACCGGCGTTCGGAGCCGCGCGCACGATCGCGGTGGTCAGCACCGCGGACAAGATCGATGTCGCCAAGAATGCCGGGGCAACCGACGTGGTACTGGCCGACGGATTCAAGGACGCGGTAGCGGAACTGACCGGCGGCCGCGGGGTCGACATCGTGATGGATCCGGTCGGCGGCGATCGGTTCACCGACTCACTGCGCTCACTGGCTCCGGCCGGGCGGCTGCTGATCGTGGGATTCACCGGCGGTGACATCCCCACAATCAAGGCAAACCGATTGCTGCTCAACAACGTTGACGCGGTCGGAGTCGGCTGGGGCGCGTGGGTGTTGTCCCATCCCGGATATCTGGCCGAGCAATGGGATGAACTCGAATCTCTGCTGGCGTCCGGCAAGGTGTCGGCACCCGAACCGCAGGTCTATCCCATCGACGCGGCCGCGCGGGCCATCGCGTCGCTGGAGAACCGAACAGCACGCGGCAAGGTCGTGTTGCGGGTACGCGGTTAGGCG
>CAZEHT010000101.1:0-14628 GCA_964511995.1 uncultured Mycobacterium sp.
TCGAAGTCGATAATGCTCTGCTGGATCGAGTTTTTGGTTCGGTTGATGTGTTTGACGAAGTCCACGAGCCCGCCGGGGTAGTGGAAGGTGCGGTGCTTGACCCGGTGGGGGGCAGCGGCTTCGGCGGCTTTCTCCTGGGCTGACTTGGGCGCTTCGGCGGTGTCGCTGACCACCTCGTCGACGACGTCTTCGGCGCTGACCCGCTCGTCGGTGAGGGTGATCGTCAGGCCTTTGTTGAGGAATGCCATTTCCTGGAGTCGGCGTGCGACCGTCTCGAAGTCGTACACCGTGGTTTCAAAAATGTTGGGATCGGCCCAGAACCGCACCGTAGTGCCCGTCTTTTTGGTGACCGCGCCCTGTTTTATGGTGCCGGGCACCGAATGGTCGTAGAACTGGCTCCATTCATGGCCGTCGACGGAACTCTCCACCTCCAGCCGGGTGGACAATGCGTTCACCACGGACACCCCGACCCCGTGCAGACCGCCCGATACGGCATAGGCGCCGGATTCGAACTTGCCTCCCGCGTGCAGCACGGTCATGACCACGTCGATGGTCGGAATGCCGGAGGAATGCATCGCAACGGGGATACCGCGTCCGTCATCGGTGACTTCTACACCGCCGTCGTCGAGAAGACGGACGTCGACCTTGGTGGCGTAGCCGGCCATCGCCTCGTCGACGGCATTGTCGACGACCTCCCAGATCAGATGGTGCAGTCCGCGTTCCCCGGTGGAGCCGATATACATGCCGGGGCGTTTGCGAACCGCCTCGAGCCCCTCGAGGATCTGGATGGAGTCGGCGTCGTAGCTCGGCTGGGACTTCTTCGGGGCAGCCACGGTCGGGATGGTCTCCTCGGGATCGAGCGCCGACGGTCAGGCACCGCGGCACGGCAAGCTTCGTCATATCGTACCGGTGAAGCCTGACTGGACCGGACCAGAGGCGGCGTTTCTGACTATCTAACTGGCCCGTGCACCGAATTTCGCGGCCACAGGGGCGGTCGACCGCCTTGCCCTCCCAAAACCACCGGCCACGCGGCTCTCAGGCAACAGCACGGGCGGCGGGCTCAGCCGTACGTATCCCGGGGACCGCGGCCCGGGATATGCCTGGGTCCCTTGCGCCATGACGGCGCCATTGGGCCGGTGATCTTCAGTTCCCTGACGACCCCGTCACCGACGGCGGCCGCGATCTTGGCGAGCAGTTGTGCCTGCACCAGTCGCAATTGCGTGGCCCAGGCCGTCGACTCCGCCGACACGCTCAACACCCCGTCACGCAGACCGGTCGGAACCGCGTGTTCGGCAATGGAATGCCCGACCACCGTGGCCCATTGCCCGAACACCGCGCCCTCGGCGACGCGGCGGTCCCATCCTTTGGACTTGGCCACGTCTCTGCTTGCGGCGCCCAATGGCTGAGGATCGCGCGAGTCGGCGCCGGGTCCCGACCAGCTGCGGCGCCGGCCCGTTCCCGGCATCCGTGCCCGTGGGGAGTTCCTGCCCCGCCCCACGTCTTTGCCTTCGGCGCGGGCGGCGCCGCGAGCCTCTTCCAATACCCGCCGCACCAGATCCAGGCCCGAAATGCCGGTCCCAGGGCGAGACGGCCCCTCTGCGTCGCCGGCAACGGGGCGGCGGCGGTCGTCGTCCGGGATGTCCGTCATGGGATCATCACCGAGATGCGGCCCGTGTCGCCGTCTTCGACGCCGACCAAGATCCGTCGGGCAGCCCAGTCGCGGGGGATGTCTTCGGGGACCGCGGCGGTCACCAATACCTGCTCGGCGCTTTGCGCCACCGCGGCCAACGCCAGTCGCCGCGCACTGTCCAGTTCGGCGAACACGTCGTCGAGCAACAGCACTGGCTCAGTGCCTTCGCCGCGGAGCAGTTCATACGATGCGAGTCTGAGCGCCAATGCCATCGACCACGATTCCCCTTGGCTTGCAAAGCCTTTGGCGGGTTGCTCGCCGAGCAGTAGGTCCAGATCGTCACGATGCGGCCCGACGAGGCAGACGCCACGCTCCAACTCGGCTGCGCGCCGCCGCAGCAAAGCCTCCTCGAGAGCGTCCTGCAGTTCGCCGACTCGGGGTCGTTCGCCGTCAGCTCCGTCGATACTGCTGCGGTAGATCATGGCTGCCAGCCGCGAACCCGGTGCCAGTACCTGATACGCCTTCTCCAGCTCGGGCGCCAGCGCCTCCACCAAATCCAACCGCGCCGACATCAGTTCGGCACCGCACGCCGCCAACTGGGCATCCCACGCGTCCAGGGCGTCTGGAACCGCGCGCTCACCGCGCTGCCGGGCCGCCGCCGATTTCAACAGCGCGGTTCGCTGCTTGAGTACCCGCTCGTAATCGCTTCGCACCGCGGCCATTCGCGGCAGACGCAACGTTGCGAGTTCGTCGAGATACCGTCGGCGTTCAGCAGGATCGCCACGCACCAGAGCCAAATCCTCAGGGGCGAACAGGACGGTACGAAGGATACCAAGGATCTCCCGGGGGGTTCGCATGGGGGAGCGGTTGAGCAATGCCCTGTTGGCGCGGCCGATGTTGATCTCGAGGTCGATGGCAAGTTCGCGGCTGTCGTTGACCACGATCGTCGACACCACCGCGCGCTGTTCTCCCACCCGGACCAGCGGCGTGTCCGTGGCAACCCGGTGTGACCGAAGGGTTGCCGAATACCACAGCGCTTCAAGCAGATTGGTTTTTCCGAAACCATTGGAGCCGAGGATAGCCGTGGGGCCGGCGGTCAGCTCGAGATCGATGGACTGCCACGACCGAAAGTCGCGCAGGCCCAAGCGCCGAACGTACAGACGCTCACCTCATCCCGACAGCGGTGTGCGCTTGACCGCATGGCCGCCGAATTGATTCCGCAATGCCGACACGGCCTTCATGGTCGGCGAATCCTGCTGGCGCGAAGCGAACCGGGCGAACAGCGAGGCCGCAATGACCGGTGTGGGAACACGGTGGTCGATCGCCACTTCGACGGTCCACCGGCCTTCTCCCGAATCCTCGGTATAGCCCGAGATTTGCTCGAAACCGGGATCCTCCTTGAGGGCTTTCGCTAACAGTTGCTGCAACCAGGACCGCACCACGGTGCCGTTGGTCCACGCCTGGATAACCGCCTGGACGTCGGTGATGAGCGGCTCGGCCGCCAATAGCTCGTAGCCCTCGGCATATGCGGTCATCAGGCCGTATTCGATGCCGTTGTGCACCATCTTCGCGAAATGCCCGGCGCCCACCGGACCGGCGTGGACGAAGCCGTCACCAATCTCACCGGCGGGACGAAGCGCGTCGAAGATCGGCATAGCTCGTGCGACGTCGGTGTCGCTTCCGCCGATCATCAGGCCGTATCCCTCGTCAAGTCCCCACACACCGCCGGACACACCTGCGTCGACAAAGGCGATTCCTTTGTCGCCCAGTACCTTTTCGTGCCGAAAATCTTCGGTAAACCTCGAGTTGCCGCCATCTATCACCAAATCACCGGCATCGAGCTCGCCGGCCAAGGCATTGATCGCGTCATCGGTTACCGGACCCGAAGGCACCATCACCCACACGATCCTCGGCGCGCAGAGCGCCGCCGCCAAGTCCGTCAGCGTGGCCACATCGCTGACCTCCGGCCGCGGGTCGTAGCCGATGACCTCATGGCCGGCCCGACGTAGCCGCTGGCGCATGTTGAAGCCCATCTTGCCCAGGCCCAAAAGTCCCAACTGCATCCGAAGCGCCCCTTCTCTGTGCGTGACGCGCTCAGCCCGGAAGACGCACCGGCATCAGCAGGTAGACGTAGTCAGTCTGCTGCGCAGCGTACGGCGGAAGGCCTTCGGGCGCGTCATCGGTAGCGGGCCGCAGCACGGCTGGCCTGCTCGGGGTCGTGAAACCGAACGAAACCTTGTCCGAATGCAATGCGCTCAGTCCGTCGGTGAGGTAGGTGGGATTGAAGGCGATAGTCAACGGCTCCCCGGCGAACTGAACCTCAATATCCTCTTCGGCGCGACCGACATTGTCGGCACTGGCCGACAGGTGTAGGACGTCGTCGTTGAACTCCATGCGCACCTGGGCTCCACGATCGGCGACCAGTGCGACACGCTTGATAGCTTCGGCGAGCTCGGCCACTTCGACAGTCGCCATGGCGGTGTGTTCGGTGGGAAGCAGCTGACGAAATTTTGGGAACTCCGAATCGAGCAGACGGGTGGTGCTGCGCTTGCCGTCGCTGCGGATACCTAGTAGTCCTTCTCGTCCGACCGATGAGCCGGCCCCCAACGCCAGGTAGACCTCGGTCCCCGCGGCGGCGCCGGTTTTGGCCGCTTCAGCAAGGGTCTTGGCCGGCACGAGTACTGCGGCTTCGGTTCCAGCGCCAACCGCCGACCAGGTCAGTTGCCGAACCGCCAGCCGGAACCGGTCCGTGGCAGCCAGAACGACCGTCTCGCCGGAGATCTCGAGACGAATACCGGTGAGCATCGGAAGTGTGTCGTCGCGGCCCGCGGCAACAGCGACCTGACCGATGGCCTCGGCGAACACATCCGCCGAAATCACACCGGTCTCGTCTGGCAACGTAGGCAACGTTGGATAGTCTTCGACGGCCATGGTCGGCAACGAAAACCGAGCACTGCCGCAGGTGAGCGACACGCGGGTGCCGTCGACGCCGACGTCTACCGGTTTTGCAGGCATCGCGCGAGTGATGTCGGAGAGCAACCGCCCCGATACCAGGACGGCTCCCGGAGAGGCGATTTCGGCTGCGACCTGGACTTCGGCGGAAACCTCGTAATCGAATCCCGAAATCGTCAAACCATCATCAGAGCCGGTGAGCAAGACTCCTGCCAACACCGGCGACGTCGGCCTGCTCGGCAAGTTGCGTGCCACCCAGGCCACCGCGTCGGCGAACGCATCCCGTGACAAGCGAAACTTCAAGTCGGTAAGGCCAACCGTGCTCACCGCGGCCATGGCGTCCCTTCGTCACTTCTCCCCAAACCCCCGATCGGCGTGACGGTCACCGTGATGACAACGCCGGGCCACGCGGGGCTTCCGATCCCGACCGTACTCGGAGTCGAAGACCAACCGTAGAACTTTCCCGCCCAAGTTGAAAGGTGGTCCGGACGTGCGATGCAGCGGAGGCGATGGCCGCGGAAGCCAAGATGTTGGAGTGTGCAGTGCGGTTCTCCCCAAGCTCTTCTTCTTGGAAGAAGAACCTCTAGAGAGACGAGTATCAGTAATAGAGGGTGTGTGATCTGGGGATAGATGGTCATCGGTGCAGTACAGGATGGCGGCGCAGATGTGGATCACGCTGGGACGGTTCGTGGGAGCAAGGGTCGGGCCCTGTGGATCGACGTCGTTCATATCCGCGGTACACAAACGCCCGCGTGGTGATCGTCAGATTTCGCACAGTGCTATCCACAGTGAAGGTTCTGTGACTGGTGATACTGGTAGTGACTAAAGTTTTTGACTGAGGTTTCTGGCAGAAGGCGCTGGATTTTCCCACACGGTGAGATCCCGGAGTGCGCGGTGAGCCTCCGGAGGGCACGACAAGGAACGCGAGTGGCTGTGTGGTCAGCGCTTCGAGCGTTGACGGATGCGCGTGGTGAGCTCCTTGACATGATCGAAGACCTCGCGGTGTTCGTTCATTTCGCTGAGAATCTTGCGCTGCGCGTACATCACGGTGGTGTGGTCGCGGCCGAACGCCTGGCCGATCTTCGGTAGCGATAGATCAGTGAGTTCGCGGCACAGGTACATCGCGATCTGCCGTGATTGGGCCAGTGCGCGGGTCTTACCCGGCCCGCGTAGTTCCTCGACGGTGGTGTCGAAATACTCCGCGGTGACAGCCATGATCGTGGCCGAGCTGATCTGGATGGTGCTGGCGTCGGCGATGAGGTCGCGGAGAACGATATCGGCGAGTGCCTTGTCGATCGGGGCCTTGTTCAATGAGGCGAAGGCCGTGACGCGTATGAGCGCACCTTCGAGTTCGCGGATATTGCGTTCGATGCTGCTGGCGATCAGTTCGAGCACATCATCGGGGACATCGAGGCGGTCCATCTGCGCCTTCTTGCGCAAAATGGCGATCCGCGTTTCGAGTTCCGGCGGCTGAACATCGGTGATGAGGCCCCATTCGAACCTGGTGCGCAGCCGATCCTCGAGCGTCGCGAGTTGTTTGGGCGGCCGGTCGGAAGAGATGACGATCTGCTTATTGGCGTTATGCAGCGTATTGAACGTGTGGAAGAACTCTTCCTGGATGCCTTCTTTGCCTTCGATGAACTGGATGTCGTCGACGAGGAGTACATCGATATCGCGATAGCTGCGTTTGAAGGCGACCCGGCGGTCGTCGCGGAGCGAGTTGATGAAGTCGTTCGTGAATTCCTCGGTCGAGACGTACTTGACTCGCATGCCCGGGAAGAGACGTTGGGCGTAGTTTCCGGCGGCATGCAGGAGGTGAGTCTTACCGAGGCCGGATTCACCCCAGATGAATAGCGGGTTGTAGGCCCGGGCCGGAGCTTCCGCGATGGCCAGGGCGGCGGCGTGGGCGAAGCGATTCGAAGCACCGATGACGAATGTGTCGAATGTGTAGCGCAGGTTGAGGCTTGCGCCCTCGGCTGCGGCTGGACTTTGGCGCCCCCGGTCGGTGAAGTATGACGGCCAGCTTTCGTGTGCGCTGGCCAAGGCTTCGCGCTCTTCATCGAACTCTTCGGCTTCGGAGGCGGTGGGACGCGCAGGTACCTGGGCGGTGGCGACGGGGTCGCGCCGAGCGGAGTCATCAGTGTCGTCGCGGCTGTCACGTCGGTCGCGGCCGTCGGTGGGCGCGATACGAACGCCGAGTTCGATACGTTGGCCGAGCCGGCGACTCAGTGCATCGATGATTTCGGTACGCAAATGCCGCTCGATCTCGTTCTGAACGAAGCTGCTGGGCACCGACAACAGGGCGAAGCCCTCCACGATGGTCAGCGGCCTGACGAGATTGAGCCAAGCCCGTTGCTGAGGGGTCAGTTGCTGGCTGACACGGGCGCCGTCCACGGTACGGGAAGCTTCGAAGGCGGTAAACGAGCTGCCGTTGAGTTCGGATACGACGTCAGCCCAGATGGTGCTGAATGCAAAGCCGGGATCATCGGCCAACGAAACGGATCCCCCTGTCCAACTGTCCGTTAACGGCAGAGATTGCGATGGCGATCTGTCCACATGGTTATCCACAGATGTGGATGGACAGGCCACCTCGCGCTGAGAGTACCGGGAGGACTATCCGAACCTGACGGGGATGGCCGCTTGGTCGAAGACAACGCGGCGCTGCCTTGGTTCTGGTTAGGTGACCGGATCGTCCTCGTTCTGTTGTCGGGCCCCGCCTTCGTGAGGCGGCATTGGCAGAAGCTAACAGTTTTATCTCAAGGTGCCAACCTTTCTGAAACATTCATTGCCGGGTCCCGCGTGTTGGCTGGCGCGCCGGGCCGCGTGTTGATCTCGTTTGAGGGGTCGAACCTGTTGTCCGCGTAGCCGACGTTTGACCCAGCGAACGCAGGTCAGTACCCTCGAACAGTCGCCCGAACGTCGGCGATACGGCCGCGAGCCGGGAAGTGCATCAAGATCGGTCCCGGTTTGATGCGACGATTACCAACGGGACGCAGAGCTTACCGAGGCCTCCGGGTCGGCTGCACATTGGGATGCGCAGCGTAAACGTGGTGGTCAGACGCAATGAGGAGAAACAGCCGTGGCCAAGGGCAAACGGACATTTCAGCCGAACAACCGACGTCGCGCACGTGTGCACGGATTCAGACTGCGGATGCGGACCCGCGCCGGCCGGGCGATCGTTTCCGGTCGGCGTCAAAAAGGCCGCCGTTCGCTGACCGCTTGACCTTTCTGGAATTGGCGGGGGACAAGTGCTCCCAACGCGGTACCGCATGAACAGATCGGCCGAGTTCGACGTGACGGTTAGGCGAGGGATCCGGGCGATTCAACCTGACATCATGGTTTACGTCGGTACCGATCACACGGGACCACAGGGTCCGAGGATCGGCTTGGTGATCGGCAAGGCAGTGGGTTCGGCCGTACATAGGCACCGAGTGGCGCGTCGATTGCGGCATGTGGCGATGTCACTCATTCAAGAACTGGACGCGTCGGAACGGGTGGTCATCCGGGCGCTGCCGAGCAGCCGGCATGCTATCTCGGCGCACCTCGAAGAACAGTTGCGGAAGGCGCTGCGGCGTACCCACGGTGTCAAAAGTGAACAACTGTGAACTCCACGCGACCGGATGGTGCGGCACCGAAAGCTTCTAGAGCGGTGCGAGCTGTCGTCTATCTGATCCGGCTCTATCAGCACACCATCTCGCCGTTGAGACTGCCCACGTGTCGATTCATGCCCACCTGCAGCCAGTACGCGGTGGAGGCCCTCATCGAGCACGGGTTCATCAAAGGCAGTTCTTTAGCGGCAGTACGGCTATTGAAGTGCGGTCCGTGGCATCGGGGAGGATGGGACCCCGTACCTCGGCGCTGCAGCTCATCGAGAAGCGACACCGCCAGTGTTGGCAGAAACGAGTCCTATGTTTAGTTGGTTCAGCCTCGACTTCATCTACTACCCGGTCTCGGGGATCATGTGGGTCTGGTACAAGATGTTCGCGTACATCCTCGGGCCGTCGAACTTCTTCGCGTGGGCCCTGGCGGTTATGTTCCTCGTTTTCAGCCTGCGAGCAATTCTCTACAAACCATTTGTCCGTCAGATCCGCACGACGCGCCAGATGCAGGAACTGCAGCCGCAGATCAAGGCACTGCAGAAGAAGTATGGCAAGGACCGCCAGCGTATGGCGCTGGAAATGCAGAAACTGCAGAAGGAACACGGTTTCAACCCCATCTTGGGATGTTTGCCGGCGTTCGCTCAGGCGCCGGTATTCCTGGGTCTGTATCACGTGTTGCGAAGCTTCAATCGAACCCAGGGCGGCTTCGGCCAGCCCAATATGGGCGTCGCCGAGAACCGTGCCACGGGCAACTACTTATTCAGTGCAACCGACGTCGGCCATTTTCTGGACGCGCACTTGTTCGGGGCACCTATCGGTGCGTCGATGACTCAGACAAAGGGCTTGGATGCGTTTTTGGAGTTCAGTCGGCCGGCTGTGATTGCGGTCGGTGTGCCGGTCATGATCTTGGCGGGCGTGGCGACCTACTTCAACAGCCGCGCGGCGATCGCCCGCCAGAGTCCGGAAGCGGCGGCGAGCCCCCAGACCGCCATGATGAACAAAATGGCGCTTTACGTCTTTCCGTTGGCTGTCGTGGTCGGCGGGCCATTCCTGCCGCTTGCGATCATCTTGTACTGGTATGCGAACAACATTTGGACGTACGGCCAGCAGCACTACGTCTTCGGAGTGATCGAGAAGGAAGAGGAAGCAAAGAGGCGGCAGGTGTTGGAACGCCGCTCCGCACATGCGCCTGCGCCGGGGGCCAAGCCCGTCAAAGGGAAGAAGGCCACGACGGATGTCGGGGTCACTGACGCAGCTGTGGATGGCACCGAGATCTCCGGTGGCGATAGCCGGCCCAAAGGACCCAATACGCAACCGAAGAGCGGGCCAGGGGGACCGGTGACAAACAAGCCCAGACCGGGGGCCAGGCCTCGAAAACGTAAACGGTGATGGTTCCACCGCGGTTGTAAACCATCCGATTCCACAAGAGACGATGAGGTATTAGAGGCATGAGTGACGTGACTGAAGCAGCGGTCGACGCCGGTGACCAGACCGAGGCCACGACCGAGGTCGGGGAGATCGCCGATGCGGAGACCAAACCGGGCGATCTGGAGGATCGCCTGGTGGCCGAGGGCGAGATCGCGGGCGACTATCTCGAAGAGCTGCTCGACCTGTTGGATTTCGACGGCGACATCGACCTCGACGTCGAAGGTAGCCGCGCGGTGGTGAGCATCGACGGCGGTGAGGATCTGGTGAAGCTGGTGGGTCGCAAGGGTGAGGTGCTCGACGCTCTGCAAGAGCTCACCCGTTTGGCCGTCCACCAGAAGACGGGTGAGCGCAGTCGGCTGATGCTCGACATCGCCAGCTGGCGGCGGCGCCGCCGGGAAGAATTGGCGGCACTGGGGGACAAGGTCGCCAGGCGTGTACTCGAAACGGGTGAGCGTGAGCAGTTGGCACCGATGACACCGTTCGAGCGCAAGATCGTCCACGACGCTGTGGCCGCCGTGCCCGGAGTT
The DNA here is from genome assembly GCA_964511995.1 of uncultured Mycobacterium sp. Lineage (GTDB taxonomy): Bacteria > Actinomycetota > Actinomycetes > Mycobacteriales > Mycobacteriaceae > Mycobacterium. The sequence continues at coordinate 10,137 of CAZEHT010000101.1, forward strand.
CATAGCGAGAGCGAGGGTGTCGAGCCGGCTCGACGGGTCGTGGTTCAACGCGACTCCTGAGACCTCCGATGTTGCCATCTGTTAAGCAGCGGCATCGCGGTCCTAGCGCGCCGGGTGTGCGGGGAGGCTTTGACGGGGGTCGTAGAGCTGTCCGGTTGCCAGGCAGTGGCGGAGTTGGCCGAGCATCCGGTTGAACACGTGACCCAACGCGCCGGCGTGTCCATCGCCACGTACCGGCGGCGCAAGTAACGCTCCCGCGCCGGTGAGGGGTCTGGCCGCGACGGTGAACGCCCAGGACTAGCCGATCCCGGCGAGCCGGTTGTCCTTGGCGCGTCGCCGGGTCACCACACGCGACCTGCCTGAGGCTCGGGTGATGGGAGGCGATGCAGCGAAGGCCTGGAGCGCTCGGTCATCGACGAAGCGACCGGCGGTCGTTGCCGAGCTCAGCGAGCACGATCGCTCCGCTGACATCGGCCAGCGGGGGAAGGCTGGTCATGATCTCACGGTCTGGATGCTGGGTGAACGTCTCGGTCAGGTCGGCAGCGAGCTGGTCAACCGGACCGCAGATAACGCGATTTCAACCCTGGGTTTGGTCAGCGTGGACCTCCGCTGGGCTTGGGGCGATAGCCAACACGGCACGGGCATCGGTGCTGGCCAGCTTTGTCGTCCAGAGCGCACGCCCCGACTCTGACGAGGTGGGCAAGAAGTCCGCCAGGAAGCCCGGGTAGTACTCACGCAACCGGGCGCGGAGCTCCTGCACCAGTTTGGTGCGCCGCCACCCCGCGTCCTGATAGGCCCCGCGCCAACACCGTGATCGCCCGGCCGCGGCCAGCGTCGCGGTGAACTCGGCGAGTCCTTCGACGTTCTCATCGATGCGGCCAGAAACCGGTGGCATCGCGCGACGACCTGATGGCACGGCTCGTTGGCCCGACCTCCGATAGGGCCGTTCGCGATCCCAGCAACCAGCAGGGGCGCCGTATTCTCAGCAGAGAGGGCAGTAGCGGCTCGGCACATCGAGGGCGCCACCCTGCGGCTGGCTCGAACCATGACACACGCCTGGGCGCCACACCATCGAAGACAGGACAGACACGCCGACAATACGCGGGTGTTAAGCAAAACCTCGCCAGGGTAACTGCACCAGCAGACGGCTGCTGCGAAGTGACCGGAGCTGCCGTTCGACGTGTTTCCATTGGAACTACACACGTGTAGTTCGCTCCGCGTTCATTCACGATGTTTCACGTGAAACCGAATCGTTATCGATACCCCGACCGCGCTCCGGGATGCGGTGGGCGGTCACTGGGTGCGTTCGTCCTGCCTGCCTGAGCGGATCGGCGCCAGCGGTGCCGTACTTGTGACGAGTGAATCGGATTGCGAAGTTGGCGCGGTCGTCTGTGCCGGGTGTGCGTCGGGACCGATTTGTGACCGATCCGAGGCGGCCCGCGTAGAAAGTGGGCCCGTGCTTAACGACGGTTTCGAAGGACGATCGGCATCGGACTGCGGTCGTGCACTGGGCGCGGTGAAATCGACACCCCTGTGCAGCGGTCCGGCGTACAACAGGACCATGCGTCGCGCGTAACAGAACCCGAATCGGCAAGACGCCGTCAACATGGGCGAAGCCCTGGGGACGAGGCCCTGCACCAGATCCCGGGCCATACGTGAGCGGGCTTGTTCGGGCCGCCGTGGCAAGGGAAAGCTCGGGCCAAGCGGGGTCGGGATGGGGGTCGACCACCTTGTTGGGGGGCCCGTGGCGCTGGCTGGGTGACGGTCAGTGTGTACATCGCGGCGCAGGCTATCGGCGGCGGATGGAGCGGATGGAGATTCGCAAACGATCACGGGGATTCCGCACCGGCCAGGTAAGGAGCGATCGAAACGGTCCCCATGACAGCGCTGGTTTCCCACACGATAACGTGCGTGCCCCCGTGTCGAATTTCACTGACTGTCAGCGTGACGGTTCGGTGTGGTTGGGATTTACAAAGCGATTGCGGCGCCCGGCCTGGCGGCCGACTTTGCGGTGTCCGCCACGGTCGGGGATACGGCCGAGTCTTTGACAACGTGAACGACATCCCGGGGTGGGGTGCTCGTAGCGGTGCGGCTGTGGCCGGCGAATCAGCAGTCTGCTGGCCCGGTCCAAATCTCGCAGCAGCGGCACCTGGTACCGGTACAGCACCGCGTCGACGGTGCAGCGGGCCATCTTCAGGTGCGCAGCGACGCGGTGCGGTCCCGAGCGGCGGGTTAAGCGCAGCAGGATGATCCGCCCGTTCCCGCGCTGAGCTAGCCGGCCCGGACTGCGGCGAGGCGACTGGACGCATCCGCCGGGCGGCCTTACCTCCGGCACGGTAGCGGTCAGCCCACTTCTTTGCCGTCGCCGTCAAACACTGGAACCGCTCGGCTGCCCGGCCCAGCGTCTACCCCCGCTCGGCAACGCGCTGAGCCAGCCAAACGCCTCCGGGGGTCAGGAAAGCATTGCGATGAGAACACGGGAATCTGTCGGTAAGCGATGTGAGTGCGGTAACCACACCGATGCCGGAGGTCCACACCTACCTCCGCACGCCACGCCGTTCACAACCTCCGGGACAGTTACACCTACTAGTCGACCGTTGGTCTCCGCGGTCGGGTCCGTTAGGGGCAATGGCGCGCAGTTGAGGGGGTGTCGTGGTCGTCACCGCCGACCAGCGGGCCCTGCCCGTGCGGCGCCCACGGCTAAGCCGTCCAGCGGGTGAACGACTCCCGCAACGGGGCGGTTCTTACTCGCCGTAGGGCTCGAGACAGCGCCGAGGAGCCCGGTGTGGCCCGGCGGTCGGATCCAGGCCGGCGAACAGTCGTGCCCAGCGCCGCTGGTAGCCGATCTCGGCGAACAGCGCTGCGGCCAACAACAGAAGACCACGACGCGCGGGGGCAGCACCCGCAGCGGCTGTTGGGTCGCGCGGGTGGTTGCTGCGGCGGCATCGACAAGATCCGGTGACAGCATCGGCGTCGAGTCGCCGAGATGGCCGGACGCGAACGGACCATCATGAACCGATGTGTGGCACATGGGCGGGCGAGTTCTACTCCGTCACACCACTGCCGGGCGACGATCACTCAATAGTTTGTCGGGTTGATCGGGAGGTGCCGTCACGCACCGCCGTGAGGTCGAACGAGGGCGATGCCGCTGCCGCTGCTCCTGGTGTGTGATTCCACACGTGCGGTGACGACGCCGGCACTGCGACGTTCTTCGAAGCGGCAGGAATGTCGATTTCGCATGGGCTGGCCGTCGGCCAGCACCAGGGTGTGTACAGCAGGGGGTTGTTGAACAACGGAGATCCCGATCGATTGAACACGGGACACCGCCTCGACCCCGCCGCTTCTGGCCATCCGCACGTCCCGGCTCGACCACATGCTAGGTCGCAATGGTCGGGGGTAGGTGGCGGCCAAACCGGGAGGCGAGGCGGTGGCGGCGATGTCATCCACCGGCGAGGACGGCGAAAGCCCGAGTCGTGTGCGGGGAGCACTCCCGGAATGCGAAGCCCTTCGACGTGGGTGGCGGGCCACAGCGCCACGGTTCCGGGCGAACACCGCGTCGGCCATGTCGAGAACCGTCGTTGTGCTATCCGTCGTCAGCGGTATCGCCGAGACAGGGGTGGAAAACCGTATGTGAGACACATTCCTCGGCACGGTTGCAGCCCGGGGCAGAGGGGCGTATTTACGGCGAAGTCAACGCTAGTCGTTGCGCAACGTGATGCGTGTGGATCTAGCGGGCGTCGTCGCGGATCGGGGTCTGCATGCTTCTCGTGCGGGGGATCGGGACCGCGGCAGCCAGCCCTTGGACGCCACCCTCACCCGTTTGGCAGTGGAGCGGGTGCTGACAATGAGGCCGCTCGGTTCCGCCACATCATTGCCAAAGACCCACGTCGCCTAAAGTCGAGCGTTTGGTCCGGCTATGTTTCACGTGAAACATGGTGATGGCGAAAGCCCAGCGAAGGACAGATCAAACGCACCGCCGCCGCACATGCCAGGATCGCGGCCGGAGCGAATAGTGGGCTAAGGCGTCGAGAGCACTTGCACCGTACGACGGGCGGGACCTCGCCGGTGTCCCTTGCGGCAACGACTCAACGACATCCTGTCGCGCACAACAGAGACCGATCCCTCAGCGGCGACACTGGCCGCGACGGGGCGAGGCCCTCGGGAGCGGCCGTGTCCGAATAGACCGAGGAAGCGGATTTAGAAGTGGCCGCAGGGTAAGCGTCGGAAGCGCGTACGTAGACGGCGTTCGTGTCGTGAAGCGTACGAGCCGCTAAGCGCACACCAGTGGGTCTACGTTGGGCGAGAAGGTCGACGCAAGTCGTCGGGTGCAACCGATCGGATGCGCAGGCTGCACGGGAACCGGCCTGGCACTCGGAGGTGAAATGCTGGTACCGCGAGGGCGGTACTTCGGGGTGGGGAAACCACCGGGGTACGACGGGTTGGTCGTTGTGTTGGGATCGGCAGGCGATTTGGGCGCGAGCACCGCTAATCC
>CAZEHT010000102.1:0-14579 GCA_964511995.1 uncultured Mycobacterium sp.
GCAGCGTGACGATCCTGTCGGCTTCGCCGAGCTTGTGCTGCCGCAGCACCACCGCTCGGTCCCGATAAAGCCGCATCGATCCAGTCTGGCACCGATAGGTGACGGATCGGCGGATGCGCGCCGGGATAAGAGGCTTCACCGCACCGGGCGTTGCACGCGGTGATCATGGGCCCATGATCAGACGCTCGGGCAAGCAGGCACTTTCCTCAGAACGCGTAGCGATGGTATTGGGCCATATAGCGCATCGCGGGCACCAGCGACATCACCTTGCCCATTACTCGATAGATGCCGGGCACCCCAGTGAACGTGTCGGAGTCGAACGGCGACACCCAGGCCAACAGCCGTAGGCCGGGCAACACTTTGACGATGTCGGCGGGGCCGTTGATCGCCCAGTACAGCGTCGACCCCGAGCGGCGCACCACCCGGTTGCTCCATTGCGACTTGATGCCCAGCCAATTGAACGCGTCGAACTGCAATTCACCCGATGGGAAGCGCTCGACGATCCGCCGCAGCAGGGCCGTACCGTCATCCGGTGTCAGGTACATGGTGAGGCCTTCCGCGATCATCAGCGTCGGACGATCGTCGGGAATGTCGGGCAGCCAGGACGGATCCGTCACCGAGGCCGCGATGACGTGACAGCGATCGCGCATCGGGAAGAGTTGTCTGCGCAGCTCGGCGACCTCGGGAAGGTCGATGTCGTACCACTCGACCCCGGGGCCGGGTGCCAGCCGGAGAAATCGGGTGTCCAGCCCGCAACCCAGATGCAGCACGACGGCCTCGGCGTGCACACCCAGGAACTGCCGGGCCCAGTTGTCGAAGTGCGCCGACCTTGTCGTCACCGACGGTGCGGTGCGCGCCGCGATGGTGGTCTTGCTCCAGTCGTAGTCGATTCGCTGTACGACCTGTTTGGCGTACTGATCACCCAGAATCGGGTTCGCGAAGTCGGCGTCCAACGCCTTTGCGTACAGCGTTGCCAGCATGGTCTGCGGCGCGCCGCTGAGGTCGACGTGAATCTTGTCAGCACCGGCCACCGCTTGAGCCTAGTTGCGGTGTGGGACGAGGGCCTACACCTACGATCTTGGCGACCTGGTACATCGGTCGTCACCTTTGCCCGCACCGATCGGCTTACCGAGCTGGCCGGAGCCTCGCCGGGCTGCCACGGGTGCTGCTTGGTGAAGTACACCGGATATCGGCCGGGGGCCAGTCGCGCGGCTGGCCGTCGAACGGCCGGACCTGTCGAACCCCGTGCTCCCCGAACCGGGTGCCTCATCGTGACCAAGTTCCGGCATAGCGTCTTCTACGCGACCTCGCTCGAGTACCTGCTCGGCCGACTGGGAACCCGGCGTCTGACGAGCGCAAAGCCTGCGCGCATCCGACGATGACGACAACATGAGACGCCGGTGAACCTAAGCTGGACGTCGAGAAGACGAGGGAGGCTTGTGATGGGTGTGTGCTTTCGCCGGCTGGCGCTCATCGCCGTGATGGCGTTCGCGCCGATTGCGGTGGTCACCGTCGCGGCGCCGGCAACGAGCTGGGCCGACTGCGCGAACGGCCAGTGGTGGGACCCGACCGCTGACGTGTGCCGGCCGCTGGGTGTCGGGCCACAGCCCTTGGCGTGCGAATTCGGCTGGTGGTGGGATCCGACTGCCAACGTGTGCCGGCCGCTGGGCGTCGGGCCACAGCCCTTGGCGTGCGAAAAAGGGTGGTGGTGGGATCCGGGCGCCAACGTGTGCCGGCCGCCGCTGATACCGCCGGTGTTCTAGAGGATGACGGCCATGGGCGCTGTTGCTCGGCGGGTGCTGATGGCTCGGCGTCCTGCTCGTGTCGTTTGCCTCATCGCCGTTGGCCCTTGCCGGGCCCGGGCCCGAGCCGTGGCCGAACATCAGGTTCTTCGAGCGGCTGGAGGTGGGTGCCTACGTCGTGCCAGGCGCGGACGGGGTGTGGTTCCTGGCTCCCACCGGGCAGAACTGTGGCATCTGGGGCCGGGGGAGTTTCGCCTGCAGCGGCGACATCCCCGGTGCCCCGCCGGGGACGCAGGCATTGGGGTGGGCGGCCGGTGACCGGGCCATGCACCATGACTGGACGGTGGCGTTCCGGATGCCCTCGACTTCTGGACGTTCGACTCCTGCTCCCCGCATATTCATCGAACACCAGGGGACGACGGGTGCAGTCACCGCCGATGCTGCGACCTACTGCGAGCGTGGTCCTTTGAGGTTTCTGATCGATTCGGCGGGCACCTGGCTCACCCCTGCGTGGATGGACCTGGGCCGAGGTTGACCCCTGCGCGTGCTCCGCGGATCAAGAGCCGGCGAGGACCGCGACGACGAGCGTGTAACCGCTGTCACGGTTGCGAATCACGCTGGTGCCGAATGTGTCGTAGGAGCAGTCCCGGATGATCGCGTGCCCCTCAAGGAGCGCTCCTTTGATTGCATCGGCGTCGCTGCGCCCGTAGCCCTGCAGCTGAATCGCCTTGCCGGCATGGCTGCCGAGGTCCCTCAGCACGGCCATCGGGTCCGCAACGGGCACGAAGCGGGCATTGTGGTTTATGTAGTCCTCGGTCGACCGGTTGGAGATCTCGGCCACCTGCTGCGCAAGCGGGTCGAGCCGGAGCGCGCCGCACGATCCGATTGCCCGCAGCGATGCGACGCCCTGTTCGAGTTGATCAGCGGGTTCGGCAGTGGCTGACGGCGCGCAGAAAAGTGCCGCCCAGAGGGAGGCTGTCGTTACCGCCAGGCCAATTGGCAGCCGGATCATGGATGTCCTTCCCGATTCAACGGCACACATGGGATCGATTGATCCTGCTGCCCCAGTACTTGAATCTCTGCACCGAAGGGCCGGTGAACCAGGCCGGCTGATGGCCCCTGATCCCGGCGCTCACATTGGCCAGGTGCTGCCACATCAGGTAGAAGCTCTCACCCTGATACAGCGGAAAGTAGTTATCGCCTGCGAATGTTCGGGTTTGGGTCAGCGCGCGCGCACGGGGTGTCAGAAACTCCACCGATTGGTCGATGTTGGCCGTGACGGCATCGGCGTGGGCCTCGACGTCGCCGGCGGCCCAGTTTCCGTTTGTGCTGATGAGCTTGACGTTGAAGCGGTCGAGCTGCTGCAGCAACTCGTCGTACTGCGCGGAGTACCACTGACACATCTCGCGCTGGGATGTGATGTCGGCGTCGGTGAGGTGTCGGCGCGATTGGTCATACGGGAAGGGAAATTTGGGCTGCCAGTCCGATGGCGTCGGCACCACGATGGGAAGCCGCGGTGGCGGCGGTTCCTGTCCGACCGGGTCGGGCGGCGGATCGGCGGCCGACGGCCCTGCCGGCATCGCCCCTGCGGCCAGTGCGATGACCAGGCACCCGATGAACGCGGCCGCACGACGGGGAATCCCGGTCATCGCCGATTTCCTAACGGGCGCCGATTGCTGCATCGATCCCACCTACATCGGTGATCAGCCAGTCCCGGTGGCTGTCGATCGTGATGCTGTAGGTTGCGGTGGACTGCAGACCCTGCGGCGCTTGGGTGGTTTTGGTCAGGACGCTGACGAAGGTGTCGACGACATACGCGCCGTCCACGATGGAGCGCACGACGGCGGCCAACGGCTTGGCCGTCGACTCCCATTGCAGCGGGACCAGGATCTGTTCCATGGAGTCGGCCGCTTCGCTGAGCTTCTGCTTCAACTCCGGTGAGGTTGCCTCCACCAATCTGTCCTTCCACGCGTTGAGGTCGTGGAAGTCCATCTGAGCGGCGCCCACGGCATAGTCCGTCGAGATCTGCTCTGCTCGCTGGTTGTCGGCTGCCTGCCGATCGCGCGCATCGAGTTCGCTTCTGGCATCGATGAACAGCCACGCGAGCACTCCGACGCCGGCAACGAGTGCCAGCAGAAGCGCTCCGAGGCGCAAGGTGCGCACCGAGATCGATACCTGCCGCGGACCGCTGGCCGGATTGCCCACTGTGGTCGCGCTGCTTTTCGGCTCTCCTTCAGCGTCGTCTGCCATGGCTGAATTCCCGAGCACAGCCGCGTTGTCGTTGTTGGCGTTGGCCATGTGTGCCTTCCTCGCATATCGTTCACACCGTGGATCTATCCCGGTGGTAGCACCGTGATGCGGAGATCGATCGCACCGTCTTCGGGCACGCCGCGCAACATGTTGCCCAGCATTCGCCCGGTGTCGAAGTTCGTCAGCGCCGAGCCGATCGAGCGGACGTTCGGTAGCAGCGTTTCGGCTAGCACCTTGATATCCGGCGCCCGGGAGTCGAGGAAGTTCTGGATCCTCGCCAGGTAGGCCTGTAGGCGTTCGAGGGCTTCCGGCGATCCGGCGAGCACGATGCCCATCGCACCGGCGAAAATCGCTTGCATATTGGGGCCGACCTGCTTGAGGTTCGGCGCCAGGTTCGCCAGCGCCGGACCGACGAATCCCGCGTTGCGCAGCATGGTTTGGAGGTTGATCAACAGAGCCCGCCCGCGGCCGTCTGTGCTCGCCGCTTCGTTGCGCAGGAGGGTGGCGGCACGGGCCAGGTTAGGCAGCACCGTCTCCGGGTCCGCCAGAGCGGTGTCGGCCTCGGCGAGGATCCGCTCCAACTGGGTGGGATCAGCCTGTTGGAGAAGCCGGCCCACGTTCACCGCCAAGTCGGAGATCGTCGTCGGCCCTGTGACCGCATCAGCGGCCAGATGTTGTCCCTCGGCCAGCATCGGCCCCTCTGAGGTTCGCGGGAACAGGCCGATGTAGGTTTCGCCCAGTGCAGAGAGGTTGTCCACCCGCACAATGCTGTCCACCGGCACCTGATGGGCTCTGTCGATGTAGAACGAGACGGCGGCCCCATCGACGGCAGATTCGATCGCCGTCACCTTGCCGACCGGTATCCCGCGCAGCAATACGTTGGAGCCGACCACCAGGCCGTTGACGTTGGTCAGGGCCATCGAAACATTCGTGCGATCGTCCGGCGGAGCGATCGGCACGCCCAGTGCGGCGATATAGCAGAGGGCCACCACCACAATGGCCGCCAAGGCCGTGACGGACAGTGCGTTTCGCACGGTCATGGCATCGCCCCCAGGATTCGGAGAACGGCCTCGACGTTGCCGGACAGCTCCCTGCCGTCCGGGCCGGTGATCGAGGTGATGTTGATCGCCGGGTATTTGTCTTGTGGGAGGAAGTAATCGGTGAACAGCCTTCTCCACCTGGGTAGTTCGTCCTCGACGGCCCATTTCGACGCCTGTACGGCGCCTATCGCGTCGCCCATCGTGGTGAGCATCGGCACCAGCCAGAATCCGCCGCTGTAGACGCTGCCGATCGACGGGATCATCACGCTGAGCCGGGAAGTCACCTGTGTGGCCCGATCAAGACCCAGCATTCCTGCCGGCGAGAACCAGTACTCGAACGCGGTCCTCTTCCCCTTCAGCACGGCCGAGGTGTCGGCCAACCCTGCGAGCGCCAGGTCGACCGCGTCGAGATTATCGGCGACATCGGAGAGGTTGGTGGTCACCTGCGCCACAACCTGACTCAGTTCGAGGTCACCGGTCCGGGCGACCCGGTTCAGCCCGATGATGGTGTCCATTGCTCGCTGGATGGAACCGCTGGCCACGAAGTCGGCAAGGCTGGCGATGATGTCTTCGATCTGAGGGGGTGAGGAGGTTTGCGCAAGCGGGATGATGTCGTCCGGACGCAGTACCGGCGCTGCGGCGTCGCCCGTCGGGGTGCGTTCCAGGGCGACGAAGATGTCACCGAGCACGGTCGGCTGCTGCAGCACTCCGCGGATGTCGGACGTGACTACCACACCGGAGTCGATCCGCGCCGTGACATCCACGCGGTCCCCCACGATCTCAAGACCGGTCACGACGCCGACGGGCACGCCGTCCATGACCACCCGGGCCCGATCGGCGAGATTGAGGACGCTGCGGAACTGGAGGATCAGGTCGTAGCCGTTACGGTCGCCGTTGGGCCGGTGCAAGATGTCCGTCGGCAACGGTGCACACGACCCGATGAACACCGCGCAGCCGATGGCGGCCAGCAGGCGCATGATCGATAGGGTCATCGGCTCGCCTCGGTGAGCGCAAGCTGCAGCAATGCGACGTCCACGGCATACGGCGTGCCGGCGATGTCGGCGCAACTACCCGGCACCCGCGAATTCATGATGCCGCACAGCAGCAGTCCGTCCTGGGTACGGATCCGGAACATCGGTGGCCGCCACTTGAGCTGCAGGCCCTGCTCGTTGAACCGGGCCGACGCGGTGGTGATCCAGCCCGGTATGGGTGTCAACAGATCCGACAGTGCGGTGGCGTGAGGACTGGCCTTGCGCAACGGCACGGAGACCGTGTCCAGCACACGCTGGGTCTGTTGGCCGAGTTCACGTTCCAGATCGGCCAGGATGGTGATCATCAGCGGCAGTGTCCGTGTCATCCTCTTGACCCCGTCGGTGACCACGACGAGATCCGGGGTTGTCGCCTCGGCGTCGAGCAACACCTGCTTCATCGTGCCTCTCATCGCGGTCAGCTCGGTTGTGAGGTGTGCCAGGTTGGCCACGATGGAGCCGGTGTCGCTGATCGCCTTGTCGGGACTGTTCGACAGCGCCGAGACCCGCACCAGGAGTTCGTGAATGCCGGTTCCCTGACCGGTCAGGAGCTGTTCGAGTCCACGAACGGTGTCGGCGACGTTGGTGGAACCGTCGGGGCTCGCCGTGCCGGCGAAGGTGGCTATCGACCCGACCATTTCCGAAAGACTCTTCGGAGTCGCCGTGCGCTCCAACGGAATGCATTCCTCGGCGGTCAACTCCGGGCCGCCCGAGTAGTTACCCACCAGTTCCAGCGAACGATCGGCGAGGATCGACATCGATCGCGTCACCGCTTTGACGTCGGCCGGAATGCGGCGCTGTTCGGTGAGGGTGAAGACGACCCGGACATCATGGTTGCCGGGCTCGACGGTGTCGACCGTGCCGATGCGGTATCCCATCTGCGTCACCGGATTACCGGCGTACAAGCCGATGCCGTCGGCCATGACCGCGCAGTAGGCAGACCAGGCCGCGTTTCGTGGCGGGCCGCACAAGGAAAGCGCCGCGGTGAGCGTGGCCACGCCGACGCCCGCGGCCAACAGTCGGCGAACCCCGGGCCGCATTAGCAGGCGCTCCCCGGTAACGGGATGCACAGGTCCGTGGCCAGCAGCTCGGGCCGGGCATTCTGTGCGTCGAGGACGCGCTCGAGCTTGTCGCGCACCCGCCGCAGTCCGCGCACCACCAGACCACTGCGGTCCGCCCAGGTCTGGACGATCTCCTGCCAGTTGCGGACCTTCTCGATGAACTCGTCGCGATGGACCGAGTAGAACTGCCCGACCGGGTTCAGAGAGTCGAGGATGTCGCCCATCCCTTTGAGGGCTTGGCCGAACCCCTTCGAATACAGCACCAGGGTCTGTTCGATGATCGAGACCTTCAGAATCATCTGCTTGAGTTGGTCGGTGTAGCCGCTCAAAGCCTCGATGTACTCGTCGGAAAGGTTGAGGATCGAAGAGATCTGACCGCGTTGCTGGTCGATTGCTGTCGTCAGGCTGTTGCCTGCCTCGATGATGGCCGAGAGGGTTTCGACGTTGTTTCCGGTCAGGGCCTGCTGCAGGTTGTTCAGCGATTCCCGGATCGGCGTGGCGCCGACGTCGTCGGTGATCCTGGTCGCATCGGTGATGGTGCGAAGCAGGTTGTACGGCATGGTGACGCGCTCGACGGGAATGACCTTGTCTCCCAATGCTTGATCCCCCAGGGATACGATCGCCGTGTAGTGCCCGCCGGCCACCGTTCGCATGCGGACCTGGATTTGGGACTGGTCGCCGACGAAGACGTCGTTGTCCACCATCGCCCGAACCCTGACATGGTCCGGTTCGATGGAAAGGTCCTTGATTCTGCCGACGTCCACCCCGGCGACCCGGACGGTGTCGCCGGAGCGGACCGCGGCGGCGTCGTCGGTCCGGAAGGCGATGATCTGCTGGCCCGGCGGGCTGACATACATCACGACCGCGGTCACGGCGACCAGCCCGACCATGAGCAGCGCGCCGGCACCGAGCAGGATCGGATGGCTCAGCCGTCTCAACCACTTCATGGGTTGCACAGCACCACCCGCTGTCCGTTCAGCAGGACGTCCATGGTCGCCGGCAACTGTGCGCGGCCGCGCGAACACGGCACGAGGTCACCGGTCGCCGACGGCGGACCGATGTTCTCCCACACCACGGGAATCATCTTGAAGTCGTCGATGGCGTCATTGACGTTTGTCAGGGCCTTGTCCAAACCGTCGTCGATATCGGCGTCGGGCGTGATGCCCAGGCTGTTGAGAACTCTGACGACCGCCTGGGTGAACTGCGGCCCATACAGGTCCGACTTACGGAACTCATCGAGCACGTTCAGTGCCGCATCCAACGGGCGGTTCGCCCAATCCAGCAGTTGGATGAATTCCCTGGAACGTCCGCCGACCGAGTCGGAGAGTGCGCTGAGGTTGCCCATCAACGCCGAGATCACCGATTGCCGGTCGGAAACGAACTCCGTCAGGCGCCGGATGCTGTCCAGCATCGGCCCCACCCCGCCCCCATTGCCGGACAGCAACGTCGAGACGTTGTCGGTGAAGGCGTTGATCTCCTCCGGCCTCAGTGTGGCAAATACCGGCTGGAGTCCGTTGAACAACGTAGTGATGTCCAGCGACGGTTGGGTCATGTCGGTGGAGATCCTCATCACCAGCCGGGTGGCGGGATCGCCGGCACCGACGTCGAGGGGATCGATGACGTCGAGGTAGCGCAGGCCCGTCAAAGCCTGAAACTTGATTGCCAGCCGTGTCGAGGACCCGACCCCGAACCGGTTCTGGAGGGTGAAGCCGACCTCTGCGAGGCTCTGGCCCCCGTGCCGCACCGGCTTCACCGACTCGACCTTGCCGACCTGGACCCCCCGAACCCGCACGTCGGTGCCGACCCGAACACCGGATGCATCGGTGAACTCTGCGGCATACGAACGCGTCTCGCCGGCGACCGGCGGACGCAGGACAGCGATCACCACGATGCCCAACGAAACGGCGAGAACCGCACTCAACGCGAGGCGCCATAGCGCTGATCTCGCAGTGATGATCTTGGGCCGGTCGCTCATCGGGGACCTCCCATTGCGGCGAGCGGGGCCGCCACCCCGGCGAGGGCATCGAGTGCGACGTGCACCTGCAGGGCCCGCTGGCCGGAGGAGCCTTCGAACATCCGTTCAAAACGGGTCCGTAGCTCTACCAACGAATCCGAGATGTTCTCGGGCTGGGCTATCCCAGGCACCGGCATCGCCAGTGCCCGAACGATCTCGGTCGCCGGCGTCAGTTCGTGCACATGCGACGACAGCAACGCGCCGACGGAGCCGAACAGGCCGGTGGAGGCCAACTGCACCGTCGCCAAGAAGCGGTCCTGAAAGAAGTTCTCATCGACATCGAGACCGGTGTGGTCCAGGCGGTCGACCAAGTCACTGAGGCCATCGGCGAACGACGGTGCGGCAGCACCGATTCCGGCGATGTTTCGCACCAGCCGCTCGGCGCTGACGGTCTGGACTTCAGTCATGGTGTTGGCGATCAGCAGCAGCGTTTCCAAAAGCGGAGTGAGACCGTCGACATATCTGGTTGCCCGGTCGACCACCGACGCCAACTCGGGTGTCACGACGCCGTGGGTGACCTGACCGACCCGCGACAGGAAAGCCTGCATCGTAAAATTGCCGCGGGGAACCAGATCGAGACGCGAACCGTCACGGAGCGGCCGGCCCCGTATCGGGCCCTGGATCAAGTTGACACCCGTCACGCCGAAGTAGTTGGACGGCCGGAAATCCATCGTGAGTGTGTCCGTCAAACCCGCGGCCGGTGTCGGCTTCAACCGCAAGTGCAGTCGCGCACCACCTTCCGCGCGGCTGGTCACCGCAGCGACCTCACCGACCCGCACGCCGTGCATGATCACCGGCGTTCCGCCTACGACACCCAGACCGGCGTAGGGCGTGTCGATCGTCACCGCGGTGTGCTCGGCCGCACCGCGGGCGAACGGATTGAACACCGCCAGCGAGACCGCCAGTACCAGGCAGGCGACCACGGCGAGACCCGTGCGCGCCAGAATCCGGGATTCTTGTTCTTCCGATGTGCGAAGTAGCATGTGCGCCGACTTACCCTCGGAACACGAACTCGGGCTGCAGGCCCCACATTGAGATGGTCAGCGTGAAGTTCACGACGACGACCGTGATCAGGCTGGAGCGGACGGCACGACCCGTTGCCTCACCCACTCCCACCGGACCGCCGGAGGCGAAATAGCCGTAGTAGCAGTGGATAAGGGTCACAATCGAGCAGAAAGCCACCGCCTTCGTCACCGAGTAGCCGATATCGACCGGGGAAAGCGACTGGACGAAATAGTGGTGATAGGTTCCGCCGGGTTGCTTGCGAAATACCGCGACCACGGTGTTCGCCGCGACGAAACTGGCGATCAGCACCACGAAGTATCCGGGGATCACGCACAACAGTCCGCCGATGAGTCGAGTGCCCACCACGAACGGAATCGGCTGCAGCCCCATCGCCTCAGTGGTGTCGATCTCGCCGGAGATCCGCATGGAACCGATCTCTGCCGTCATCCGACTGCCGGCCTGGATCGCGAACGCGATACCCGTGACCATCGGCGCTATCTCGCGAACGTTGGCCACGCCGCCGATGATCCCCGAGAGGGTGCCGAAACCCATGATGTTGAGAATCGAGAACGCCTCGATCGCAACGGAGGCGCCCATGGCGATTCCCATGATCAGGAGCACGCTCAGGACGCCGCCATCGACGAGGATCGAACCCCGCCCCCACGCCAAGCCGTTCATGGCCTGCCAGGTTTGGCGCCGGTACCGCAGCACGGTCCACTGAAGAAACCACACGGTCTGGCCGGTGAAGAGGACCCACCGGCCCATCCCCCGAAGAGAACCGTGCGTGCGCTGCCCCGCGTAGCCCAGCACTGCAGAGCCGAGGCGGTGAGGTGCCGCTCGCCGGTTCGACATCGCCGCCGTCACGAGACCGCTACCGGGAAGAACATTGTCAAGAGCTGGGTGATGGAGGCGTTGGCGATCACGATGCACACGACGTTGAGCACGATCGCCGAACTCACCGCATCCGCGACACCGCGCGGGCCCCGCTCGGCCTCCATGCCCCGCTGCGAGGAGATGACGCCGACGATGGCCCCGAAGACGAGCGTCTTACCCACGGCAAACCAGACATCAATTTCCCTGGCGAAGGATCCGAAGGACATCCAGAAGCTGCCGACCGTCACCCCATTGACTCCGACCGCGATCAGGAAGGAGGCCGATACGGCGGACGCGATGATCGAAAAACAGAGCACCGGAGCGATCAACACCAGTGCCAGGAATCGCGGTACGACGAGTCGGCGCACCGGATCGATGCCCATGACGCGGAGCGCGTCGAGCTCTTCCCGGATCTGCCTGGCCCCCAGGTCGGACGCGATTGCCGCAGCGGCCACACCGCCCATCAGAAATCCACTGGCCATAGGCGCGCCCTGCCGAATCACCCCGAAACCGCTGGCCGCGCCGACCATCGAGGTTGCGCCCAGCTGATTGACCAGACCGCCGACCTGTATGGAGACCATCGCACCGATCGGGATCGCCATCAGGACCGCCGGCGCTGCGGTGACTCTGAGCAGCGCCCATGCTTGGACGATGAATTCTGCGACCGGCAGGCGGAGAAGCAGGACGTCCGTGACCGCGTATCTCAGCACCGCAGACGCGAGGAGGACGCCGCGGCCAATCGATGCCAGGCTGCGGGCCGGGGCAGCGCCGATACCTGTTGCGCAGCGTCGCCTCAAGTGCCGAGCAGGGATCGGTAGGACCGACGCTGTCGTTCGCTGCGGGGAAGTCTCTAGTGCCACGGTGAGGATCCGATGGCCGGAGTTCTCGCCGGTTCGCACGGGGCCATCGTGGCCGTCTTCATGGCACGGGCGTCGACTTTTCGCCGGGCACGACCGCGACGATGGCTACCGCGGTCAGTGCATCCCGATAGCGGCTGAAGGTGCGTCGCATCTCAAGCACGCGCTTGCGCGCCGCAGGGCGGGTCAGGACGTTAGCCACAATCCGTAGGGTTCCGAGCGGTCCTTCGTCGGCCAATAACCGTTTCGGTTGTAACAACGCCATCGGTGCCTGCTTGACGGTCCGGACCTCGAATCCCGATTCGGTGAGTACTGCGGTCCACTCCTGCACGGTCAACGGGCGGGCGTTGACCTTGATCGCGCGGGCCAAGTCGCGTCTGATGGCGTCCTTGGTGTCCTGCGCGAGAGTGTCCGGCTTTAGGCCGAGTTCGTGGATGGCATAGCGACCGCCTGGGCGCAGCACCCGGAAGGCTTCGTCGATGATCGCCTTCTTCGCTTTGTCGCCCTGCATGGTCAGCATGGCCTCCCCGATCACGACGTCCGCGCTTCCCGAGTCGAGTCCGGTGGCAGCCGCGTCGGCGACCACCGCACGTCCACCGGTGGCGTCGACGACTTTCTGCACCATCGCCGAGGCGGCGCCGTTTTCATCGACCCCGATGTAGGAGGACGGCTTGCGCGCTTCGATGTCCTTTGCGGTGCGTCCCAGGCCGGGTCCCAATTCGACCACGTCGGAGCCGCCGATTCCGGCCGCCGCCAGGAGGCGTGTGGTCAGTTCCAGGCCGCCGGGCCGCAGGACACGCTTACCCAGCCGGGCCAACAGCCAGTGACCCGGCAGGTCGGCCCATGGGCGCGCGGCCAGCGGAAGCTGGTCGTTCTCGGTCAAATGCTCCTCCTCGGGTTGGGACGCGGAGTGGATCCGCAGCGGACTGCGAGGGCGAGTACCGCAGACGCCTGGCTCGGCGCGGCCTCAGTCCCCAGGACGGAAGTGCGAACAATCTCCTTTATGCCGACAATCGGAATCTTGATTGCGGCAAATCGTAGAAGTTTGGATAGCCTAAGGCAAGACCCTCGGACCCAGCTGCCCTCGGATGGCCACTGCGTCCCGGCAGCCGCCAACCTGCTACCGGAACCCGGCCAACTGCGGAAGCGCCTCGTCGCACAGCAGGCGCACACTGGCCCAGCCGACGTTCAGTGGCAGTCCGCCGACCAGTGGGTTCATCACCACTTCGGTTCTGCCGGAACGGATCTGAGCAATCAGTTGGTCCACGGTAAGCAGCTCGCTTATGTTGTCGGGGCGGTCGACTCCGGCGCGGTGCCAGGCCCGGTATTCACCCGCCTCGGCGGCCATGTGCTCGCCGTGAGCCTCCTTCACGGCATCCGGATCGTTCGTGAGAAGAACCGTGGAGCTGCCGTTTTCGGGCCGGTAGACGAAGCCGGTCTGGTTGTTCCGAACCAGCTCTTCGGCGTAGTACGCCTCGATCTCCGGCATGGGCATCGGGGGTGAGAACGGCAGCCCGAACCGCGCCGCGCGCCGGGCGGCGGCCCTGCTCATTCCGCCGATGAGAAAGAACGGGTGCGGCTTGGTCTGCGGCTTCGGCGTGACATCGACAGTCCGCCCGTCATATTCGAACGGCTCGTCACCCCAGGCTTTGAGCAGCGTTTCGATGCAAAAGTCCATCAACTGCGCGCGGTTCTGCCAGCTTCTTCCCACGGCATGGTATTCGTCGGGCCGGTAGCCCATCCCGGCCACGAAGCTGAACCGGCCGTTGGCGACGTTGTCGACGACCGCGATGTCCTCGGCCAGCCGGATGGGATCGTAGAGGGTTATCAGCAGGGCGTTGACGCTGATACGTGCGATTCTGGTGCGGGCGGCCAGGGCTGCTGCCATGACGAGCGGGGACGGCAGCCAGCCCGTCGCGGCCAGATGGTGCTCCTCACAGCTGACGGCGGTGACCCCGCGCGCATCTGCGTAGTCGGCCATGTCCAGGGCGGCGCGGTATCTCTCGCCGTGGGGTGCGCGCGGATCCGCGACGTTGGTCATATTGAACCGCAAGGCCGTCAGCACACCCATGCGACAAATGTCTACCGCACCGGCGGGTGAGGGGTCTCGGAACAAGGCGCACCGATCTCGGAAGTACACGGCGTGGTGAACGTCGGCGTCCTCCCGAGCCGCCCGTTCCGCCAGCGGTCGGTTTGCACCATCGGAAGCGACCAGCGCGCCGACCACTTCCACCGAAGCTGCTCGGCGCGCCCCTTGTCCAACTCAGCGGCTAATAGCTGCCACCCTTGGCCGGGGTGATCCGGCTGAGACGGGACCGGCCACCGACGTCCTCCCGTATGTTGCTTTGCCACAAGCAGACGGGAGGCGACCAGCAGCGATCCCGTGAACCTACGATCGTGTCGCACACCCGCCGGATATGGTTCTACCGCGCCGGCGACGCAGATAGGGTCGTTGCCAAATGACGACGCAGGCGCCCCGATTCCCGACTGTGGCCGACCAGCTCTACCGGCTCGGCAACGGGGACGTGACATCGGTGGCCCTGACCCGCCATGCCCTTGAGACGATCGAGTCCAGCCAGTCCACGCTCAATGCCTTTCGAGTGGTCCTTCGGAAATCTGCGCTCGCCGAAGCCGCCGACGCGGACCGCCGACGTGCGGCGGGCGAGCGGGCGCCGTTGCTGGGAGTGCCGCTGGCAGTCAAGGATGACG